>NZ_SGWF01000020.1:0-390960 GCF_013337105.1 Paenibacillus sp. JMULE4
AAAAGAATTTTTTATACCAATTTACAGTTCTAGCTAGACCTTGTTCCGTGGTGAAGGGAACATTTTAATTAACTCATCACTATGCTCATCAATCTCATAAACAGTATCAATGACCAATTTTTCTAAACTTCCACTATTCATACCCTTAACCAAACCCAATTGTTGTAGTAACCCTATCATAAAAACTAAAATATGGACAGTAAATTTCGGTAAATAAACAAAAAAACATTTTGTGTTTAAATGTTCTCTAATAAAAAAGCAAATATTTTTCATAGTCAATACATCACTGTCAGCAGCAATAATAAACTTACCATTATACTTTTCAGACTGACATACTTCTATAATAATAGAAGTTAAGTTTTTTACATAGATAGTACTTTTTCTTGTTTTCCCTTTATTTAGTAATGGAAAAAAACCTTTATGAATTTGCTTAATTAATTTATACATATTTCCTTTAATATCATTTTCTCCATAAACCATAACCGGTCTAATTACTATAAAATTAATACTATTCTTACTGCAAAACTCCAAAATAAGCTCTTCCGCATTTTTTTTGAATTACCGTAATAATCCTGTGGATCTAAATTTAATGCTGCAACAGAACTAATAAATACTATTTTTTTACATTCTTAATCTTGGAAATCGCTAATACATTTTCCGTTACCTTAATATTATTATCTATAAATAACTTTTGATTTGATGTACTATTTGAAATATGAGCTTGGCCCGCGGAATGTATAATGATATCTACTTCTATTCCTTCTAAAGCTGTTTCTAGTTGTACGGAATCTAATAAATCAACTGAAACATACATGACATTTGGGGGATTATTATTATGCTTAAAGTCTCTTCCTAAAGCGACAATTTTGGTATCTTTATAATTAGAGTAGTCCTTCACCAAGTGGCCTCCAATAAAACCACTGGCTCCGGTAATTAATATATTCATATAATTCATCCTTAATTTCGATAATCGAGGAATTTAAAACTCGTTGTAATTTTTACACTCTTAATTAGACCTATTAGATTTCCAATTCCATATGAAAAATGTAGGATCGGAAAAATCGGGAAAAGAAGCAACGATAATTTCAGACTTTTTCTTTTAATCAATCCCAAGTGTAAAGATATCGCGGCAATAACAAACAAATAGAAGGATAAAATCGCAGTACATACAGTAAAATTTACAAAGCAAAATAACGATAATAAAAATAAAAATGATATTGGAGCCAGCTTTCTCACAGTTGGAAAAACTTTATGTTTTATAAGAAATTTAGATACCCAGTATCCGTATCTATAATATTGTTTCAATAAAGTTCCATAAGACGGACGGGACAAGTACTCTAAAACTATTGATGGGTTAAGTACAATTTTATATCCCATTTTTTTAGCACGAAAGTTGAAATCATAATCTTCATTAGCCAGTAAAAATTCATCGTAACCATTTAAAGCTTTCCATGTTTGCTTTGTAAACGCTCCGAAGGGAACCGTATCCACTTCCAATAGTTCATTATTAACTTCTCTATAAGTTCGATATAATGCATTGCCTACACCAGCAGGATGACTAACCGCTATGGAAATAGCTTTAGCAATATCACTTTCATTATTTGGCTTTATATTCCAAACGCCGCCCACTATTCCATTAAAATCAATTCTCTCCAAAGACTTAATAGCTTCACTAACATAATTTGAAGGTGCGTACGTATGACCGTCTAACCTGACTATAGTATCAAAAGATGCATTAAGACAAGCAATATTTAATGATATGGGAATATATCTTTTAGGGTTACTATATATTTTAATAATTCTATTTTGTTTAAGCTTTTTGCTCATTTCATTAACTATTTCAAGTGTTTTATCGGATGAATTACCATCCACGATAACTATTTCAATGAATCCTTCAAAATCTTGGTTATTAAGAGACTCTAAAACGCCACTTATATGCTTTTCTTCGTTGAAAACCGGTAGTATTACAGAAACTTCCCTGATAAAATCCATTATTTATGCCCTCATATTATAAATTTTTGATAATAATCTATTAGAGAAAGTTTTGTTTTTTCCCATGTATAAATTTGTTTCAGTTTGTCTACTGCTTCAATTTTTGTTTCAAACTTATTTCTATCTTGAATCTCTTTAAGAACATTAATAAGCTCCGTATGACTATTGCAGTTGATTGAATACCCGATGTTATAGTCTTCAACAAATTTCCCTATTAAAGTATCTTTGCTGACAATAACAGGTGTCCCAGAAACTATCGCCTCGTATACTTTTACAGGGAAAGCATTACGAACATTCTCTTGAGTAACATCATAAACCGCATAAATTACATCAGTATTTTTGTATAAATCCGGAATTTGGTCGTAACTGAATCTGCCGGTCACAATCGTATTACTATAACTATCTTTTATTTGCATAATTTGATCAAGTGCAGTACCTGCTCCGTGAATCATGATAATAATATTTTCAAATTTTTCTCCAACATCCATAAGCAATTTAAGCCTTTCAAAATCCCTCACTGCACCTATGAAAGCAATTCTGGTTTTTTGTGACTGCGTTTTTTCAATATTTCCAAGCAATTGAAATTCAGCTGTGTTCGGTATGGTTATTACTGGTTTATGTTTGATAAATTTAGCATACTTTTCATTCTGTTCATCCACAACAAAAAGAAAACCATCTGCTTTTTTAAAACAATAGCTCGCTGCTATTTGATTCATCATCTTTCTAATAAGCGAATAATTGAAGCCATTATAAAACTCATGCATATCCCAAATTAATTTCATTGAATTTCGTTTCAAAATAGCTCCCACTATTGCACCATCAAGATCATGAGCATGTATAATGTCTATTTTTTTTTCATTTAAATAAGCCTGCACCTGCTTAATGAAAGATATATAGCTTTTTAATTGCTTCAACCCTCCACCATATCTGCTATACGAATGAAATCTTTTTACTTTTATTCCGCTTACTTCAATTTCAGATTCAAGGTATTTACTCTCGCGATCCCAGCATAATATTTCAACGTCATGCCCTTCATCAACAAGAACCTTGGCTTCTTTATACACTCGAGGGTCTGGATCGAATCCATTTGTTAGTATCATTTTTATATACATAAACATCCCCTCTTAACTACCGTTTTATATATATCTTTATTTTAGTCACGTTTATTAAATAAATATAAAGCATACAAATAAAAAATAATGAAGGATTTAATATCGTCGGAAAAGTAAAGAAAGTAAAGACAGAACCAACTAAAGCTAGTGAATAAAAAGAACTAACTGCTATATAAAATGCCGTATTAATTAACTTAGCCTTGCCGGTATTAAATTTAATTGTATTAAGCATTACTGAATCCACTAAGCCATACATCATAACAAAACCTATAAACAGAGGCACACCAAACCACGAGAAAGCAAAATATAATTCCGTTAAAGACATACCTCCAGAAGTACCAACAGCACCTAAATCTGCATACCCTGCATAAATAATCTTATATGCCCATTGACTTATATCAAAATACTGAATACCTAACAAACTGCTTATTAAAGGCATGTATATTCCGTTGATGGATAAAAAACCTTCCTGTCGCACATAATTAATTTGAACATAAGTAGCAGAAGACTGATTGAATATTCTTATAAAGGGCAATTTGATTAATTCTATAATGCTTCCTGTATTTACACCCATGAATAAAATGTACATAGAAAATAACGCTATCATTGCTGCCAGTATACTAAATATAATTTTTTTAATAGTTAGCTTTGCATCAAAAGAAAACACTAAAAATGTTGCTATAAGCACGAAAATAAACGGTGCTTTTTCCAATGTAAAAGTAAAGCAATATGTTGTTAACAAAAAAGTAATAACACTAGAAAATAATGCCCTATTCTTTTCTGGGGAATCTCTTTAACTTTTAAGACTGTGTAAACAAAAATGATTAGCGTGAAACTTTGTATAAAGTTTCGCCAGTATCTGAAGAAAAAGGGCAAGTTTTCAATTTCTCCAAGCTGGTGAGTAATACTTATTCTCAATACTTGAAGTTCTGCAAAATCTATAGCACCCTGCAACACTTTATTTAAGGGAATATCGGGTAACCACATAAAATATAATATTGCATAGACTGAAACAAATGCTATTAGAATATAAAACCTTAGATCGATATTTCGATTCTCAACTGTATAAACATATACCCTTCGTCCTAATAAATTTCCTATTAGTAGACCAAAAGGGAGAAAAATAGTATAACATAGGTACAGTAAATAAATATCACTGTCGAATCCTCTCTTAAGATCCAACGGAATAGTATCGAAATTTCCCATTGATATTTCATACCCAGGAAGTATAACGAAAATAAAAGAAAAAGCATACAATAAATTACTATAACTAATAATCTTTAATTTGAAAAAATATACAAAAATAAGTATAAAATCAATGTAATAACCACAAAAAAATAATAACTAAATTCATACAAAGTTATCCACACCTAATTAATTATTTACGAATAATCTCATATAGCTTTTTCCCAATTTTATAAGTAAGTGTAGTTGTCATGTTAGGATAATCCATATAATATTTCTTAGGCGAATTTAATATTTGATCAAATTCAGATTCACTTAATCCAAATTTTTTCAAAACGTATTGTTTATCTTCGTTTACTTTTTCTAATGGATAACTATCATGTTCTAATTCTTTTAGAGCTTCTTCTCTCGTCATTTGTCCAGAGCAAATTAAAGTTGAAAGATGAGCTTTTCTTTTGTCGATTCCAAACTTGACAGGTAAAACGTATGATTGAATAAATCTAGTATATATTGACTCAAAATGTTTTCCACCATAATTTTTCCAATCTAATTTTTCCTCAATAATTTCCATTGCTTCTGCTTTATTATAATTAATATAATTTAATAAGCTAATCTCCTTTTGTTTATATACTAATTTATATTTAGCATAATCTAACATGCTATAATGAGGAAAGTCCTTCAATTTACTTTTTCCAAATTGATTATGAATACTCTTGATATACATCCAATCCGTATGCCCTGCCGCCCATTTACTAGGCATAATTGCTTCAGTGGCAATATTTGTTCCCATAATAATATACCGAGTTTTTTCTTTTGCGGCCATTTTATAAAGTAATGAAACTATAGCATGATCCGTTGGAATCTCCATATCAGGAACAGAAGCTTTAAGAAAACTAAGTTGCAAATCTTTAAATTCCTCCCAATCAAGAACATGTGTATATAAATCAATATTTAATTTTTTTAAAGTTTTTTCTATATTACTTACAGCTAATTCCGAATTCCAACTATTATCCAAATGTACAGCAAGAGGTCTTAATCCATACTCCTTTACTTTATATGCAACGTAAGTACTATCAACGCCCCCACTTACACCAATAATACAATCATACTGTTTATTTTTTCCATCCTTTTTTATTTTTTCTATAATTTGCTCCAATTTACTTTCGCTATAAATATTTTTATCATCCAACAAAATTTTCAGTCTATCATATTTTATACAGTGATTGCAAACTCCCATATTATTAAATGTAATATCAGGATCGCTAGTATCCATAATACATCTAGAACATCTCACATAATTCATATCTTTCCCCCCTACAACTTCGCATTATTAATCAAGTTGATCTCATCGTTTGACAAGAAGTTAATTAATACGGCTCGATGCTTACCTTGGAATACAAAATAACTACCTGCCGAAACAGCAGATGCTCCTCCATCTTTTATCGCTTCTGAAAAATGGTTTAAATTCCCTGCACCGCCACATGCGATAACAGGTATAGTAACGGCTGATGTGATTTTTTGAATTAACTTAATATCATATCCTTTCATTGTTCCATCTTTATCAATTGAGTTTAGAAAAATCTCACCCGCGCCTAAACTTTCCATTTGAACAGCATATTGCACAGGATCAAGCTTGGTATTTTTTTTGCCGTTATGAGTATAAACTTCATATTTACCCCAAAAATTCTTTTTAACATCAATAGAAACAACTATACTTTGATTACCAAAAACTTTGGCGGTTTCTTCAATCAGTTTTGGATTTTCAGCCGCGCTAGTGTTAATCGCTACTTTTTCAACCCCAAGATTAAAAAGTTTTTTGACATCTTCTAGTTTTTTATACCCCCACCATAACACAATGGCATAAAACATTCACTAGCTACCTCAGATATCATCTTGAAGTTCGGTTCCGCATTATGAAAACCATTAATGTCTAGAAGAATTAGTTCATCTACTTCCTTTTCATTGAAAATTTTTACCGTATTTATTGGATCTCCTAGATATTTAGGATTGCTAAAATTAATAGTTTTTACAAGTCCGTTATTTTTCATCAATAAACATGGAATTACACGAGTTCGTAGCATTTTACACCAACTTCAAAAAATTTTCGAATATTTTCATTCCAAATTTGTGGCTTTTTTCCGGATGAAATTGAGTGCCATATATATTTTCATGCTGAAAGGATGAAGTAAAGTCATGTCCATATTTTGTTGTAGTTACAACATCATTGGGTGAGTGGCAAACAACATAATATGAATGTACAAAATAAAACCGACTTTCATTTGTATTATCATTAAATAATTCATTATTTCGAACTATGTTAACATAATTCCATCCCATATGCGGGACTTTCATTTTGAATCTTCAAATTTAAACCTTATTGTACTTGCATTAATCCATCCTAAACCCTTGCAATTTCCTTCTTCACTACTATTTGTCAGCAACTGCATACCAAGACAAATCCCTAAAATAGGAACTTTCTTTTCAATTACTTGCTTTTCTAAAACTGGCACAATACCATACTTATTCAGATTGTTAATTCCATTGTCAAATGCTCCAACACCTGGTAACACTAACTTTGTAGCTTGTTGTATAAGTTCAATATCAGAGGAAATCACAGAATTGTAACCCAATTTCTTAATCATATTATAAATTGATCCCAGATTACCCATACCATAATCAATTATGACTATCATTTGATTTCTCCTTTAAAACATTTTCAAGAAATTTTCGGATATTATCTTTATAATTTAACTTAACAATTGTTTCATTTAATATCATGTTTTCTTCTTTTGAAATTAAGTTATTATTAGAATTAACTAAATCAACAAACTCTTCAGGTGTATTAACGTATTCAGTTGTTAAAGAGTTCGTTAGAATTTCACCAAACCAATATTTTGCAAGACCATCTATATTGATCATAATATTTTTAATTCCTAAAGAGGGTGCTTCTATAGCACAAGTAGAATATACTGTTGCATGAAAGTCGGCATATAATATCATTTCATAAAAATTTTCACAAGGATTAATGATAACGTTTCTAGGCAGCGCAATATTTTCATAACTATTTTCTTTATTTCTTGGAATTAATACATAACAAATCTCTTCATTCATAATTGCTGCTTTTTTAATAAAATCTATTAACTGATTTTCGACAGTCCATTGTAATGTTACACCTATTACTTTTTATAATTGTTAAATAGAGATTTTATTTCGGTTTTCGGTTTATAATATTCTCTCATGTACTCTAAATATAAACTGCCTACTGGTACAATTTGAGTTACATCTAATATCCTGGAATCTTTTAATGTATTTACAATATAATCACCAAAGGATAACAAAAAATCAGGCAAGTAGCTAGAATTAATATTAATATCAAAATTATAAGCCGGATGCTCTCT
Organism: Paenibacillus sp. JMULE4; assembly: GCF_013337105.1. NCBI lineage: Bacteria > Bacillati > Bacillota > Bacilli > Caryophanales > Paenibacillaceae > Paenibacillus > Paenibacillus sp. JMULE4. The sequence goes on from NZ_SGWF01000020.1 coordinate 7,688, forward strand.
TGATATAAGTCCGTGTTGACATTCAATGACCTTGATCTTCAAATCCTTAGCCGCTTTGATTAAAGGATAATTAGAATAATGATCGGTGACAAAAATAGCCTTAGGTTTATAAAGGATAAAAAGCAACTTCATGCAAAGATAATATGTTAACTGATGTCTGGAGAGGGAAATATAATCTATATCTAAGTTATTATCGTTCTTAATTTTATCAAGTACTTCAGTTCCATCGATTTTTATTTTAATCTTGAAAGTTTTAATCAACATTTTAAGAGCATATATCAATACCTTAATACCAGAAAAGGAAACTATTCTCTTTGTATATACTTCATGAAGTTTCAAATGATATGGATTCGCATCTTCTACCAAAAGAACTTTGTCGTTTCCAACTTCGTCTATGATAAAATCAAGTAGCTTGTTTTGATACTTATTATTCATCCTCTTTCTTTCTGAAGTATCTGAGAATGCCATATAATCATATTTTTTAAACCAATTTCTATATCCATAAAATATGGATTTAATTAAAGCAAGTTTGTTTTTTTGATATGGTGCATCACCTTTAGACAGCGCATCTTTTTTAGTATTGATATATAAAATTCCATTCGCAACAATGGCCAAAATGGAGTTTTTTTTAAACATACATCGTTAACGTTGTTACTGTTTTCAATTCTCTTGAGATAGTTCATTTGATTCACTTCTCCTTAAACTCCATGGCATTTATAGATTTTTGAAGAAACAAACCAAGTTATAATAAAACTCACAAAAAATGAAATTGCCGTTGCTTGAGCGGCACCGACTGCACCATTTATTTTAATGAGGAAATAATTTAATATAATATTCAAGGCAGCTGTTACAAAAGTTAGCCAGGCTAAGATATGATTTTTTCTAACGAAAAAAATATAATTTGTAACCATCTTATACATTCCATCAAATGCATACCCTAAGGAAATCCAAAATACATATTTACTTGCATTAATGTAACTTTCACCTACAATTATATTTAGGATCTTAGGGACTAAAAGGGAAAAAATTATCGAAAATAAAAGTATTCCAATGAAGTATATATATGTTATTTTAATTATTTTCAAATTCATTAATATATTATTCTGCTTTAATTTTTCAAAGAAATATGGAACCCATGCTTTATTAAAGGAATCTTGTATAATCCCTATAATCATTCCTATTTGATAACCCACCATATATAGACCAGCTTCATTGAGGCTAACCATTTTGGCAATAAACAGCCTATCGATCATGGAAATAACAATGGCCCCAATGGAATGGGGAATTAAAGGTATTCCAAAATTCAATGCGCTTTTAATATAAAACCAATTAAAATTCAATACTAACAATTTTTTTTATATAATACAATTACAGAAATAACCGCACAAACTAAAAACGCATAAGTTTGTCCGAGTATTCTACCTTCCCAGCCAACTTCAATACCAATAACCAAAAATACGGACAAAGTAAAATTCAATAAAGTTAATGATATTTGATAAATTCCATATAAAACAGCTTTGTGTTCTAATTGCCAAACAACAAGAAGGATTTGAACAAAAAATTGAGATATACAACTTATTATTATAGCCCAAAACCAATTAACAGGAAATTGAATAAAACTGCTTATCTGATTGGAGAATAAAAAAATCAAGATAGAAAATAATACGGCACTACCAAATAATAGTATTATGCAATTGGATATATATTTAGCAAATACGTGTTGTTCACAATCATAGTATTGCCTACTAATAGCTCCTAGTAAATTCAACCCTATTATCGGAAAAGAAAATGCCAATAATAAACTAAATATTGCCACTAAACCATATTCTTCTGGACTTAAATACCTTGTTAAAATCGGAAGCATCAAAAAAGGAATAGCTGCATTGGTTAAATTACTTAAAGTATACACCGAAGACAATTTTAAAAAGTTTGATTTTTTTAATTTAACCGCTAATATTTTCAATTTCTGTATACTGTTCATTTAACTACTCCCAATAAAACACTTTCGCACTTATCGATGTCTTTATTAAACCAAAAATTTTGAAGAGGGTGTATTCACCCCCTTCAAATTGATTCTTTTGTCAATCCCCCAAAAAAGAACTGCTTGGAATATTTATCAATCTACTTTCTAAACTTTCGGCTGTAGACAGATCCATCCGAGGGCAATTTTGAAACATAGGTAATTTATGCATTGTAGTCCATGCGGGTCTTGTCATAATTCCAAGATTATTCGTCTTTTCAAGCAGTTCATCTCTATATATTGCATTCTCACTATCCAACACTAAAGCATTCAGCCAGTAATTACTACGAGCAAATTCCGGTTCCGTAAAAAAGGATATCCCATCCATACCCGAAAATTCGGCACGGTACATTAAAGCTAATTTTCTTTTTTTCTCAATAAACGACGGGAGCTGTTCTAATTGGGCACAACCAAGAGCAGCATTGATATTCGGAAGACGATAATTATATCCGATCTGGTCATGGAAAAATTCCCATTTGTGAGCAACTTTAGCTGTAGTCGTTAGATGCTTTGCCATCTTGCCCAAGTTAATATCATTCGTTAGTATAGCTCCGCCACCACCCGTTGTAATAACTTTATTACCATTGAAACTTATTGTAGCGATTTTCCCGAAAGTACCCGTATGTCTTTTTTTGTAAAAAGAACCGAGCGATTCTGCAGCATCCTCTATAAGTTCTAGCTTATAACGTTGACAAACATCAATAAGAGGGTCAAGATCTACGGGATGACCGAATGTATGCATTGCTATTACCGCTTTGATTCTATTTCCGGTGATTTTATTTATACAAACACCATCTTTTATCAAACTTACTTCATTTAGATAATCAGATAATTTTCGAGGATCTATTCCCAAAGTTTTTTCTTCAGAATCTATAAAATGAGGAATAGCATTACAATATTGAACTGCGTTTGCAGTAGCTATAAAAGTTAACGCGGGCAATAGTACTTCATCGTTTTGTTCAACACCAAGCAGTTTTAATGCAATGTGAAGCGCGGCTGTCCCGTTTACAACAGCAACAACCTTCTGAGCCCCTGTAAACTCCGCTAATTTAAATTCGAATTCATCAACATATTTCCCTACAGATGATACCCATCCGGTATCTAAACATTCTTTTACATACGTCCATTCATTACCATTAAAATGCGGCTCATGCAATGATATTTTACGTTCCGTGGGCAACACTTTACGAAGGGCATCTATTACATTGTCAGTATTAAAAAGTGGGCTCATATATTATACACATCTGCTTTATAAGCTTTTAAATTTTCTTCTCTTGTGAACCAATCGATCGTTTCCTTCAATCCATTTGTTAACCCTTCAAGACCGGAATATTTTGGAGTCCAAGAAACAATGTTCTTTGCCTTGGTATTATCAGCCCACAATCGTTCAACTTCACTCTTTTCTGGACGTAGCCGTTCTGCATCACTTATAATTTCTACATCAGTTCCCATTAACTTTGCTATTAATTGTACAGTATCATGAATTGATATTTCATAGTTACTTCCAATGTTAATCACTTCTCCTATTGCTTGATTTGACTCTGCAACAGAAATAAACCCACTAACCGTATCTTTAATATAATTAAAATCCCTTGTAGGATGTGTAGCTCCAAGCTTAAGTTTTCTAGAACCATTAGCAATTTGAGTTATAATTGTTGGGATAACGGCTCGCGCAGACTGTCTCGGTCCATAAGTATTAAATGGGCGAATGATTGCAACAGGTGTATTAAATGAAGAAAAAAAGGACATGGCTATTTGATCCGCGCCAATTTTCGAAGCTGAGTAAGGTGACTGTCCATTAAGTGGATGGTCTTCTGTAATAGGTACTATTTTTGCTGTACCATAAACTTCACTTGTAGATGTATGAACTACTTTCTCGATCCCTAATTCTTTTGCAGCCTGTACCACATTTAAAGTACCCTTAATATTAGTATCTACATAAGTTTCAGGTGAATGATATGAATAAGGAATAGCAATTAATGCTGCTAAATGGAGAACGACATCGCAACCTTTCATGGCTTCTCGAACTCCGTATGGATCTCTAATATCACCAGCAAATACTTCTATTTGATTTTTAATATCCGCTGGTGAATGGTCGAGCCATCCCCAAGAATTAAAAGAGTTATAGTATACAAACGCTCTAACGCTACAACCTTGTCTTACCAATTCTTCTGTTAGATGGGATCCTATAAAACCATCGGCACCAGTCACTAAAATCTTTTTATTCGCTAATTTCACACTTATTTCCCCTAACTACAGTCTATAATACTTTCTAGCGTCGTTTTTCTTATCTTTTAATGCATTCCTTGTGTCGAATATAATATTAGACTCTCGGGCAATCATGGGATAATCAAAATTCGAATGATCTGTTGCAATAAGTACCAGATCGGCATGATTAAGCCGCTCTCTAGTTAGTTCTACAGTTTCAATTACATCTTTTTTCAACTTAAACTTTCGTATGTGGGGATCAACCACTTCGAATTTGCCGCCTGCTTCACGAATCTGTTCTAATATAGGGAGTACAGGTGACTCTCTATAATCATCAATATCTTTTTTATAGGAAACTCCTAATACAAGAATTTTCGAACCATGAAGTGGTTTTTTCTCTTCATTTAGAATATGCATTATACGAGTAACAACAAAATCAGGCATGCTATTGTTGATTTCACCTGCAAGTTCAATTAACCTCGTATGGTAATTATACTCTCTAGCTTTCCAAGTTAAATAAAAAGGATCAATTGGAATACAATGACCCCCTAACCCTGGTCCTGGATAGAATGCCATAAATCCGTATGGTTTAGTTTTTGCTGCATCAATAACTTCCCATATGTCGATACCCATTTTGTTACACAGAATAGCCATTTCATTTGCAAGAGCTATATTTATATTCCTGAACGTATTTTCATATATCTTTTCCATCTCTGCTACAGCTGGATTAGATACTATATGAACTTCTCCATCTAAAACGGATCTATACATAGCCGCTGCAACCAAACTACATTCCTTAGTAACCCCTCCTACTACTTTAGGGGTATTCTTCGTATTATAATTTTTATTACCAGGATCAACTCGTTCAGGAGAGTAGGCTAGAAAGAAATCTAAACCACATTTTAGTCCAGAAAGCTCCAATATAGGTTTTACTAATTCCTCCGTAGTACCCGGATAAGTGGTACTCTCCAATACAACTAACATGCCCGGCTTAAGGTATTTCGCGATTTCTTTAGCTGAAGATTCAACGTATTGTGTATCTGGTTGCTGATATATATCAAGTGGAGTAGGTACACATATCGCTACAGCATCTACATCATTAATAAATGAATAATCCGATGTTGCTCTTAAATTCTTTCTTTCTTTAACCAGGATTTTTAGATCTTCATCTATAACATCGCCAATATAGTTTATCCCTTCATTAACCATATCCACTTTAGCTGATTGAACATCGAATCCAATGACTTCATATCCTGCCTTAGCTTTTTCAACGGCCAAAGGCAGTCCAACATATCCTAGTCCTACTACTCCTACAGTAGCTTTTCTTGATTCAAATTTTCGAATAAGTGTAACTGCCATTGGCGAAAGCTCAATTTCATTCTTGTTGATCACAGTTACATCACCTTTTCATAAAAAAAATTGGTTACAGTATTAATTACATAATCCTGATCTTCTATGCTTAATTCAGGATATAAAGGTAAAGCTAAGGTGCCATTAGACGCCTTTTCTGAGTACGGCAAGCTTCCGACATCATAATTTAAATCAAAATACACAGTCTGACGATGCAAGGGAACGGGATAGTATATCCCTGAAGAAACGCCATTTTTTTGAAGATATTCCAAAAGCTCATCTCTATAATCCGTTTCAATGATATACAAATGATATACAGCCTTGCGGTCCGGTTTCACACATGGTAATTTAATAGGTAACTGTTTCAGCTTTTCGTTATAATACTCCGCTTTTTCTATTCTAGAATTATTCCAACTATCTATATACTTTAACTTAACATTTAACATTGCGGCTTGAAGGGCATCTAATCTGCTATTATAACCAATTAATTTATGGTAATATTTCGGATTGCTTCCGTGTACACGCAATATTCTAAGTTTTTCGGCAAGAACGTCATCATTAGTAACGATCATCCCGCCGTCGCCATATCCACCCAAATTTTTTGTAGGAAAGAATGAAAATGCTCCAGCATGTCCTAAAGAACCTATTTTGAAATTCTTATATTCCGATCCAATGGCTTGACAAGCATCCTCTATAATAAATAAATTGTGTTTCGCAGCTAAGAGCATTAATTCATCCATATCAACCGGTTGTCCAAAGATATGAACAGGAATAATTGCTTTAGTCTTATCTGTAATAGCAGCTTCAACTTTAGAGACATCTATGTTATATGTGTCCGGCTCAATATCTACAAATACCGGGGTTGCTCCAACTTGCGAGATGACTTCGGCCGTTGCAAAAAAGGTAAAAGGAGTAGTAATGATCTCATCACCTTTATTTATACCCAGGGCATCCAGAGTTAATAATAGAGCATCCGTACCATTTGCAACTCCAACTGCATGTTTAACCCCGCAGTACTCTGCGACTGATTTCTCAAACGCTGAAACATAAGGGCCCATAATATAATTGCCGCTTTCCAGTACCTCAGTAACTACTTGAGTAAGTTCATCTTTGATATTTTTAAATTGTGCTTTTAAATCAAGTAATGGAATTACTTTATTAGACATGTCATTCTACTCCTTTAATAAACTAAGGACTTGCTTTCAGCGGCCTTGTAAATATCCTTTACCAATTTCAGAGCATTCCGGCCTTCTTCCCCTGAAACTATTGGAGCCCTATCATTAATTATTGCGTCGATCATATCTTCTATTATTTTTTGATGACCAGATACTCCAAAAGGATCCTCATTTATTTTATTGATTATGGAGTTACTCACTTCAACGCTTTGGTCTTCAAATGTCCAATTCTTGATCCAATTCGCGGTTGGCCCCCCAATGATTACTGTTCCTTTCTCACCAAATACACTTATTGACTCTTCCAGATTTTTAGGATAGATTGTTGTTGCAGTCTCAACGACTCCTATAGCTCCATTGTTAAACTTGATCAAAGCTACAGCCACATCTTCAGATTCAATATTACGGATTTGAGTGGCAGTATATGCTTGAATTTCTGTATAAGGTCCCATCATCCAAAGCATAATATCGAGATTATGAATGGCTTGGTTCATTAATACACCGCCATCCATTTCTTTCGTCCCTCTCCATGCAGCCTGGTCATAATACTCTTGGTTTCTATTCCATCTAACTGTAGCATTAATGTGACTTAATTTACCAAATAAATTATCATCCAGCGCTTTTTTTAACTCAATAAATGCCGGCCTAAAACGATTAGGATGGACAATTGTTAGCTTTACATCATTGCGTTTACAAGCCTCGATAATCGAGTCAGCATCTTCTAACGTTATAGCCATAGGCTTCTCTAATATTACATGTTTTTTCCTGTTAGCAACTTCGGTTGCAATAGAGGCGTGTAAGCCGCTGGGAACACAGATATTAACGACATGAATTTCAGGTTGGTTATCAAGCATTTCATTCACAGAAAGGTAACCATTAACTGAAAAAGTTGTAGTGATTTCTTTAAGCTTTAGAGAATCGTTATCACATACGGCTACTAAATTCGCATTTTCAGTTCTTTGAATCGACTCTATATGTTTTTTGGCTATATGTCCGCATCCAATGATCGCAAAATTTACCACCTTAATTAACAACTCCCTTGATTAAAACTGACTTTTTAATAATGTATCAATTTGCACTTGTTCATTCGGATCTTTTTCCAATAGATCACTCATCAATTTTCATCTTGTTTATTTTGTTTTAATAAGGAAGCCAAATACCATCTAGCCATTATTCGATTAAACTCCACATTAAAATCATTAGATAAAGCCGTATATATAGCTTGAGATGCTTTATCATAATCTCCCTCAATGTAGTAAATCTGTCCGAGTACTAAGGCAATTTTAGGAGTAATCCTAAAGTTTCTACTTTCAAATTTTTGGTAATCAACTAACGTTTCATCAAGATTTTGTTTTACTGCCAATATGTCTTCAAATATTTTTTATTATTTTGCCAAAAAATATTTTCAGATAACTTATCTCGATTTCTAAATTCATTACCTAAATCAAAGTTCAATGCAACGATGTTTTCATACATGCTTATGTCCCATTTAAACTTATGTTGTTCGGATATCAAATATTGAAGAGCCTCGTCTTTCTTATCCATAAGCAAATAATAGTTGAATTTCTGCTCAATCAATTGCTTATTGAACGGTTCTTGATCTATCATAGAGTCAATCAGATTCATTCCAGAGGCATGGAATTTTTCATCTTTTGTTTGAATAAATGCTTCTTTTAATAAATTAATTTTGAGCAAAGCATATTCCGGATGATTTGGGTTTGACTCTATAGCGTTATCTACATATTTTGATATCAAATTAAAGTCCGTTCTTTGTTGATTTATCTCATTTAAAGCTTTTGAAAAATATGTGTTACCATTTAAAGATTTAATACCATAAATAAATGAACTGATAGACACGATCAGTAATAAGCTAGTTGATATATAAAATGGCCATCTAATATCCTTGTTAGTAGTATTTATAGCTTTATTATTATCCCCGCTTCTTGCGCTATAGGCATACATTCCACCGAAACACAAAAATACTACAGCGGCTAAATATAAAAAACTTAAATCAAAATCTAACAAAGCATGTACCAAAATGGAAACAGAAAATAAGAAGAAAACATGAACTGAGCCAACTTCAGTTTTATCCGATTCTTGACCATTAATTTTCAGATTATATTTTTTATATATCTAATAAAGATAAATAAAATAAAGAAAACTATAGCAAGAATACCTAATAAACCTATCTCCGTTAGATATTGCAATAAAAAGTTGTGCGCTTGTCTGCTTGTATAGGGGTAACTTTGGTATTGTTGATATAAACTGGACCATCCCCCTCCGCCAGCACCAATTATGGGATAGTCAAAAATAAATTAATAGAATCTTTATAGTAGGTAGTCCTCGCTAATATACTGTTATCTTGGAGACTAGTGGCCTCAATTCTTTCTCTTATGGATTCAGGCAGAAAACTCACAAGTTTTGAATTACCAAACAACAAATATATGGACATTAAAATAAACAATAAGATCAAACTTGGTATTATATATTTCGAAAATCTCCCACCTAAATTATTAATTTTAGTAATGTTTATTTTTTACCTAATATATTAATACCTATAAATATTAATGAAACCACAATGGAGGTTACTATTAATATTGCCCACCCAGACATGGATAGCTCTACGTTAAATGTTTGATGAAGTTGAGTACCGATGTTCATTAGTTTATTCAAAATCAGCAGTGATGCAATACCTGACAGTATCAAACCTACCAATATTAAAACCTGATTAAACAATGGCATCATTAATAATATGATGATCACCACAAAAGGTAATATCATCAGTGAGCCCCTCGATAATGTCAAAAACAGCGAGGTAAATATTGGAACAAGCATTAAATAGTGAATTACCGCATCATACCATTTTCTCGCATTAACTATTAAAAATAACGAACTTATTAAAGCCCCTATAAGAAAGGCCCCGTAAGAATTAGGATATTGAAAAACACTTGTAAGTCTATTTTGGAAAACTGCATCTTGGTAATGAGCATTACCAAACCAATTCATAAAACCGTAAATCACAACGATATAAGTTGAATATTGCAGAATGTTGGGTAGCAGTAAGTAGCCAATTTTATTAATCGTAATTTTTGCCGATACTAAGAAAAACATAGCAAAGGTGATGTGAATGAATAGTACATTTACAGCTGAGAAATGTGATGCAGCTTGAATCAGTGAAATCATATAACATAAAGGAATTATCCAAACTAAATTAGCTTTCATGTCGAAGCTGTTTTTTTTCCAATCACTAATATTACTTAGAAAAAGAAGGAATAGTGCTAAAGAACTCCAAATTACAGTAGTGTAAATTGGCCGCTCAAACACATGCTGTCCCCCGTTGAATAATCCTTTATGAAAAGGTGCTATGATCAGAAACAAAGTAACAAACAATAGAAGGAGCCAAAACACTATAGATTTTTTTCGTCATTCACTCTGGTCTTCTCTTTTTTATACATACAAAACTCCTTATTCTAGGCCTTTTTGTCTAATGAAGCGACCATTTCTAATGATGCACGTAATGCTTCTGATACAATAATATTCTTATCCTGAGTTTCAGTATTAAAGCAATAAGTCGGTACTAATTCCTTAAGAACTATTTTTACTTCTAATGAACTAATGGCTCTGGCGTTACAAATAGCTTCTAACTTTTCCAAGCCCTTTACTAACATATCTTGCGATACATCTAACGGTTTACCTATATATTCTATCATGTTTAGTTGCAATAGCGCCTTCCTCATTTGATAATATTTCCTCAAAAAGTTTTTCCCCCGGTCTAATTCCTGTATAAACAATATTTATATCTTTACCCGGTTCAAGACCTGATAACCTAATTAAATCGGAAGCTAAGTCAGCAATTTTCACAGGCCTTCCCATATCTAGAATAAATATTTCTCCTCCGTTAGCTAATGAACCTGTCTGAATTACCAATTGGACAGCTTCTGGGATAGTCATAAAATACCTAATCATATCTGGATGAGTTATGGTAACGTCTCTACCCTCTTCAATCTGCTTTTTGAAAATTGGTATTACGCTTCCTCTGCTCCCAAGTACATTTCCAAATCTTACAGCAGCAAACTGAGTCTTACTTTGTTTATCTAGAGCCTGAATTATCATTTCGGCAATCCGCTTAGTAGCTCCCATGACATTTGTTGGATTTACCGCTTTATCAGTAGATATCATAACAAATCGCGAAACACCAAACTCATCGGAAGCATCAGCTACATTTTTTGTTCCAAAAACATTATTTTTAATTGCTTCAATAGGGTTTCTCTCCATTAAAGGAACGTGTTTATGAGCGGCCGCATGAAAAACAACTTGTGGACGAAACTCTTCAAAAACTTGGCGTATCCTGTCACGGTCTTGGATATCAGCAATTATTGCATATATTTCAATAGAAGCGTAATCTTTTTTTAGTTCTAATTCTATTTCATATATACTATTTTCGCCATGTCCAAGAAGAAGCAATGATTTTGGTTTATAATAAGCTATTTGTCGGCAAAGCTCTGATCCAATCGAACCACCCGCTCCTGTAACCATTACAACTTTATCCGCTAGATATCCAGCGATCTCTTCCAAATTCATTTTAACAGGTTCTCTACCTAATAAATCCTCGACACTTACATTTCTAATTGTATTTATTGAGACCTTACCGTTTATTACATCATTCATTCTGGGAATAATTTTAATTACACATCCTGTTTTTTACATATACCTATGATTTCATTAGTTTCAATACGTGAGGCTGATGGCATCGCTAATATGATTATATCGATTGAATACCGCTCTACTACTAATGGAATATCATGGCGTGTCCCAACAACGGGTCTCCCACATATTTCCAAATGATTTTTGTTAGGGTCATCATCTATAAATGCAACGGGGAAATATTCCGACGAGGATCCCATGAGTTCCTTAACTACCATTGTCCCAGTATTTCCAGCCCCTACTATTAAAACTTTTTTATGATAAGGTTGTATTTTATTTAGATTATCCCTGGCTATCCTCCATAGAAGTCTAGAACCGCCAACACCTAATATAATAATCATTCCTGCAATAATATAAATGGTTCTTGGTACAACAAGTGTCGGAAAATAGTAATACACCAATAAATGATGAACTGTAAAGAATATTACCGAGGACATAAAAACGGCTTTAACAATAGACAAAAATTGCCGACACTAGCATACTGCCATATTTGTCTATATATTTTAAAATAAAAGAAGGAACAAATCGTAAAGATTACTTCAATAGCAATCGGATAATAAATTGTATCCAAAAACTGATCTTTTATCACAAAATCAAATCTTAGTAAATAAGCCAGATATACAGATGCAATAATTATTATGACATCCAGCGCCACTTTGGTTATCATTCTCTGATTTTTACTCACACAAAATCCTCCTATAATATTACAAAAAGACTCATTACTTATAGATTATCTATAATGAGTCTTTCTTAATATTAATTTCCCAAAATAGTTTCTGTTTTTTTCCAATAAAACCTAACAAAAACTATTAGAATGCCTATTAAACTAGCTGCTGCAGCTGTTAATGCCATATTTAAAACTTTTCTGGGCGAGACCGGATAAAGAGAATCTAATGCAGGTGTAATAAATACAGCTGACATACCACTTAGTACTTGTATACTCTTATCAACCTTACTATTTCCGTTTTCGATATTTTGTATTTCCTCGATAATTTTTTCATTATCTGTTTTTTTCTTTAACATTACATTTTTTTCTTCTTTTAATTTTGCAAGATTCACTGATTCCTCAGTTAGTTTGTTTAATAAATTAGTGTATACAGGATTAATGTCCTCATTTATCAATTCAATAGACCCTATTTGTTTATTTTGTAAGTTAGAGTTTTCTGAAATAACCGATTGTAAATAAGGATCTTCAGCTAATGATTTTTTTGTTACAATTTTTTCTGGTGTAGTTTCGAGATTTTTGCGAGCTTCTGTAATAACACTCTCAGAAACAGAAATTAAATCATTTAATTCTAATATACGGTTCTGAGATTCTACAATTACTTCTGAGCGGTCAGAAACTTCAATTCTTGCAGCAATTTTGAAAGCAATTGTATTTGCTAGTTGTGTAATAACATTTGTATCGGTTCCTCTAACCGTTATCTTAATAAGATCCGCATCTTTAATAGCTTCTGCATTTATACTAGAAGATACATCACGAATAGAATATTTACTTTCATCCAGATTCAAATTTTTTATTATTCCGCTAACGAAAGCGTCCGTTTTTATATCTTCAATAAAGGATTTAAGATTAATATTAACCTTCTTTTCATTAGGAACCAATGGTTTGTTGATCCTAACTAATGAAGTTGCCTCGTAAGTAGGTTCAATAATTGCGTAATTATATATTGCTGAAATCAACATTGAAGCTCCTACCAATAGGATTAATAGTTTTTTCCCAGACCACAAGATTTCAATTAAATCACGAAGCTTTAAGTCTTCTTGCATTATTAATATCCTCTCCTAAAGGTAATCAACATTGATAATATAGTAGTTTTTTCTACAATTTACCGTAAATAAGTATACCTATATTCGACTTTAATTGCAACGAAACAGTAAACGAGTTAGTGTAAAATCTCTTAATATTATATTTTTCACTCTAACTAACACCATACTTATATAGTTTTCATTAAATGCATGTAGACTAGAAAGTGGACACACCGTAGTAAGCGTTCTGTTACAATAAAACTAATAAAGAGGACGAGGTGTGTCATGGGAGATATTCGTCAGCATTTTGATGAGGAGTTTAAACGTCAAACCGTAAAGCACATGCAAGAAAACAGCAAAACACCGTCTGAAGTATCCAGGGAACTAGACATCCCAGTCAGCACTATTCGGGCTTGGAGAAAGCAGTTTGCGAAAACCGGTGAGAAATCCAAACTGTTTGTGGACTACGAAAGACTGAAGAAGCTAGAACAACAGAATCGTGATCTACAAGAGGAGATCGAGATCTTAAATGAGCCTTTTGCAGTAATTTGGGGCCTTGAACCGTAAGGATTTTCAGACATAAAAAAGGGACTTCACCCCAACTTGGAGAAGTTTTCAAGTGACCAAACCCGAAAACAACCAAGGGAGGAAGTCACTTTGTATATTCTCCAAGTATGTCTGTTTTCCTTCGAAGAACTATTAAAAATACACAACCCAAGGAGCGATTGCCCATCTTATTCAGCTCTCTCGATCTGAGGCCGTATGCCAAGGAATTGAGGAGCCGTTCACCCCGAGGCGCTGACGGATACTGCAGACAAGGTATTCTACGAGCACTCTTGGCTGCGCCACTTGAAGGAATCGATACCTTTACGGGATTGCATCATCGTTTGGATACGGATCTCCGGTTTCGTTATCAGTGTGGTCTTCCGCTGGATCGGGAAGCTCCCTCCCATATCCACATTAAGCCGAGTTTTCGCGGAACTGACGAAAAAGGGCTTGGCAAAACAGCTTTTTGAGGATTTGGTCACACGCTGTCAACAGGAAGGCATCCTGGATGGCAGTAACGTCGCCATTGACAGCGCCGCTCTCCGTGCTTACGAGAAAAAGCAACCCAAACGCAAAAGCGCGCGAACGGGCAATGCAAACTGGGGCGCAAAATTTGATTCCTTCGGTAATAAAATCACATGGTTTGGTTACAAAATTCATCTGGCGGTCGATACGAAAAGTGAATTGCCGATCGCCTTGGAAGTAACGCCGGCGCACGTCAATGATGGAGAAATGGCGCCGAGCCCAATCGAGAAAGCAGCGTCCAGGACGAGCACGCGCTTTTTCGTACTCGATGCGGGCTACGACCAAATGAAAGTTTATGAGGCCGCCCGCAACGTCAATGCACAAGCCATCATTCCCCTTAATCTTAGGGGGGAGAAGGAACCGCCTGCTGACATGACCTCGAACGGAACACCGTGCTGTTCCATGGGCTATGCGATGACATACTGGGGAACTGACGGCGATATGCTTAAATTTCGCTGCCCGCATGCCACGGGTAAAGTCGACTGTCCGCTTGGCATGGCTGCCTGCTCGTCATCAAATTATGGAATGGTCGTCAAAGTCAATGCCAAGGATGATCTCCGGCGATACAGCGTTCCTCATCGGGATACAAAGCGTTGGAAGGAACTTTACAACGAACGCACCAGCGTAGAACGCTGCAACTCCCGATTGAAAACCTATTTGACGGCAGACGCAGCACACGTCCGGAGCATTCAGAAATTCACAACTCATCAGTATTTGAATGCTATTGTTCTGCTTGCATCTGCGTTCGCCGTTGCTCATCATTCGGAACGGGCTGCCGCTTAAAAAAACAAGCTGTTCTAAAATTCTGCAAGTCTGTCCATTTCTTTATCCGTAAAATACCATTGGCAGTAAAAATGGTCACGAAAAACCGTGGCTGATCTATTCGTTTTTTCATAAACACCGCTTCCAGTTTCGTGTTGAGAAGATGTGCAGCAAAAATATATAAACTCCTATATAACAAGACGTTGATAATGAAAGTATTGTTGCAGATAAGGGTAATTTTTACAAATTTAATCAATGGCTCTTGAGGATTGATAACTATACAGCCCCCTAATTTCTTTGGACACTCTCTTCGTTCAAAGTAAACTAAGGAAGTGAAACGTCGCTTTCATTGTACTTAAGAATAACAAGCAGAACAATTGGTAAAAAAGCCCCTAGACTTGCAGAAACATTTTTTAGCAAGTCTTTGAGGAGAGCGATCCCACAAATCCTTCTTTACGATCTGCGAAGTCCCTCGATCCACCGCGCGAACTGGCCAATAACCATCTTGTGAAGCGAAAACCGGTCACATAAACGTACTTGATGTTCATCTGTCACAGTTGATTCGGACCCCATTTGAATAATAGCTTTGGTTCCATAAAGCACTTTTAAAACGCCATGTATTTGCCGGCGAACAGCGTCCGATTATTCGAACGGACAACGGCCCGTAATTTAGTAGCAACGCCTTTCATGTTTTCTCAAAATGAATTACGTTGGTAAGATTCGCGTTCCAGCACGCTGTCCCCAGCTGAATACCTGTAGAAGTGACTAGGTGATGAACTACGGTTTCAAAAAATTGCGTTTTGATGAGATATAACCCGATCGAGATTGTCCAAAGTTAAAGGGTTGAACCGATAAAGGGGCTTTTTGTTTTCTGTTAGGCATTTATAGACTCTTCCATTATCATGCTTAAAAGTGATATAGTAAAATTTATGGAAATCATAGAAACTATAGAGCCATTCCAATAATGAAGAAAGTGAGGTTTGAATAAAAAGCACCTTCTGTATACTTGGTCCCGACCAAAGAAAAACTCATCACAGAAGGCACAGTATTCGCATTCGAAAAAGCAGAATCAATGAATTCAACAAATTACCGAATATCTCCTTAATGCAGAAATTGCGATAATTCATGTCGCTCGAGCCATTGATTACCAAGGAATCTAGCTCGGTAAGATTGTGATTATCATGGCTAACGCAGCTTGTAATGAAAGAGCTTGAGCGGCAACTTCACATGCCGGTAATCATCTTGGGGATCGAACCCATCAGACACTACTGATTTCCACTGGCCGAATTTTTCTGTAACAAATTGGCGTTAAAGTCGTTATTGTCAATCTGCATCACACAAAAATTGAAAACAATTCGCCAAGGAAGAATGAAACCAAATATCCGATTTGATGAGCGATGGGAAGTACTGAGATCCTAAACTGCCAATGAGCGTCTACGCGGATCATCGGATCTTGACGAATCTTCGGAAGAAGGTTACGGTGAACTTGGAGTTCACCGCGGTATACAAAACTGGTTTGACCGCTTCTTTGTTGAAAGACCGGGAGGGCAAGGCTTCGTTGTTTACGTTGAGCGAATTCCCGACCCCAACGAGATGTGGTGCTAGATCAGCGCGATTTGGTAGTAACCCATTGAAAAGAAGCAATCCATTTAGAAGCACTGGTTGAAAATCTAAAAACGAGTAAGAAAACATAATTATAATAGGAGGATTACTACAATAATGAAAACCGTTGTTATGAAAAAAGTCGCTCAAGCTCTTGCGGCGCTGATGATCGTATCCATGTTATCTCCGGTTTTGGCTTTCGCCGCTTTCGACGATTTGTCATCGCATTGGGCCAAGAAGGATATCGAAGCTTTAGTTGAACAAAAGATTGTAGATGGAGTTACGCCTACGCAATTCGAACCGGAGCGCAGCATTACGCGTGCCGAATTTGCCGCACTGGTGGTTCGTTCGTTGGGTCTGACCTCGGTTACTTCCAGTACGTACTTTAACGATGTGGATGCATCGGACTGGTATGCGGATACGGTTTCAACCGCAACCTATGCGGGTTTGATCAATGGCTATGAGGATAACAGCTTCCGTCCCGCAGCTCCGGTGACTCGTGAAGAGATGGCTGCCATCGTCATTCGTGCACTTACATATGCCGATGTGGCTACCATTGTACCAGCGGACACACAAAAGAACTCCTCGCCCAGTTTAAAGATTCCGATCAAATCGTATGGGCCCACAAGGAAATTGCAGCGGCGCTGAATGCCAAAATTATAAATGGCATGACTGCCGACACCTTCAACCCTGCAGGCACAGCTACACGCGCTCAAGCGGCAGCCGTGGTCAATCGCTATTTGCCTTATACAAAGTAATATAGCCATTGATTTTAAAAAGACTCGAATTCCGGTTCGGGTCTTTTTTTATAACCCCTAAAGCAACTACTGAGCAATACATTTAAAGTCTGCCCTTACCTCAAATCGAGTGGAGAGGGCGGCTAACCCCCGTCCTCTCACCTATGAAAACATGCAAGTCCCTTGTTCAAAAAATATGTATTGCTTGATTTGGATCAAAAAATGGCAATAACAAACTGGACCGGGCCATTTTCGTTTTTTGACCCAGCCTGCATTTTCCCTGGCTTGCTTAATAACCAATCATAACCTAAGGTCGGTTTTGTCAAGGCGCTCTCCCTTGACGGAACCGACCTTAGGTTATACGCTTTTAAGCTGCATGCCAGGTGCACTTTATCCTGTCCCCTCTAACCATATGAGGGAATGCTCATCTGAAAATTCCTCTAAATTTTCAATCATGCTGAATAGCTCATCCATGGAAGCATCGTACTCCGGCTTGCTTTTGCATCTTCTTAAGCTTTCTCTCCAGCAAGTCCTTCCGCAGATCCCTATATTCCTCTTGCCTAACCAACACAGCCCATATGATGTGCAGTAACTTGCGAGCCGTTGCTACAATCGCAATCTTATACCCTTTCTTCTCCTTCAACCCTAAGTAAAAAGCACGTAATTTCCCCTTGCTCTGAATGGCTCGCTGCGCGCATTGCACCAGAATCCATCGCAGTGTTGCTCGTCCCTCTTTCGTTATGTTCCCCGTATAACGCGTTTTTCCGGATTGATGAACGGATGGCACAAGTCCGGCATAGCATGCTAGCTTCTTTGGAGAAAGAAATCTTGTCACATCCCCAATTTCTGCAAGGATGGTTAAAGCACTCAACACCGATATGCCCGGTATACCCATAAGTAAGGGTACATTAGGGTTTTTCTTGGCCCTTGCAAACCAATCTGCTTCTAATGCGTTCATTTCTTGTTGGACAAAATCCAATAACTTCAGTGATGAACATAAAACGATTTGTTCCATTGCCGGCAGCGTAACCTTCTCTAAATACTTCCGTCAGGTATTCTTCTTTATTAGGCACCCAACTCTCTGGAATAAAGTCAGCCGCGAGCAACTGAGCTAGAATTTGAGCTTCAAGGGCATCTGTCTTTACACGCGCTTCCGCAATGGCGTGGGTTTTCAGAGGATTAGCAACAACAACTTGTCCGGGATAGTCGGATAAGATAGCATGAATCCAGAAGGCGTTGCTGGTGGCTTCCATGACGACTCGAGTTTCGGGATCTAGGGTTTTGGCGAACTCCTCCCAAGACTCTCACGTGTTGGCTATCCGAAAACGTCTTTTTTGTTTGTTTGGGCCGATCTCACATCCTTCCGTATATTTTTGATGCACATCCAGGCCAATAAAGCGCATTTCCATCCCCTCGTTAAGAATAAAATGCAGGCACAGTTGCTTTTACATTCACCTATACGTGGGCTTGGCCACAACCGGGTGAGGCGAGGAGGCGATTAAACACACCAACGGGATTATTTCATCCCAGTGAGAGGGCAATCGCCCCGACTACAGCTTTCTCCGAGACCCTACTCTGATTGTAGCCTCCGGCTTCCTTCAGATTCCGCCTCGCGGCGACACCCTTGCCCTTGGCTAACGGTAGGCGCTCGCCAGCCCGTTCGGGACTTTCACCCTAGAGATGACGCCCATGCTGGGCGTACACTAAAAAAGCAGCATCCCCCAAGAAAGGGATGCCGCTTTTCCATACGGGACAGGCCGGATTAGAATCCGCCCATGCCACCCATACCGCCCATGCCGCCCATGTCAGGCACAGCAGGCTTTTCTTTTTCCGGTTTGTCAGCGATAACCGCTTCGGTTGTCAGGAACATAGCCGCTACGGATGCTGCGTTTAGAAGCGCGGAACGCGTTACTTTTGCAGGGTCAACGATACCGGATTCGATCATGTTAACCCATTCGCCGGTAGCGGCGTTGTAGCCGATGCCAACGGATTCTTTTTTCAGGCGCTCAACGATAACGGAGCCTTCTTGACCAGCGTTTGCTGCGATCGTACGAACCGGCTCTTCCAGAGCGCGCAGAACGATGTTTACGCCTGTTTTCTCGTCGCCTTCAGCTTGTACAGCCGCTACAGCTGCATATACGTTCACAAGGGCTGTACCGCCGCCTGCTACGATACCTTCTTCTACAGCCGCACGGGTAGCGTTCAGAGCATCTTCGATGCGAAGCTTGCGCTCTTTCAGCTCTGTTTCAGTTGCAGCGCCGACTTTCACGACAGCTACGCCGCCGGACAGCTTAGCGAGACGCTCTTGCAATTTTTCTTTATCGAAATCGGAAGTGGTTTCTTCCAATTGAGCACGAATTTGCGAGATACGAGTGCCGATGTCTTTTTTGTCGCCAGCGCCGTCTACGATGATCGTGTTTTCTTTCGTTACGCGAACTTGGCGAGCAGAACCGAGTTGTTCCAGCGTAGTGGATTTCAGATCCAGACCGAGTTCTTCCGTAATCACTTGGCCGCCGGTCAGAGCAGCGATATCGCCCAGCATTGCTTTGCGGCGGTCGCCGAAGCCAGGAGCTTTAACAGCTACACAAGTAAACGTTCCGCGCAGTCTGTTCACTACAAGAGTAGCCAGCGCTTCGCCTTCTACGTCTTCTGCGATGATCAAGAGCTGCTTACCGGATTGAACAACTTTCTCAAGAACAGGAAGGATTTCTTGAATGTTAGTGATTTTCTTGTCCGTGATCAGGATATGCGGGTTCTCCAGAACAGCTTCCATTTTGTCTGTGTCCGTAATCATGTACGGGGAAATGTAGCCGCGGTCAAATTGCATACCTTCAACCACTTCAAGCTCGGTAGCAAAGCCTTTGGACTCTTCAACGGTGATAACGCCGTCTTTGCCCACTTTTTCCATAGCTTCAGCGATCAATTCGCCTACTTCGTCGTCAGCAGCGGAGATCGCAGCAACTTGAGCGATGGATTGCTTGCCTTCGATCGGCTTGGAGATTTTGGCCAGCTCTTGAACGGCAGCTTTAACCGCTTTGTCGATACCTTTGCGGACAATCATAGGGTTCGCGCCGGCAGTCACGTTCTTCAGACCTTCGCGAATCATCGCTTGAGCCAAAACGGTAGCCGTCGTCGTACCGTCGCCAGCGATATCGTTGGTTTTGGTTGCTACTTCTTTTACAAGTTGAGCGCCCATATTCTCGAATGCGTCTTCGAGTTCGATTTCTTTAGCGATGGTTACACCGTCATTGGTGATGAGCGGGCTTCCGAATTTTTTCTCCAGAACCACGTTGCGGCCTTTTGGACCCAAGGTAACTTTTACTGCGTTAGCCAAAGCGTCAACCCCGCGAAGCATCGAGCGGCGAGCGTCTTCACTGAACTTGATTTCTTTTGCCATGAGTAAACCCTCCTAAATCGATTTTGATGAATCATTTATTTTACCATTCGGATATTTTCATAAGTAAAAATACAATACTTAAGTATAAAGCGCGAAGATATCCAGTACCAATCCTTATTAAGCCAAGATAGCAAGGATATCGCTCTCACGCATGATGAGCAGCTCGCGGCCGTCGTATTTCACTTCAGTGCCAGCATATTTGGAGAAAATGACGCGGTCGCCTTCTTTAACTTCAAGCGGCACGCGTTCGCCGTCTTTGAGTGTACCGCTGCCTACTGCTACGACTTTACCTTCTTGCGGCTTTTCTTTCGCCGTGTCAGGCAGTACGATTCCGCTTGCGGTCGTTTCCTCCTTAGCGATGGCTTCAATGACTACGCGATCACCCAACGGTTTGATCATGAGAAAATAGCCTCCTTTAAATTTTGGTTGGTTTTATTAGCACTCGTATGTGTTTAGTGCTAACAACAATTCTTATAATACTCACTTCGCATGAATTTTGCAAGTGGTTTTACAACAATTTTACACCCCTCTCATTGTAACCACGGGAGAACAAAATATACGGAAGAACAGTACAATGATTTCAAGTGAGTATATATATCACAGCTAAAATAATTAACAGCACAGTACCAGCAGAAACTCGGAAACGTCTACAGCAATGCGAACGAAAATCAGGACATCGTCTGATTCGCAGCCTGAAACGAAACGGCCTTGTTCCGACAAGAATTCTTCTTCTGATTCTCCGAAACAAAACAAAAAAGCCTGTCAATCGACAGACTTTACAGCCGTTTCGGCTCCCTCATATTCCCAGGCTTGATCCTGAAGCAGCTGCTTCCGGTACATCCTCCCCGAAAGAAAGACGCTAAACTCGTACAACCCGATCATCGGCACCGATACAATGATAGCGGAGGCTGCATCGGGCGGTGTGATCAAGGTGGATATGACAACCAGCAGCAAGTATGCATAGCGGCGGAACTTCCGGAGCAGCATCGGATTAAGCAAACGTATTTTCGTGAGGAACAATACGACGATCGGAAGCTCAAATACAAGCGCCAGCGGAATAAGGATATTGAACATAAAAGAGAAATATTGAGTCACGCCGTACGTTTCGCTAAGCTGCAGGTTCTCGGTAATCGTAGTGGTAAATATAAAAGCCATCTGAAACACAACGAAATAACCGAACGCGAGGCCCAGCAGAAACATCAGAAAAGCAAACGGCACATAGATCAGCGAGGCCTTCCGTTCGATCGGCTTAAGGCCAGGCTTCAAAAAAGCCCAAACCTGGTACAGGGTAAAGGGCAAGGTGATCAGCAGCCCCATGACCAGTGCAAAATTCATATACAATTTAATCGCATCCCACGGCGAAAACACGTTCCAGCTGATTTTGCTCGCCGGCGGGACGGACTTCAAATACGTGATCAGCGGCTGGGCGGCAATCAGTCCGGCCACCATACCGAGCACAAGCACAATAATGACCCAGATGATGCGTTTACGCAGCTCGGTCAAGTGCTCGACAAGTGTCATGCCGTCATCTTGTTCCATGTCGTTTCACCTCATTAATCCGGAAGTCTGCGGGGATCCTGGCGGTGATCCGTAGGAATGGCCTGGGGCTGTTCAGATTCCTTTACACTGGAATTGGCAGGGGTGACGTCTTTACGTCCCGGAGGCACGGGTTCTTCATCAGACAGCAATTCGCGCGTTCCCTGTTTGAATTCACGAAGTGTTCTGCCAAGGGAACGCCCCAATTCCGGTAGTTTGTTCGGCCCGAACAGCAGCAGCGCTATGACGGCGATCAGCAATATTTCTGAGAAGCCTAAATTTCCAAACACAGCAATCGTCCTTTCCAGCTAATTAGCTCGTTGCCAAAAACTCAGCAATTGTACAAGCCGCCGTATCCCATCTCGGTAATATCGTCCCGGGTGATCATTTCTCCTGCGCAAATACGCGGTAAAAGAACATCAAACGAGGTGTAAGGATCATGCATGACGCAGCCGGGCAGCCCCATGATCGGGATCTCATCGAGATATCCGATCAGCAGCATCGAACCCGGCAGCATCGGCGTCCCGTAGCTGACGATGCGCGCACCGGCCTGCTTTATGGAGCCCGGGGTGCGATCGTCAGGGTCAACGGACATGCCTCCCGTGACAAAAATCGCGTCTGCTCCCTCTTCCTTGAACCTGCGTATTTCCCTGACAATGATCTCGCTATCGTCCGGAGCAAAGCGCTGCTCTATGACTTCCGACCCTAAGGCAGCCAGCTTTTCCCGTACCACAGGTCCGAATTTGTCCTGGATCCGGCCTTTAAACACCTCGCTGCCCGTCGTGATTAACCCGACGCGCAGCTTCTTAAACGGCTTAACCTCCACAAGCGGTCCGTCCGCTGCCGCAATCCGTTCCACCTCCGCAATCCGCGCTTCTTCAATAATCAGCGGGATCACACGCGTACCCATCAATCCCTGCCCCGGGTGGACGACCGAATTGGTCCGGATGGTGGACATGATGATTTGGTCGAGGGAGTTTACCTCGTCGATGCGTGCTTTATCGATTTTGGCGAGGCCGTGAATGGTTGATTTCAGCGTAATTTTTCCTTCATGGGGCTCGGTCAGCTGAACATTTGCGCCTAGCGCGGCCTTGGCCATGCGCAGAGCCGCCTCGTCCTCGTGCAGGATGCCCTTCTCCAACCGGATCGTATAGATATGCTCCTTACCGATGCTTAGCAGCGCGGGGATGTCCTCTTCGCGGATCACGTGACCTTTTTTGAACAAACGCCCCTTGAATTGACCCGGGATGATCTGCGTCAGGTCGTGCGCAAGCACCATCCCGACTGCCTTCTCAACAGCAACCTCTTCAAGCATAGATTCAAGCTTCACGGCCATGATCCCCTTCACGTCCGGTCAGAATCGCCAGCGCATGAGGCAGCTGATCCATAATGGCGGACAAGTTCTCCGACACGCCCTTCGGGCTGCCGGGCAAGTTAATGATCAGCGTTTTTCCGCGAATCCCGGAAACGGCCCTGGACAGCATAGCGCGACGCGTTTTCTGCAAAGAGGACATGCGCATCGCCTCGGCGAATCCCGGAGCCTCACGGTCGATAACGCTTAAAGTCGCTTCAGGAGTAACATCGCGAACGGCCAGCCCCGTACCGCCCGTCGTGAGGATCAGATCAGCTTTGAAATAGTCGGTCATCTCAATCAGCCCCGCCATAATTTCGTCTTTTTCGTCCGGTACGATGCGGTACTCGATAATTTCTCCGTTCATTTCCTCTTCGATCAGCTCACGGATCACCTGTGCACTAGTATCTTCCCGCTCCCCACGGGAACCCGCGTCGCTTGCAGTCAAGATAGCCACTTTCCAGCGCATAAACCTGCTCCTCCCCTGAAATCGTTAGTATCTGTATTGCATACGCAAAATCAATCCGTACCTGCGGCCTGCCGGGGATAATAATAATCGCCGCTCTTGCCGCCGGTTTTGCTCAGCAGGTAAGTCGGTCCGATTTGCATCGACTTTTCCGCCGCCTTGCACATGTCATATACGGTTAGCGCTGCAGCCGATACGGCCGTGAGAGCTTCCATTTCCACCCCGGTTTGCCCTTTGGTGCGGACCGTCGCTTCAATATAAAGCTCGCTTTCCCCATTATCCGTAAATCGGACCTCCACGCCGGTTAATGCAAGCGGATGGCACATAGGAATCCAATCGGACGTTTTCTTCGCAGCCATAACGGCCGCGACTTGCGCTACACCCAGCACATCTCCTTTGCCGATTTTCCCTTGACGAATCAGCTCAAGCGTGGATGCCTGCATTTTGACCATGGTTCGGGCTGTAGCCGTACGAACGGTTTCTTGCTTGGCGGAAACGTCCACCATACGCGCACGTCCCTGTGCGTCAAAATGAGTCAGCGGGCTTTGCTTAGGTTCTTGTTCAGACATCGGCTTCCGAACTCCTCTCCATGATGTTCCGGGATTCAGTAATTAGCTCATTGATCCGGAAATCAAAGAGCCCCATCGGCACCTCCGGAACCAGCTGATCCTCAAAGGCCGCCGCAATAATGTAAGGTTTGGGAAGGCCCGTCCGAACGTATTGCTGCATGAAGCGGTCATAAAAACCGCCTCCGTACCCCAGCCTGCCCATATTCATATCAAAAGCAAGTCCAGGCACTAATGCGACATTAATCTGCCTGATGTCGAACAACTGCTTCGCTCTTGGCACCGGTTCCCGGATGCCCCAAGTCCCTTGCTGAAGATCCGCGTAGGAGCGTACTTCATAGAGCTTGAGCTGCTTATAAGCGGGCACTACCTTCGGAACGACGACACGCCATTGGCGCTTCCAGCAGGCTTCAAGCACGGGCGTGACATCAACCTCGGTTTTGATGGGCATATAGGTAAACAGCGTCGGCCGCCATCTTACCGGCTCGCCCGGTTCAAGCAGCTGCTCCAGCCGTTCAATCACTTTATCGCAGATGATCCGGGATTTGCGCTGGCGTTCTTCCTCGGCCATGGCGGCACGAACCGCCTCCGCTTGGTGGCGAAGCTCTATTTTTCTTTCTTTTATGTTCATGAAACCGCCTCACTTTTGGCGTTCAAATCTGGTTTAGCTTTCATTTTATCATATCGTGAAAATAAATACAGCCTTTCATGGAAGCGAAGGCCGGCAGGAATTTCGAGCGGCAGGACGGCGATGACCGGCATAGGATCAGACGCCCGACTTTTCCTTATCATAGCAGGCTCAGAGTCAGACGGCATCGTAAAAATACGGCCGATCTCCCAGCCGCGGGCAGCGGTTGGCCAGACACGGCGGGCACCGGTTTGCGAAAGACCAAGCGCCAGCGCGGACTCGTAAGAGAACGGTTGAATCTCCCGGGCGGAAACAATCCGGTCATGGGGGGGCCGAGGTAAAGCGGGATCTGCGTATAGCGTGCTGCCGCCGCATATAGACGGCGGGCACGAAAACCGCCTCCTTCGGAAGAGGCTGCATTCGTTTTTGAGCATACGGCGGAGCGTTTGATTTGGTAGACATGTCATCGGCTGGAAATCGAAATCGGCACGTGAATATGCTACACTACATGATATAGAAAAAACCTTTTAAACTTGAGGAACTAGGATTCAGGAGGAATACCATATCATGCTGCTGCAAGTTTCGGGAATTACCAAAAGCTACGGGGCCAGTACCGTACTTTCCAATATATCGCTTCAAATCGAAGCCCGCGAGCGGATCGGGCTGGTGGGCGTGAACGGAGCAGGCAAATCGACGCTGCTTCAGATCATTGCAGGCGAGCTTTCTTATGATTCGGGCCAAATTTTTAAAGCGAAGGAAACAAAAATCGGGTATTTAAAACAAAACAGCGGACTTGTCTCCGACCGTTCGATATGGAACGAGCTGCTGAACGTTTTTGCCGGTCTGCTTGAAATGGAAACCGAGCTGCGGCGGCTGGAGGAACGGATGGCCGACCCGGACGTCATTGCCGACGAGAAAAAAATGGAAGAAACGATGCGCCGCTACGCCGAGCTTTCCGACGCATTCCGCGAGCGGGGCGGCTATGAGATCGAGGCCAAAATCCGGGGCATTTTAAACGGGATGGGCTTCGGCGGGATGGATCCTTCCACCCCGGTACAGGCGCTGAGCGGCGGTCAGAAAACCAGGCTGGCATTGGCCAAAATGCTTCTTGAAGCTCCCGACCTGCTGCTGCTCGACGAGCCGACCAACCATTTGGACATTCAGACGCTCACTTGGCTGGAGCAGTATTTGCGCTCGTATTCGGGGGCCATTCTGGTGGTGTCCCATGACCGGTATTTTCTCGATTCGCTGGTGGACGCCATCTATGAAATCGAACGGACGACCTCCCGCAGATACACCGGCAACTATACCCGGTACATCGAGTTGAAGGAAGCAGAATACCAGAACCAGCTAAAGCAGTTCGAAAAGCAGCAGGACGAGATTGCCAAAATGGAGGAGTTCATCCAGCGCAACATCGTTCGCGCTTCAACGACCAAGCGGGCGCAGAGCCGCCGCAAAGCACTGGAAAAAATGGAGCGCCTCGACAAGCCTCTCGGAGATTTGAAACGGGCGAGCTTTTCCTTTGAGGTGGAGACTCCTTCCGGTCGCGAGGTTCTGGACGTCCGGGGAATTGCCGTTTCATATGACGGGCAAAATCCGCTGATCCGCAATGTATCATTCCAGCTGCGCCGCGGCGATACGGCCGCTTTGATCGGTCCCAACGGCATCGGCAAATCGACGCTGCTCAAGACGCTGATCGGACAGCATACGCCGGACCGCGGCACTTACGATTGGGGAACGAATGTGAAAATCGGATACTATGATCAGGAGCAAACAGGACTGAATCCGAATCAGACCGTGCTGGAGGAAGTATGGAATGCTTATCCTCATTTGGAAGAAGTGCGCATCCGTACGGTGCTGGGCAATTTCCTGTTCAGCGGCGAGGATGTGTTCAAGAAGATCGGATCACTTAGCGGCGGAGAGAAGGCACGGGTCGCTTTGGCCAAGCTGATGCTGCAAAAAGCCAACGTCCTGATCCTCGACGAGCCTACCAACCATCTGGACCTCTACAGTAAAGAGGTATTGGAATCGGCGCTGATCGATTACGAAGGTACCCTGCTGTTCATTTCCCATGACCGTTATTTCCTGAACAAAATGGCGGAGAACATACTGGAGCTGACCCCGGATGGCGTCACCAGCTACCTTGGCAATTATGATGACTATGTGGAAAAGAAGCTGGAGCTGGCCGAGATCGAGCAGCAGCGCAGAGAGGCCGAGGAAGCCAAGGGCAAGGCCGCGAAGACCGGCGGCTCCACCGCGGCCCCTTCCGACGCTGCCGTGTCGGAGGCCAAGGGCAGCGGCTATGAGGCCGGAAAGCAGGCCAAACGGGAGGAACGCAGCCGTCTGCGCAAACTGGAGCAGTTGGAAGAGCTCATCGCCCGGCTAGAAGGCGAACTCGGCGAACTGGAGTCGGAGCTCGCCCTGCCCGAGGTATACAACAACTACGTGCTGGTGCAGGAAAAGAATGCTCTTATCGAAGAAAAGCGCGCTCAGCTCTCCGACGCTTACGAGCAGTGGGAAGAGCTGGCGGAGTAGACGGTCGCTGCGATAATCAGCGCCTGTGATGTGGATGCCTCAGGTCAAGGTACGAGCACAAGCATTCGCCAACCGAGAGAAATAAGGCATACTTGTAAAATAGCGGATCGACGCGGACTTTAGGTTGTATTTCCCGGCAAAGCCGTAGAAACGTCAACCTGAGTACGGTTGTCACCCGCTATTTTTCATATGGAGACCCCAATCTATAGAGCGGCACCGGCCCCCGTCAGGCGTCTTCCAGTCTCAGCAGCAGCAGCGGCACACTGCTGTACACAATCATGGTGCCGGCGGCGACAATACCCGAATCGTTCAGGACCAATGCTGCGGCGGCACCGATGACATTGGCATAACACCCGTGTATCAGGTACGGGTATCTCTCCTCCCATCGGCGCAGTCGGCCTTGGGGCCGGAACACCAGTACGGCCATGACCGCCAGGGCCGTAAGCAGCACCTTGCTCCAGGCGGAGACACGAATGAGGTGCCAGTTCATCGCCAGCTTGCGCGCGATCATGGCACCGATAACGTCGTAGCGGCCCTGGAGCAAGTCGCCGAAGGCGCGGCCGATGTGGCTGCTGTGCCCGGCCCCGGCGGCGGAAGCGGCGGCCGGGGCACTGGCGGCTGCACTTGGTCCCACGGCATGGCCGGGGGACCAAGCGGCGTTCAGCAGCCAGAGGCCCGCCAGCGCGGCGCCCAGCGGCAGCGCCAGCCCGAGCGCCAGGCGGCGCCAGCGCAGCGCGCCGCCAGCGCCGAGGCGGGCAGCCAGCGCGCCGAAGCCGGCCGCTGCGGCGAGCGCCCCGCCGGCGTTGGCGCCGAGCGCGGGCGAGGCCAGGCTGCCCGTGAGCGCGCAGCCGGCCGCCGCCGCCCAGGCGCGCCCGCGCGGCGTCCGCGGCCGCCGCGCCTGCAGCCACGCGCTGAGGCCGAGCAGCGAGGCCCCCAGCAGCACACCCATAAGCTCGTTGCCGATGCCGTAGTAGCGGGCGCCGATCATCGCATCATAGCCGAGCACCGACCGCTTCATCGCTTCCGCTCCTGTGTATAAGTCCAGCAGGATCAGCCCGCTGATCCCTAAGCCGCTCAAGCACAGCAGCCGGATCAACTGCGGTACTCCGCGGAAGCCTGATGCCGCACCGCCTAACACCGCTCCGGACAAGCCGAGCAGCAGCAGGGTAACCCAGATCCATGTGTCCAATTGTATCAACCAGCCTAAAGCCAGCAGGATGCCGGGCGTCAGCAGCACGCTAAACAGCAGTCCGCGCAGCAGTCTGCGCCACCACCTTCTGCCCGCCGCTCCGAACCAAACCGCAGCGAGCCCTGCCAGCATGACCACCACCTCAAACCCGGCAACCCCGTACAAGATAGGCGAACGCAGCGCATATACGCTGCTCATCCTCTCCACTTCCCGCAGCAGCCAGCTTAATGCGCCGCCTTGAGAAAGATCCGTTCCGCCGATCGGTTCTGCATGCCGGACGGCAAGCCCGGTCATTTCCTCCGGACGCGTCACCCCGAACTCCGCAAGCATCGAAGGGGCGATATCGACAGCCGATACAATGCCCGGGCGTCGTGTCGTTTCCGAGGTCAGCAGCCCGGAACCGGCCGTGTGCCCCGGAGACCAGCGCAGCAGCGGCGTCAGCTGCAGCTTTTCTTTTAACGCCTCTGCATGAGGCTGAGGGCTTACCAGCCAGAGCACATGGCGTTTACCGGACGCCGCCATTTCGGCGGCCAACCGTCCGATAAACCGGTCCAGCTGCTCCAGCACCGCCTGTTTGCGCAGCACAAACAGCTCCGACGCATACATGTCTTTTTCCGCATACAGACGGTGCAAATCGCCCAGCTCAATCAATGCCAGCGTTCCGGAAGGAGCGCTCTCCTCAGCCGAAGCCTTTTTCCATACTTCAAATACCCGTTCGAAGCGGGTGAGAACACCGTACGGCATCGCTTCATTCATTCCCAGCAGGGACCTTCCTGCATCGCCTGTTTCTATACGCCCCCATTCGTCCATCACCATTAATGGCGCGGGACGCCGGTACATTTCGGTTTCGCTCCCCGGTTTATCGACATTCCCCCATACCGCCAAACGGATCCCGTGCCGCTTTAACGTTTCTCCAAGCAAGCCGGGGCGAGCCCCATAGGTTCCGCGAGCATTGCCTCGCCGCACCGCTTCGATCGACGGAATGACCACAGCAGCATCTTGGTCCTTTGCCGCGGATATCGAGAACCGTTCCAGCAGCTCGTCCGCCCGCTGCCCCTCACGCCGTTCCGTCCGGTTCCACCCTTCAGCTCCCCGTCCGTCCGCCGGCGCTCCGGCGCCCCATGTTGCATAGACCGATTCCAGCCCCCGAAAAGGCAATCTTACATTCATCGCCCCCCAGTCCCCTTCTTCCGACAAATGCCGAAGCGCGGGCATGCTGTGCAGCCACTCCGGACGAAGCTCCATAAAGGACAATCCCGGCACCGATACAACGGTAACCAATGGAGCATGGTTTTCCACAGTGGGGATAACCGGAGCGGCGGCCGGAGAGCTGTGGACGACATCGGCGGTCAGACCGGGACTTATCCCCGACGCAGAAGCAGCCGGCGCAGCATAACATCCAACCATCCACATAAACAACCCGGCGGCTGCATAGCTTATCCGTTTCGACGTCTTGAAGCAGAATGTTTTGCCAAGCCATTCCCAGCGCATCGAGCCAAGCCCCTTCCTTTCCCATGGATCCGCAAAGCTTCCTTCTTCCAATTCACACCCGGAGCACAACAAGAGCATACCCAGCGCACGTCAAGAACATGCCAAGAACATGCTCTCTCCCGCCATCGGCCATCCGATAAATCCATCTGTCTGCGGCCTCAACCGGCATTACTCGTTAACCCGCCTATATTCGCTGCTGCATGCATTCCACTATCCCGTTCTTCCGCGCATCTTTCACTTTTGAGACTCTTTTGGTACTTTGCCCAAAAACAACCTTTTTATCCAGTGTGCATATAACCAAGGAATCACATAGCAATATCCACAAGATTATCCCCAGAATATCATGTCGCTTCTTCTAGAATAATCAGCCTTTTTCGTCTAATCCACAAAGTTATGCACATTATCCACAGATCTGTTGTGAAAAACTTATCCACCCTCCTGCGGGAAAACCTTTCTTACAGGTACGAGTATCGGCGCGGCTTTTGTGAATTATTCACAATATGCACAAGGGCTGTGGATAACTATTATCCACAGCCCTTTCGACATTACGGTATTGTAATTTCCACTTCCAAGGGTTCGACCGAACCGCCTTTCGATGCCTTCACCCACTCGCGAGCCGCCTGGTTGCACGCTGCCATGTATGCATGAGCCGCCGCCATCAAAATATCGCGGTTCTCCGCTATGCCGCGGTAGGTTTTCCCGTACGCCCGTATGGTTACAATCGCCTCGCCGCTTGCTTCTTCCCCTGCAGACAGCGAATACAGCTCCAAATCGGCGAACTCCGCTTCAAACGGCAGGCCCTGCTTGATCCCGGCTACAACAGCTTCCACCGGGCCGTTACCTGTTCCCACATAAACCGCCTCTTCTCCCGTTGCCTCATTGCGGATCGTACAAGACGCCACCCGATGTCCTGCATTGCCTGTGATCAGCTGCACGGATACAAGCGTATACGGCTCCAGCACCTGATTCACCGTGTGACCTACCAATTCAAGCAGTTGATGGTCATGTACGACCTTCTGGCGGTCCGCCAGCGACTTGAAGGCAGCATAGAAGCTTTCCATCTGCTCCTCGTTCAGCTCTACCCCGAACTGGCTTACCCGATGCTTGATCGCATGGCGGCCGGAGTGCTTGCCGAGAATGATCATGCTGCGCGGGATGCCCAGCCGCTCGGGATCCATAATTTCATAGGTGCTGCGGTTTTTGAGCAGTCCGTCCTGATGAATGCCCGCCTCATGCTGGAACGCATTGCGTCCTACAATCGGCTTATTGAACGCGATCGGAAAGCTCATCGCGCGGCTGACCAATTGGGAGGTGTCAAAAATATGCTCCGGCCGAATCGATGTCTCCGCTCCAATCGCCGCCTTCCGGGTTTCGAGCGCCATCACCAGCTCCTCCATCGAGCAGTTGCCGGCGCGTTCCCCTACGCCGTTCACGGTCACCTCCACCTGGCTGACTCCCGCCTGAATGGCGGCCAGGCTGTTCGCAACCGCCAGGCCAAGATCGTTATGGCAGTGTGCGCTGTACTGAACCTGCTGCCCGCCCCGGACATTCTTCATCACTCGGGTAAACATCGCCCCATATTCCTCCGGCAGCGCATAGCCGACCGTATCGGGGATGTTAATGATCGTGGCCCCTTCTTCAATCACGGCTTCGATCATTTCGAACAGGAATTCGTCCCCTGTCCGCGTGGCATCCATCGGAGAGAACTCGATCCGGTCTACAAACTGCTTGGCGTAAGCCACCATTTGACGGGCTATGCCGATCACCTGCTCCCGGGATTTGCGCAGCTGAAAGTCCAGATGAATGCTGGACGAAGAGATGAACAGATGCAGCCGCTTGCGTTCGGCATCTCGGATTGCACGGACGGCCGCATCGATGTCTTCCTTCATAGCCCGGGCAAAGCCGCATATTTCAACGCCGGCGACTTCCCTCGCAATTTGCTGCACCGCTGCGAAATCCCCCGGACTTGAAATCGGAAATCCCGGCTCGATCACATCCACCCCAAGCTTCGCGAGCTGTTTGGCAATCACGATTTTTTGCTCCGGCGTCAGCGTCGCTCCCGGCGCCTGCTCTCCATCTCTCAATGTCGTATCGAAAATGTGTATTTTTCTCATCGTTCCCGTTTGGTCCTGGTTCATCATCACCATCATCCTCCTCAGATTTTTTCCTGCAAAAAAAAGCCTGCCATCTCTTGAAAACCAAGAGACGACAGGCTGTAACCTTGCCGCGGTACCACTCTTTTTGAACTCCAAGCACCAACGCACGTTAGAATTCCACCTCGAACCCCTTGTCACGGAGGGCTAATCCGTCGCAGCCTACTCGACCTTCACGAGAGATTTCCCGCAAGTTCTTTGGGCTTTGCCGCTGCCGGGCGAGTTTCAAGCTTCCGCCGACTGCGTCGCACCACCCCGCAGCTCTCTGTACAATCGGATTGACTTTACTGATCCCGTTCTTCGCGTTTCAACATATTCAATTAAAAAAGCCCGCCGCCTCTAACCAAAGAGACGACAGGCTGTTCCTATCGCGGTACCACTCTTGTTGACCCCGGCTTTGCCTAGAAAGCCGTTGCCCGCTCGATGCCTGATCACGGAGGCGACCCGTCAAAGCTTACTGCCTGCAGAAGTGCAGCGCTACACTCCGGCCGTTCAGCTTTGCCGCTCCCGGGCGAGATTCGCCGATGCTCCCGACTGCGTTGCACCACCCCGCAGCTCTCTGGACAGGACATGAAGGCTACTGCTCCCGTTCGTTGCGTTTTTGATTTGATTGCTATTATAGTATGCACGTTGCTTAAAATCAATGCCTATTTTCAGAAAACTTTCGCAATTCCGCTTGTGGCTTCCCATCGAATAGAAAAGCTCCGGCGCCCGAATTCAGCGGACACCGGAGCTGGTAAACGACTTTGAATACACCGTACAAGCGATTAATGGCCCCCGAGGAAAATATACCTGGCAATAATGAGAATGGCCAAAATCCACATCAGCCAATGCACTTTATATTTTCCTTGGCCGCTCAATCTGGCGACCGTTGCGAGAAGCACGTAAGCCACGATACCGAAGGAAATCCCGTTGGCAATGTTATACGTGAACGGCATCATCGTAACGGTCAAAAAGGCCGGAATGCCGTAAACCAGATCCTGGAATTCAATTTCACGAACGGACTGCATCATCAGTACGCCGACAACGATCAGTGCAGCCGCCGTGGCGGAGCCCGGAATGAGCGCTGCGATTGGCGCGAGGAACAGCGCCAGCAGGAAGCAAACACCCGTCGTGACAGCCGTCAGACCCGTACGTCCGCCTTCGGCAACGCCGGCTGCGCTTTCGACATACGCCGTTACCGTACTCGTACCCACCAACGCGCCGCCGCTGACGCCGATGGCATCCACCATCATCGCTTTGCCGACCTTTTTGTTGCCTTCTTCTTTATTTTTCATAAAACCGGCGCGGTTGGCCGTTCCGACCAGCGTTCCGAACGTATCAAACAATTCCACGAACGTAAATGTCAATATGACGGAAATGATCCCGGCATTCATGACACCGGCAAAATCAAAATGCGCAAACGCCAGCTTGCTCATGTCCGGCACCCAGGTCGTTTCGCCGCTTGTCAGAGTAGCCAGGCTCACCACCGGAGAGCCGTCCGGATTGCTCATGAACAGGCCTGCCACCGTTGTCAGCAAAATCCCGAACAAAATCGCGCCGCGTACCTTCAACACCATCAGAATGGAAATCAGAGCAATTCCGATAATGCAAAGCAAAACGTTCGCATTATGCACATCGCCCAGGTGAAACACCGTTTCGAAGGACAACAGCTCCGTATATTTGCCCTTCGGAATATCGTTTGCGGCTTCGACGGCAACCGCCAGCAGACCGCTGTTTTTGAGCCCGATAATCGTGATGAACAGGCCGATACCGACCGTAATCGCATGCTTCAGACTGTCCGGAACGGCGACAAGCAGCATCTGACGAACCTTGGTCACGGTCAAAATAATAAAAATAATCCCTGAGATAAAAACGGCTGCCAAAGCCATCTGATACGTAAACTGCCCTTGCGAAGCGAGAATCACCGTAGCAAAGTAAGCATTAAGACCCATCCCCGGCGCCAACGCCACCGGAAAGTTAACGAACAAGCCCATGGCGATGGTCATCACGCCTGCGGCAATCGCCGTAGCGAGGAAAACCGCAGTCCAATCCATCCCGGTCGCTCCCGAGCCGAATGCGCTCAGTATGTTCGGATTAACGGCCAAAATATACGCCATCGTCATGAACGTCGTCAGACCGGCCATGATTTCCGTGCGAACCGTGGTGCCGTTCTCCTTCAGCTTAAAAAAACGATCCATTCCTGAAATCCCTCCAAAATGGTTTTTCGGAACAACGACAAAAAGCCCGGCTACCTGATATTTCCGGGCTTCAAGAAAAAGAACGCTCCACGGACGAAT
This sequence comes from Paenibacillus sp. JMULE4, assembly GCF_013337105.1. NCBI lineage: Bacteria > Bacillati > Bacillota > Bacilli > Caryophanales > Paenibacillaceae > Paenibacillus > Paenibacillus sp. JMULE4. The sequence continues at coordinate 42,654 of NZ_SGWF01000020.1, forward strand.
GCCGTGAACCGCTTTTTTTTCGTAGCCAGATCATTTACGGTGACCTCGTAGAGACTTCCGGGCCGATTCCCGGAATTATACGAAAACGGTTATTCCCTTTTATGAATCTAACCCTTATTCTAAAATCGCCGTCGAAGCTTGTCAATGATTTTTCCGAACATTTTTCAGCTTATCCGTAAATTCGTTCGGCAAAAAGGAAAATAACTCCTTGGGATCCAATCGGTGACCCCCTCTAAGATTTTCCTATTGGCGGATGTTTTATGCTTTTTCTATTTAGCGGTCTTGATCATGCTGCAGCGCAAAAAAGCCCGTTCCCTCTATGCAAAGAGAGAACGGGTCCATTTGATTTATTCCCACTCGATCGTCGCCGGCGGTTTGGAAGTAATATCGTACACCACGCGGTTGACGTTATTGACTTCGTTCACGATGCGGGTCGAGATTTTCTCAAGCACATCCCACGGAATGCGCGCCCAGTCCGCCGTCATGCCGTCGATCGACGTGACGGCCCGGATGCCTACCGTGTAGGAATACGTGCGCGCGTCGCCCATGACACCGACGCTCTTCATGTTAGGCAGTGCGGTAAAGTACTGCCAAATTTCACGGTCAAGCCCGGCTTTGGCGATTTCATCGCGGAGAATCGCATCGGATTCACGCACAATCTCCAGCTTCTCTTCCGTCACCTCGCCAAGCACGCGAATCGCAAGTCCCGGACCCGGGAATGGCTGGCGCCATACGATCTCCGCCGGCAGGCCGCACTCTTCGCCGACCTTGCGCACCTCGTCCTTGAACAGCGCCTTTAACGGCTCCACCAGCTTGAACTTCATATCTTCCGGCAGGCCGCCTACGTTATGGTGCGACTTGATCGTTTGCGCCGTAGCCGTACCGCTTTCCACGATATCCGTGTACAGCGTGCCCTGCGCGAGAAAAGCGAAATCGTCGAACCGCGCCGATTCTTCTTCAAATACGCGGATAAACTCATTGCCGATGATTTTCCGTTTTTGCTCCGGATCGTCCACACCGCTCAATTTTTTGAGGAACCGCTCGCGGGCGTCGATTTTGACGACTTTCATATCAAATTTGCCGACGAACGTATCCATAACGCTCTCCGCTTCCCCTTTGCGAAGCAGGCCGTGATCGATAAACATACAGGTCAGCTGATCTCCGACCGCTTTATGGATCAGCATCGCTACGACGGAAGAATCCACGCCGCCGCTCAGCGCGCAAAGCACCTTCTGGTCGCCCACCTGCTCGCGGATATCGCGCACCGCATCTTCAATGAAGGTTTCCATGCTCCAGGTTCCTTCACAGCCGCAGATATGGAACAGGAAATTGCGAATCATTTCATTGCCGTAGACCGAGTGCCGCACTTCCGGGTGGAATTGGACGGCGAACATTTTTTTGTCCGGATGGCTCATTGCCGCGATCGGCGCATGCTCGGTGCTCGCATCCACCACGAACCCTTCCGGCGGCTGCACAACAAGATCGCTGTGGCTCATCCAAACCGTCTGTTTCTTGTCAAGACCGTGCACAAGACCGCAAGAGTCCGCAAAATCAACCTCCGCCTTGCCGTATTCCCGTTTCGAAGCCGGCTCCACCTTTCCCTGCAGCTGATGAGCCATCATCTGCATGCCGTAGCAAATGCCCAAGATCGGCACGCCAAGCCCGTAAACGGCAGGATCCACCAGCGGGGACTCCTCCCCGTACACGCTGGCGGGACCGCCCGAGAAGACGATGCCTTTGGGCTGCAGCTCGCGGATTTTGTCAACCGGGGTATTGTAAGGCAGCAGCTCGCTGTACACGCCCAAGTCGCGGATCCGGCGCGCGATCAGCTGGTTGTACTGTCCTCCGAAGTCGAGCACCACAATAATTTCATTAGGTTTTTCCATGATAAATAGGTTCCTCCTGCTTGTATCGTTCCTTTTTCAATGAACCTAATTATAAGCTTACGCCGGTTAAAGGGCAATGCCTGTCCTCCAAAAGTCGTGTCAAAACGTGGACAAACATGTCTCTGCCTTACCTCAAGCTTTCAAAAGCAGGGAAAAAAAGCCTGCGTCCATTCCGCTCCGGAACCGGAGCTTCTTGGTTACAGGCTTTGCTTCAGGCGACGCCAGGCTTCTGCAAGCGTGTGGCGCGTCACGACCGTGTCCCGATGGTCCGGATCGGCGTAATGCAGCGTCTCCAGCTGCTCAGTCAGCCGGAGCAAGGCGATGCGCTGCGTTTCGGTGCGGCAGCGGCGGGAACTCGCGTACTCACGGAGGGTCATCGACGGCAGCGCACGCCCGTACGAGCGCTGCAGACGACGCCACATCCGCTCGCCCAAGCGCAGCAGAGCCGCGCGGCGCCAGCTGTGAACGGCGATAGAGATTGAGTCCGAAGATGAGGTGGGCGTGCCGGCTTTTTTTGTCCACATGTGGATAAGCAGCATAAGAGCAGCTATTCCCGCAGCAGCGATCCCCAGGGATAACTTCCCCCATAAGCTTATCCCCGGTGTGGACAGCAGCATGCGGATGGATGCCCAAAGCGCGTTGAAAGCTGTGGACAAGCCGCCATAAACCGCGCGTGCCGCGGACAGCAGGGAGTCAACTCCGTGAAGCGTCCGCTCCCAGACCCCGCCGCCGCTTTCCGGAGGCGCTGCCGCCGCGGGGGATGCGGCCGTTCCCTCACTGCCGGCTCCGCCGGATGCGGGAGTCGGCTCGAAAGGAACCCACCCGACAGAAGGAAAATATACTTCCGCCCAGGAATGCGCATGGTTTTGCCGCACCTGTACGGTATACCGCTCGCTGCCGGCCTCCCCGTCGACCGCCAAAACCTCGCCGGGCGTAAACCCCTTGACCCACCGGGCAGGTACGCCGACGGAGCGGAGAAGCACCACCATGGCGGTGGAAAAGTGGTCGCAGTAGCCGGTTTTTTGCTCGAACAAGAACCGGTCCGCCGCATCTTCCTTTTCCTGCACCGCTCTAGTCTCATGAAGACTGTAAGTGTAATGTTCACGAAGGTAGCGCTCAATAGCCTCCGCTTTGGCGTAAGGAGAGGACTCCCCGCCCGCGATGCCCGCAGCCAGCTGCTTCACCCGCTCCGGAAGCGAATCAGGCAGCTGCAGAAACCGCTCTTCGATCTCGGGAGGATAGGAAGGATCCACTTCGTTTAACAAAGCTTGAAGAGCCGTTCGGTCCGCAGGGACCAGCGACTCGATCTCATACTCGGCTAAAGGATCCGTCATAACCGGAATCATGATCCGCTCCGACCACAACTGTCTCCAGACCAAATTCACGGGAATCGGCTGTCCTCCGGCCGATTGCAGAAATTGCACCCGGATGAGCTCGCCTCCGGCAAACAGTTGGTGGTTCAGCCCTTCATCCTGGATCCGGATCGTTTGCCTAACGGGCACATAGTACGCATTCTCCGCGGGAGCATCCGGATCCCATCCCGGGGGATCGGCCAAGTACTGCACCATCAGGCTATCCGGCTGGGTCCAACCCTGCCCGGTATAATAACTCTTGGCTTCTCCCCGCCAATAGGTAAGCCTTGGGGTCACGGCGATAAAGGCAGGGCTTTGGTCAGGCTGCAGCGGCTGTCCGAGCCGGGTATCGTCCGAGCCGTAGCCCGTGCGTCCGGTGTTCGCCATGACCGCGGCATGCCTTTGGTTCCAGGCCTCGCTGTGGAACCGCTCTTCGAATTCCCGGATGTACCGGGACCAGTCAAGCTCGCGCATCTCTTGCGGATGCAGCAGCGTGCCAAGCCAGCCCACAGCCATGCAGGCTGCGGTCAGAAGCAGACCGGCCAGCGGTGCGGCGGAGCTCTTCAGCGCAGCATCCCGCGCCTCAGGCACCCGGGCTTTAGAGGAACCATCGGCGGCCGCCTCCAAACGCCAATCATACCATCTTCCCTGCTGAAGCAGCCCTTGAAGCAGCAGGCTGACTCCCGTGCAGCGCAAAACGGCCGGGAACATGTCGATGGTGAAAAACAATTGAACGAAAGCCAAAAAGAGGATCGTCATCCCCCAAAACCACAGGATCTGCCGCCGCTCCAGTACAAACGTTTGAAGTACGGAGATGAAAAAAGCCCATCCCGTCATAAACAACAGGGTCCGCGTAGCCGGTTCCCATGCCGCCAGATTGCCTTCCAGGCCCTCCGCCGCATCCATCCACAGCTCGCGGCCGAAATCCGCCCACCACTCCAGGGAAGGAACCGCTTGCCCATTGTGCAACCAAGCCGTTATCCCGAGGATCCACAGTGTCTTGAACAGCCATAGGACCCAGCCGGGCAAACGAAGGGTATCTACGGCTGCCAGGAACACAAAGGTGACCGCAAAAGGAGCGATGGAGGTCACCTCGGTGATATCCGCGAGCCGGCGCAGCGGATAGAGCCATTCCAGCAGCAGCAGGAGCATCAGCCCGCTGAGCGCCGCATCGGCCGCCCACGACGCGGGGGCGGAGGCTTGCCGGGCCGCGGCTGGATCAGGTGCCGGATAAGGCATGGCCGGCACCTCCCTTCGGCGGCGCGGCCGGACCATTCGCCGGCGCCAGCGTCACGCGGCAGCCGAGCGACTCGAGCTGCCGCTTCCACGCGTGCACGGGCCCGGGAAGCGCTCCCGGCCCGTGCACGAAGACAACGCGCGCGGCGCCCCGCGGCAGCAGGCGCAAGGCCGCAGCCAGCTGCGCGTCGGCGCGGGCCGTGACGAGCGTGACCGCTCCGACGCCGGCCTGCCGGGATTCGCGCAGCGCGAGCGCGGCGAAGGCTTCGGGGCGGGCGCCGCCCCGCGGCACCGCAGCCAGCAGCTGCAGCAGCTCGCCGAAGCGCTCCCGTCCCTGCGCTTCGGCTACACTCCCTTGCCCGTCGCTGACGGCAAGGCGCACGCGCCCGCCCAGCTCGAGCCCTCGCCGGGCAATACCCGCCGCGGCCTCCACCGCCGCCGCCAGCGCAGGATCCGCCCACAGGGCGGCTCCCGTGCTCTCCCCGGCTCCGGCCGCGTCCAACACCACGAGCTGCCGCACGGCGGCGGGCAGCTCCGTCTCCTTCGCGCGCAGCTCGCCCGTGCGCGCGGTGCTGCGCCAGTGGATCCGCCTCAGCGGATCCCCCGGCGCATAAGGCCGAGTGCCGCTCACCTGCGCCGCGGCCGTCCAAGCCTGCGGCTGCCGTACCGGCGGACGCGTCCCATCCGGGCCCGCGCCCGGCTCCGCAGCCACAGCCCCCATCCGGGGCAGCACCCACAGCTGCCCCCCGCCGCCGCTCCTGCGCTCTACACGCAGGAGACCGAAGGCGTCGCTGGCGCGAACGATCAGCGCCTCGCGCACATACACCCCGCGACCGGGGGCCTGGAGGCCGCAGCGCACCACCGTGGTGCGGCCGAATCCCGCTGCGCTCGCACCGCGCAGCGTCATGCGCTCGCCCGTACCCTCATGGACCCAGCGCTCCTCCAGCATCAGCCAGACCCCGGGCAGGACCCCCGAAGCCGTCAACCGGTAAGAAAGCACCGGAGACTCTCCCGCAAGGATACGGAGCCGTTCCCTGAGCTCTTCTCCTCCAGGGCGCTCCAAGCCCCATCCTGCTCCCGGACCGCGGCCCTCCCGCTCCACCCGGATGCCCCGCCTTAACGACGCATACACAAGCACAGCGTACATGAGCAAAGATATCGAAACATAAACCAGAAACCATGCCGTTCTGCCGCCCCAGGACATCGCCCACCACCCTGAAGCCCCCAGAAGGCCGATCATACCCAACAGAACGATTGCGCCGCGCATCACTGCATCCGCCGCCCTTCTCAACCAGCCGCATGCCTGCGGACCGGCACCGGCGCTGCGGAGACCACCGCATCAATAACCGCTTCCGCGGTCAGTCCCCCAAACAGGGCGGATGACGACAGCATCAACCGGTGCGCAAGGACAGGCACGCTCAGCTCCTTGACATCGTCCGGAATGACATACCTTCTGCCCTGCAGGAAAGCCTGGGCCTGAGAGGCCCGCATCAGCGCAATCGATGCCCGCGGACTGGCTCCGAGCGTTACGTCCGGATGTTGTCTCGTAGCTGTCGTCAGCCCCACAATATATTGCTTGATCGTCTCGTCGACATGGACCGTACGAACTTCTTTTTGCAGTGCCGTAAACTCCTCCTGAAGAATAACGGTACGGATGCGCGACAGCGGAAACGCATCTTCCATCCGGTTGAGCATCTCTACCTCATCCCGAGCGTCAGGATAACCGAGATGAAGCTTTAATAAAAAGCGGTCCAACTGCGCCTCCGGCAGCGGGAACGTCCCTTCGAAATCGACGGGATTTTGCGTCGCCAGAATAAAAAACGGCTCCGGCAGCGGATATGTCGTCCCGTCGACCGTCACTCGCTTCTCCTCCATGGCCTCCAGCATAGCCGCCTGGGTCCGGGGCGAAGTCCGGTTGAGCTCGTCGGCCAGAATGATATTGGCCAGCAGCGGTCCGGGACGAAATTCAAACTCGGCGGTCCTTTGGTTATAGACCGAGACTCCCGTCAAATCGGACGGCAGCAAATCCGGTGTGCATTGAATACGCTTGAACCGGCTGTCTATCGTTCTGGCGAGTGCGCGCACGAGCATCGTTTTGCCGACGCCGGGCACGTCCTCCAGCAGGACATGTCCGCCGCAGAGCAGCGCCACAAGCAGCTTCTCGATCACGTTCCGTTTGCCTACGATGACCTTTTCGACTTGATACACAATGCGTTCCAATACCGTATCCGGCGAATCCGGTTGAACTGAGGGCGTCGTCATCTCTCAAAACCTCCCGAAAGTTTCGGCAAGCCGGAAACGCTCCAGAAGCGGTTACAGCCCTATCCTTTCTGCTGTCAACGCCGGACTCCCCGTCTTGCACTCTATGTTTCTAGTATGTCCGGGTTTCAGAGTGTTTAGACAATCCAGCCGTCTCTTTCAGCTGTTGATAGATTCCCCACCAGCTTCCGTATGGTCCCGAGAGAGAGATTCGCACTTCCGTCGTTCCCGGCTCAGCCTCGGCAAGGTAAGCCGTCACCCGGCCGCCGAACAGCTCCAGCGTCTTGCGCAGTGGAACGTACAGCACGCCATCCCGCACTTCCATTTCGGGCAGTGAAATCGTCTGCAGCGCTCCAGCCGGATTTATCACGCGGAGCTCCCTTTGCGCAAAATCGTACTCCGCCTGATAAAGCCCCCTGGTCACGGCAGCGGTCCTGTCCTGTTCTTTCCACTCCACCGTACCGCCCATCAAGGAGGACAGCTGCCGAATCGGAACCAGATAATACCCGTCCCGATAAATCATTTCCGACTTTGCCAGACTGACAGCGGTCCCTCCTGTCTGCAGCCGAAGCCGCTCCGGCCCCGGTACGGCCCCCTCAGCGGCAATCATCGTTTGCGGAGCCTGACGAATATTCGGGAGATCAGACCACAATTTCCCATGCTCCCTTGCGGCCGCAACCATTTGTTCATACTTCTCCCTGCTTACGGTACGCGGCCATTTCTGCTTGCCAAGGGAGAACTGGACCGGCTTCACGCTGGAAGAAAGCGTAGCAAACGCATAGCCTTTTTCTTTAAACAGCCGAATGATCCGCGGCAGCGCTTTTACGCTCTCCTCATGGCCCGGGCCATCGTGCATCAGAACGATCAATTCATGACGGAAGGGACCCTTCTCCACCGTACGATAGATGCTCTCCGCCGTCATGCCGGGCCGACGCGCATCCTCACTGTCGATGTTCCAGTCATACACCTCGTACCCCGCCAGACTCAAATAATGATAGTAGAACGCGTCAAAATGGCCGAACGTCCCGCCGGGCGCACGCAATAAACGTGTTCGCTCCCCCGTTTGGTCCGCCAGCACCTTCTCCGTCTTTTGCACCTGATCCCAAAATACACTGAAATCGGAGTAAAGCTCCTTATATTTATGATTATAAGTATGATTGCCCAGGACATGTCCTTCCTTCACGATCCGGCGCGCCAATTCAGGTCTCTGTTCCGCCTGTTCCCCCAGCACAAAGAAGGTCGCCTGAACCCCCTCGGCCTGCAAAATATCCAGTACCTTGGGCGTCAGCTGGCTTGGTCCGTCATCAAAGGTCAAGTATACCGTCGGGTCCGCCGGCACGGAATACGTTTTTTCGGCTTCCATCCGTTTCCCTGCTTGCAGCTGCGCAAATACAGCCTCTTCTTCCCCCATACTGCAGGGCACAGCCCATGCCGTATTCGGAAAGACCGCAAACAACAGCATCAAACAAAGCATTCGTAAAATAACAGGTACAAGTCTGCTGCAGCCAAAAGCACATATTCCGCGCATCATGAGCAATCCCTCCGTACAATCTATTAAAAGTGGCGTTAATAGACTATATGGGAGAAGCGCCCGAATTATGTATATTTATCCTTACTAATTACTATATATAATCAAACTTACCAAACCTTCCACGTTTATATTCTATTCCAGATTTATCCTTGTCGATACACATTTTTATTGAACAAACCGGGCCGTCCCGCATAACGGGAATCGATTTTTCGCCATATACCAGAACACCGCAAAACCTGATTCATGGGCTTTGCGGTGTTTTGTGTAAAAATGATATATATGTAAATTTACATGTCACAAAAGCATAAAGTAGAGAAAACATACGCGGTTGACCGTTATATAGGAAAGATTGGGGTGAAAAACGTAAGCAGGGAGAACATGGAGTTGAGAAATCTGCCCTATGAAGGTTCTCCCCATACTCCAGGGACAATAGCCGAGCCGTAAGAGATTCAATTTCAATAAGGTCTGTTCGCTTTACGGAACAATGGCTTATAACGCCTTCACAGCCTCCAGCACCTGCTCCACATGACCTTTCACTTTGACCTTGCGCCATTCTTTTACCAGCCTGCCTTCTTCGTCGATCAGGAACGTGGATCGTTCAACCCCCATGTATTCTTTGCCGTACATTTTCTTAAGGGTCCATACCCCGAACTGCTCACATACCGCATGATCCGGATCGGAAAGCAGCAAAAAAGGCAGCTCGTGCTTCGCCGCAAATTTCTCGTGAGATTTCGGATCGTCGGGGCTAATGCCGATCACCTCCACGTTTAACTGCCTGAACTGATCGTTATAATCGCGAAAATGACACGACTCTTCCGTACACGTCGGCGTCATATCTTTGGGGTAAAAGTAAATAACGACCTTGCGGCCGCGGAATTGCTTCAGCGACACCACTTTTCCGCCGCCGGCTTGGAGTGTAAAATCGGGTACGATTTGTCCCACTTCGATAGATGACATGAATGCCTCCTCCTTACAATTTATACAAGCATTATACAGTCTTGGCAGGGCATACTCAACAAACACACCCTCGATCCATTAATTAAGGAAGGCAGGCCGACTGCTTTAGTCCGTTAGCCTGCCCCAACAAAAGCTTATGATCCCGCTCCACGATACCGCTTCACTCCGTAATTCCATACGGTCAGCCCGATGGTCAAGAAGACGGCGCCTACAAGCGGTGTCAGTAAAGCGAACGACCCCCAATTGGCCCGATCCAGGAAATAAGCCGCGGGATAAAAACCTACAAACCCGAACGGCAGCACCCAGGTCAACATGATATTGATCAGCCGGTTGTAAATGGTCACCGGGTATCTGCCGTAGTTTTGCAGATTCCACAGCATCGGCGTGATGCCGGTCGGCGAATCCGAGAAGAACGACAGCGAAGTGAAGAAAATATAGATTCCCCCGTAGATCATGATCGAACCTGCAACCAACAGGATAAATACGAACGGATCATACCACATCAGTCCAAGATCGAGCCGGCTCCAGGAGTAGCCCATGATGATCAACCCGACAAATGCGTTGAACAAAGACGACGGATCCATATTTTCCAGCATCAGCTGCACCAGATTGTGTGCCGGCCGCGTCAAAATCCGGTCCATTTCCCCTTTGACAATATACCGTTCGCTGAAGCCCCATAGGTTGAAAAAGGTAATAAACAGGCCATAGGGCACCATAAAATAACCGTAGATAAATAAAATTTGCTGCTGGTTCCATTCGCCGATCGCAGCCGTATGCTGAAACACGACCAAAATGAAGAAGAGATTCAATCCGTTAAACAACAGATCGGATACGACCTCCATCCAGAAATCGGAACGGTAGGTCAGCCGGGTTTTCATGTAGTTTTTAAAATAATTGATCAGCAGTCCTGCATAGAACATATGGCACTCATCCCCCCTGCACGAACAGGCGCGACCGCGCGCTGCGCCAGAGTATTAGCAGCGGAAGGATGAGCAGCAGGAACCACAGGATCTGTGTGGCGAACACGCCGTATACCGCACTGCCGGTCACCTTTCCTGTAAAGACGGAACCGGGCAAATAAGTGATGGCCGGGAACGGAAGCAGCTTCATCACTCCTTCCGCCCACCCGGGGAAGAACGAGATCGGCACCACCAGGCCGGAGAACAAGTCGACGGCCACCCGTTTCATGCGCATCAGGCCTTCATTATTTTCAAGAAAAAACGCGCACAAGCCGGTAATGATATTGATTTGGGAATTGATCAAAAAGCTGAAAAACAGCATGATCAAAAAAACAAGCCAAACCTGCGGGTCGGTCGGCAGGCTGACGGGAAACAGCAAGGAAACGAGCACCATGCCCGGAACAGAAAACAGCAGCAGGCGAAACAAGCCTTCACCGAGACCCTGCATCATTTTGACAATAATATAATTGTAAGGACGGATAAACTGAATGGCTACGCTGCCGTCTTTGATTTCATTGGCGATTTCCCGATCCAGGTTATTAAAATAAAACGCCCGCGCCATCCAGGAAACGGCCACATAAGTGGTCATCTGGGTGACGGTCATCCCGCCCAGCAGCTCCTTCGATCCGTAAATCGCCTTCCATAAAAAGTAGTAGGCGCCAATATTAATGGCATAAATAATAATTCCGCTGTAATAATTGACCCGGTAGGCAAGCATCATAAGAAAACGGATGCGGATGATATCCAAATAAGCGCTATACATGAAGGGTCACTTCCCGTTCATCCGGCTCGTCCTGAGCCTGCCGTTTGACGTCGCTTGAACCCGTTTTGTAAATTTCACGCACGATGTCGTCGGTGTTCGTTTCGACAATCTTGATATCTTCGATATTCATAGCACCGACGACGCGGGCCAATACGTCCGAGACGCCGGTCAGCTGCTGCGGGATCCATACTCTGGCCGTCAGCTCGTTATCCAGCGACCAATTCACTTCCAGGCCGCGGGTCAATGCCTTCAAGCGCTCCAGCGCCACCGGCTCGGCGAACCGCAGGATGACTTCCTTGCCTTTGCCCCAGCGCTCCTTCAGCTCTTCCAGGCCGCCGTCATAGATAATCCTCCCGTCATCCAGCATAATGACCCTTGAGCAAAGCGCTTCAATATCCTGAAGATCATGGGTGGTCAGCAGAATCGTCGTGCCGTACCGCTTGTTCAGCGACTTCAAAAATTCGCGAATTTCGGTTTTCACCACAATATCCAGTCCAATGGTCGGCTCGTCCAGAAACAGGATTTGCGGATTATGAATCAACGACGCCGCCAGCTCGCAGCGCATCCGCTGCCCGAGGCTTAGCTTGCGTACCGGCCGGTTCAGCAGTTCACCGAGCTTCAGCCGGTCTACCAGTTCATCCAGCCTGGCCCGGTAGTCGCTGTCTGAGACACGATACACCTTCTTAAGCAGCTCGAACGACTCAATCACGCCGATGTCCCACCAAAGCTGGCTGCGTTGGCCGAACACGACTCCGATACCGCGAACAAACTTTTCTCGTTCCTTATAAGGAATGTAGCCGTTCACCCGAATGTCGCCCGAGGTCGGAACAAGAATACCGGTAAGCATCTTGATCGTGGTCGATTTACCAGCCCCGTTCTCCCCGATATAGCCGCAAATTTCCCCTTGGGGGATTTGAAAGCTGATATCCTTGACAGCCCTGACCTGATGGTATTCCCTGTTAAATAAATCGCGAATCGCTCCTTTTAAGCCTTCGCGGTTCTTTTGCACCTTAAACTCCTTGCGGAGCTCATGAACATCGATGGCCCAACGCATGGCACATCATTCCTCCTGTCAAAAAATGCCGAAGCTTGCAGGGATGGCTCGAAACCTTTTATAATGAATTGTAATAGTTTCCTGCCCTAATTGCGCATGATTCAGCTGTATTGTCTAATCCTATACACGATATGATACACGAACGGTCCGGTTTGGAAAAGCGACGAACCCACAGGAAAGGATTTGATTTCCATGGCACGTGCGGTCAAAAGAATATTCATTATCGCTTTGCTTCTTCTGCTCGCAGGCATTGGCTATTATACATATGCCTTTTTAAATTTCGCGAACAATATTCAAAAATCGGATTCGACAAAATTTGGAGGGCTTTTGCCTAAACAAGTCGGATTGACCGACAATAACGCTCCTCCCAAATGGGAGGGCAAAGAACGGGTCAATATCCTTATTCTCGGAGGGGATTCCCGCGGCGGCAACAACGGGGTGGGGCGTTCCGATTCCATCATGATCGCTTCTATCGACCCTATGACGAAAAAAATGCATTTATTCTCTATTTTGCGTGATACTTATGTGAAGATTCCGGGAGTAGGAAACGACCGTATTAACGCGGCGTATGCGATCGGTGGACCGAATTTGTCCATGAAAACAGCCAGCGACCTGCTCGGGATTCCGATTCAGTATTACGTCATGACCGATTTCGAAGGTTTTATCGCGCTTGTGGACGCCATCGGCGGCATTGAGATCGACGTGGAAAAAGACATGCGTTACAGGGATTCCGCGGACAATCACCAGTATGATATCAACCTGAAAAAAGGATTTCAGCATCTTAACGGAGAACAAGCTCTGCAGTACGTGCGATTCCGCCACGACGCGTTGAGCGATTACGCCCGCACAGAACGGCAGCGCAAATTTCTTAAAGCGGTAGCGGAGAAGATGCAGACGACCGGCTCCCTGATCCGGCTGCCCAAAATCTTAAACAGCATTGACCCGTACATTGAAACCAACCTGACTACTACCGATATGCTGAAGCTGGGAGCTCTGGCTTATGAAGCCAAGGCGGAGGGAATGGTCACCAAGCAGATTCCCCCTGCAGAGCTGCTGGTGGAGAGGCGGGTTGGCGGAGCGGCCGTGCTGAGTGTAGACCGGAACAAGCTGCATTCTTATATGAAGTCACTGTTCGAAGGCCGCGATCCATACGCTCCTGAAGAAAAGCCTGTGACCCAGACCCATGAAGCCCTTGGCAGGGACAAAGGCAGCATGACCAAAAAAGAATAGCGCGTTTCGATCAACGGGAAGCTGCGGCTTCCTCTTTTTTTGTAAGCATTGCTGCATTTAAATATGAACACCGATAATAGAGAGGAATGACCAAGATGACTCATCCATCTGGCTTAAGCAAATCAAGATCGCGCTCCGAGAGCTTATATAAGGAAGCGCTGGAGCATATTGTGGGCGGGGTGAACAGCCCTTCGCGTTCTTTTAAAGCGGTCGGCGGCGGGGCGCCTGTCTTTATGAAACGCGGCAAGGGAGCATACTTTTGGGACGAGGACGGCAACCGGTACATTGATTATCTGGCTGCATACGGCCCGATTATCCTTGGCCACGCTCACCCTCTGGTTACCGAGGCCATCTGCCGTGCGGCAGAGAACGGAACACTCTATGGTACGCCTACGGAGCTCGAAATCGAGTTCGCCCGCATGCTCAAGGCGGCCATACCGTCGATGGACAAGGTGCGCTTTGTCAATTCGGGCACAGAGGCCGTCATGACAACGATTCGTGTGGCCCGCGCTTATACAGGCCGCAACAAGATCATCAAATTCGCCGGATGCTATCACGGCCACTCGGATTTGGTGCTTGTTGCTGCGGGCTCCGGTCCCTCCACGCTCGGGATTCCGGACAGCGCCGGCATCCCGGTCAGCATCGCGCACGAAGTGATTACCGTGCCATACAATAATCTTGCGGCGCTTGACGAAGCACTTGCCCGCTGGGGCGAGGACGTAGCCGCGGTCATGGTCGAGCCCATCGTCGGCAACTTCGGCATGGTCATGCCCAAGCCCGGCTTCCTGGAGGGGCTGTGCGCCGCCGCACGCCGCAACGGCTCCCTCGTCATCTATGACGAGGTGATTACGGCGTTCCGGTTCCATTACGGATCGGCGCAAACCTTTGACGGCCTGCCTGCGGGAACGGATTTCGCGGCCATCGAACCCGACCTGACGGCTCTGGGCAAAATCATCGGCGGCGGTCTGCCGATCGGAGCCTACGGAGGCCGTCAAGAGATCATGTCGCAGGTGGCTCCCTTGGGACCGGCTTACCAAGCCGGCACCATGGCGGGTAACCCTGCGTCGATCTCCGCAGGCATCGCATGCCTGCAGGCGCTGCAGGAGCCGGGCGTCTATGCCCGGCTGGACAAGCTCGGCGCTGAGCTTGAGGCCGGCCTGACGGCCGCCGCCGGCAAGCACGGCATCGCGCTGACCGTCAATCGCATTTGCGGCGCTTTATCGACGCACTTCTGCAGCCACCCTGTAACGGATTACGAGCAGGCGCAGGATACGGACAGCGAGAGATTCGCCCAGTTTTTCCGATACATGCTGGAAGAAGGCATCTGCCTGGCCCCATCCAAATTTGAAGCATGGTTCTTGACGACCGCACATACCCAAGCCGATATTGCATATACTGTCGAGGCGGCAGAACGCGCTTTTGCGCGAATGGATTAAACGATGGACATATGACAATAAATTCCCTTTATCACCCGAATCACGAACTATTATCGGAATCCGGTAATAGTTCGTTCGTTTTTTATTATTCCCGTAACCACGCCTTAAAACTTCCTTTATTCACCAGTTATGCAAAATAGATAGCGCTTACAATTGGTTAACAGCCTGAATGTTCTATTGTCTCAAAAACAATTTCATGTTATTCTATAAATACTTTTGAAATCAAATACTATCGGCTAAATGTAAGGTTTTAGTCATGATAGCTATGAAGATATGCGCTCATTACATTAACGTGGGCACATTTATTTTTTTATTATTGCCCAGTTATGCATATCTTCAAGAGAAACGAGAACCCGCCGGCGCAATCGATTATGCAGAATAAATGAATTTTTATTCAATGCGTTCTCACGTTGGCTTTGTTATCTCTTCTTGCAGCGACATGAACAAAGCCTTGATCTCAGTACGAACCGACTTTTAACTACCAGGGAGGTGACGGTCAGCCTGCTGACCACGAGAATGAACGAAGTTATGCGTAATGAAGGCCGCTTTCAGAATCTGTTGGCCACCGAACATGATAGCTGCGGCATCATTTGTATTGTAGAGAAAGATGGGTTTCCTTCCCGCGACAACATCCAAAAAACGATCGATGCCCTTGTTAAAATGGAGCATCGTTCAGGTTTTATTAACGGCGAAGGGGACGGCTGCGGTATTTTGACGGATATCCCCAGGGCACTGTGGGAGAAAAAACTGACGGAGGCCGGACTGGACGGCAAGCTCGCTTACGATGAGCGCTTTTCCATAGCCCATATTTTTGTTCCCCGCAAGCTGGACATTTCGGTTGCCGAGATGCAAAAGGGCATTCGGGAATTGTTTTCCCAGTTCCAGGTCAACATTCTTCTCGAACAAGAAAACGAGGTCGACAGCAGCGTGCTTGGTCCTAACGGCCGCAATGACGAGCCGACCTTCTGGCAAATCGCAGCGCTGTGCGAGAAGCAGGAAGTGAAAGTAGCCGATCACTTGTTCGAGCTTCATGTCGCCATTGAGTCCAAATACAACGTGCATGTGGCTACGCTGAGCAATGTAACCGCAGCTTACAAGGTTATGGGCGCAGCAAGCATTCTGCCTAAATATTTTAACGATACTCGCGACCCTCTGTTTGCGGCACAAGTGACCATTGGTCACAACCGCTACTCCACCAATACACAATCAAGCTTTTTCCGCGTCCAACCGTTCTCATTGCTCGGCCACAACGGCGAGATCAATACAGTCAAGAAATTGCGTCTGGAAGCCGATATGGTCGGCGTACCGCTCGTAGACGGCGGCAGTGACTCTCAGGATATGAACCGGACGATCGAAACGTTCATCCACCGCTTCGGGCTCAGCCTGTTTGAGGCGATGGAAGTCGTATTCCCGCCGATTCTCAACGAAATGAAGCTGTACCGTCCGGAGCTCCAGGATCTCTATGTCTATTACCGCCAAACTTGGGGCCATTACGCGCAAGGCCCGGCCGGGATCGTATCCCGCTACGGCAATGAATGTATTTTCAGCGTAGATGCCCTTGGTCTTCGTCCAGTCTGGATGGTAGAAAGCGAAACATCCCTTTATTTCTCCTCCGAACAAGGCGTGATCACGGTAGGCGAGATGGTAGCCGATCCCAAGCCGATCGCTCCGGGCGAAAAAATCGGGGTCATCCTGACACCGGGAGAGCATGTGCAGGTCATTCCGTATCATCAGGTACAAAATATTGTGCTGAGCCGCGCTCAAGCCCGTATCGGCTTCGAAGGACTGCGCAAGCACCTGCATAATGAATTGCCGCCGGTAGAAGCCGCTCCTTCGGCAGATATTACGCCGACAGACGCGCTCTACAGCTCTTTTGGCTGGGATCGCGACGGTATCCAGATGATCGAATCCACGGCACAGACCGGTGCGGAGCCGATCCGTTCCCTCGGTCATGACAGCCCGCATGCCGCTCTGAACCCGGAACGTGTGAACATTCCGGACTTCATTAAAGAAAGCGTAGCCGTCGTTACGAATCCGGCGATCGACCGCGACCGTGAAATGGAGCACTTCTCCACCCGTGTCGTAGTAGGTCCGCGCCCCAGCCTGTACGGCCAGCCGGATGACCGTCTTCGCATCGAATTGCTTTATCCGGTTGTGCTTGAAGGCAGCAACGGCATTGACTCTTTAACGGAGCTGAACCAGCCAAGCTTCGAACAGCTCGTAGCTCTGTTCGGCGCTCATAACGGTGATGCCGTCGCAACGCTTTCCACAACGTTTGCCCGCGGAACCTCGCTTAAAGAAGCGCTGGAGAAGCTGGCTGCCGACGCGGTCCAAGCGGTCCGTAACGGAGCCATGCTGCTGATTCTGGATGACAGTGAGGCGCATCAGAACGACCGCCTGTGGATGGATCCGCATCTTGCGGTATCCAAGGTCGATATTGCCTTGAGAGCCGAGAAACTCGGACACGGCGATAACCTGCGCCGCCAAACAACGCTCGTTTTGCGCAGCGCTTCGATCCGCAACCTGCACGATATCGCAGTAGCCTGTGGTTTGGGTGCGGATGTGCTGTCTCCTTACCTCTTGTTTGCAACGGCATCGTCCAAAGACGGCGCACTTGCGGCACGCAAAGTGTTCACCGCCTTGATGAAAGGCTTGGAGAAAGTCATCTCCACCATCGGTACGCACGAGCTTCGCGGCTACACCCGCTTCTTCTCGTCCATTGGATTGAAGCCGGAGCTGGCTGAAGTGCTCGATATCGTCAATTACCTGGGCAGCGACAACGCGGGCACCGGTTTTGCCGAGCTTGAAGCGGATGCGGAAGCCCGTTACAACGACTTTACCAATCCAAAGGCCAAAGCGGCGCGGAACTTCCGGTTCTTCCAACGGATGTGGAAAGCCCTCGGCGATGCGGCTTCCGGTGCGGCACCTTATTCGGATTACCGCGACAAGCTGCGCGAAGAGGAAAAGAAAAATCCGATTTCCATCCGTCACGTTGCCGACTTCAACTTTGAGAAAGCTTACGCTGAAGGCCGTAAACCGCTGGACCCGTCACAAGTGAATATCGGTATCGGCGATCACGATCTGCCTATGCTCATTTCTTCCATGTCCTTCGGTTCGCAGAACGAAACGGCATTCCGCGCTTATGCGGAAGCCGGCGAGCGACTGAATATGGTAACCATGAACGGCGAAGGCGGCGAGATCAAAGACATGCTGGGCCGCTATAAGCGGACCCGCGGCGCGCAAGTGGCGTCCGGACGTTTCGGCGTGAACGTAGAACTGGCCAACGCCGTAGCGTTCCTTGAGATCAAAATCGGCCAAGGCGCTAAGCCGGGCGAGGGCGGCCATTTGCCGGGTTCGAAGGTTACGGCTAAAATCGCGGCCGCACGGAATGCTACCGTTGGTTCCGATTTGATTTCGCCATCCAATAACCATGATATTTATTCGATTGAGGACTTGGCGCAAATTATTTCCGAGCTGAAGGAAGCAAGCGGACGCAAAGCGAAAATCATCGTTAAAATTCCGGTTGTGCCGGGTATCGGCACGATTGCTGTCGGCGTTGCCAAAGCAGGCGCGGACGTTATCACGCTTTCCGGCTTTGACGGCGGTACAGGAGCGGCACGGATCCACTCCATCACGCATGTGGGACTTCCGACGGAAATCGGTACGAAGCTTGCTCACCTCGCCTTGATCGACGCCGGTCTGCGTCATAAGGTTGAGCTTTGGTCCGACGGCGGAATGAAATCAGGTGCGGACGTCGTCAAAATGTTTATGCTCGGCGCCAACCGTGTCGGCTTCGGTTCCATCGCTATGCAAGCGATCGGTTGTACGACCTGTCGCGGATGCCACTTGGATACTTGCCACGTAGGTATCGCAACGCAAATCGATTCGATGGAAGAAGCTGAAGAGAAAGGTTTGCGCCGCTTCGTACCTCGCGTATACGATACGGCTGTTGAATCGCTTGTCCGCTTGTTCAGCGGTATCGGTGAAGAGATTCGCGAGATCGTCGCTCAATTGGGCTTCAAGAATGCGCAAGAGCTCGTAGGACGTTCCGACCTGCTGCAGCAAACGAGCCATCTGGAGAGCATCGACCTTTCCGATCTGCTTCGTCCGGCTCCGATTTCCTTCGCTGCGGCCAAAGATGCCGAGCGTGAAGTTGCCGCCGCGGTATCCTCGGATATCCGTATTGCAGCTGGCGCGGAAGGCCAGGAATTCTTCCCGGATGCCGTATCCTTCGCAGCTCCGGTAGAGCGCACGTGGAGCAAAGTAGACGCGGAATCCCGTATCTTGGGCAGCCGCTATGCCAGCCATCGGGTAAGAGACCGTTTCGACGGCAGCTACGACGAGCTTCCTCCGGTCAACATTACGATGACCGACGGTTCCGTACCGGGCAACGGACTCGCTGCCTTTAACGCCCGCGGCGTGGAAATTACGGTTCACGGCGGTGCGGAAGACGGCGTCGGCAAAATGTCGCTCGGCGGTAAGGTCTCTATCCTGAAAGCACCTAGCAAGCACAAGCAATTCATTAACGGCTCCGTAGGTAAATCTTTCGGCTACGGCGCTCAAAAAGGCTTGTTCCTGATCCAAGGCAATGCCGATACTCGCGCATGTATCCGTTTCTCGGGCGCAGATGTCGTGTTCGGCGGCGAGATCACTTCCCCGCTTCGGGATGAGCTGGGCGGTCTGGCAGCCCGTGCGAACCTCAAAGGCTTCGCGTTCGAGTATATGACCAACGGACGCGCCGTCGTTCTAGGCGACCCGGGTCCATGGATCTGCGCCGGGATGACCGGAGGCGTGATCTACCAGCGTCTTGTTCCTGAGATGGGACTGGATCAAGCAGCGATCGAACGCCGCATAGCCAAAGGCGCGAAGGTAAAAATCGAAGCAGTCGGTCCACAAAGCATCAAGGATCTGAATGAACTGCTCGGCGCATACCGCGATGCGCTTGCTTCTTCCGGCCAACCGGAAGCCGCGGCTAAAATTGAAGACCTGCTGAATAATTTGCAGGCAAACTTCGTACGCATCGCACCGGTAGGTCTGCAAGCCGATCAATCGGTAGCAACGGAATAATGTAGTCATCCCCCCAGGGCTGTCAGCTCTGGGGGATTTGTTTTATCGAGGTTCATTTTGGAGCAAGAAAATCGTTAACCTCGCTAAAACCTTATCACATTAAGTAAATAAACTTTTTCAACCGCAGCCTATGTCCTTGTCTGGACCCTCACTTCATGTAAGCTATATCTTAAGCAAAGCAGGCCCTTCTCTTTCATGCCGGAGCATGGAAAGAGAAGGGCCTGCTTTGTTTTTAGCTCAACCTTTGGCCGCGCGGTAAGCTTCGATATACTGTGCCGCTTTTTTAGCCACCAGACTGTAGTCTCCTGTTTTCACGGCATCCGTAGTCAAGTCGGAGCCGATACCGACCGCTACGGCGCCGGCTTTGATCCATTCGCCCAGATTGCCAAGAGACACGCCCCCCGTCGGCATCACGTTTGCCTGCGGCAGCGGTCCTTTGATTGCTTTGATCATCGCAGGCGAATACAGATTGCCCGGGAACAGCTTCACCACGTCAACTCCCAGCTCCAGCGCCCGCTGAATCTCCTGGATCGTCATCACTCCAGGCATGACAGGCACCCGGTAACGGTTGCACAGCGTGACCGTATCCGGATTCAGCGACGGCCCTACGACGAATTCGGAGCCGCTCAGAATAGCCGCTCGCGCGGTTTCCGGGTCTAGCACCGTACCTACGCCGATAATTGCGTATTTACCCGGATCCTGCGCCGTACTGGAATACTTCTTCGCAAGCTTCTCAATCGCTTGTAATGCGAACGGTACGGTCATTGTCACCTCAATGACCTTAATACCGCCTGCAATGGCCTGCTCCGCCATCTCTACCACTTCATCAGGCGTATCTCCGCGAAGCACTGCGACAACGCCTTCATTCACTAACTGCTGCATCAGCTGAATTTTCTTCATCCTGCCCTCTCATCCCTTTCTTTCTACCGCTCCACATGCTTTTCATTATTCAAGAATGCTTCAACCTGCTCCCATGTCGGAGCTCCTTCCCAGTCGCCTTCCACCTGCACGATCATACAGCCGATGAGATTGCCGAGACGTACCGCTTCCGTCAAGCTGTAGTTTTTAAGCAAACCGACGATAAAGCCGGCACAAAAGCCGTCTCCCGCTCCCACCGTGTCAACTACACGCTCGGCTTTGAAATACGGCACCGAACTGACTTGTCCTTGCTCGACGATGAGCGTTTCGTTATTGCCGCCTTTGACGATCGAAACCGCCCTGAGCTTGCTCAGATGAGCGACGATTTCGTCAAAGCTCTCCGTTTCGTAAAGCAGCTTCAGCTCGTCCAATCCCGGCAGGAAATAATCCGCATCCTTCGCGAGCTCCAACAGCACCTCGCGCGCCTCATCAAGCGACCAGAGCTTCAGCCTAAGGTTCGGGTCAAAACATACCTTAACCTCATGCCTGCGGGCAATCCGGATCGCTTCCTTGACGGCTTCGCGGCAGCTTGAGCTGAGTGCCGCCGTAATCCCCGTAACATGTAAATACTTCGCCTGCTTGATGTATTCCTCGTCCAGGTGCTCCGGCCCCAAAGTACTGGCCGCCGAGCCTTTGCGGTAATAGTACACCGACGGCTTTCCTGATACGTCTTCACGCAGCATCAATCCGGTTGGCGCTTCCGGAGTCAGCTCCACACGAGAGACGTCTACGCCTTCACCGCGGATTCTCTTCAGGATCATTCGTCCGAACGGGTCCTTCCCCAGACGGCTGAACCACCCGGCACGGTGACCTAACCGGGAGATGCCGATCGCCAGATTTCCCTCCGCCCCGCCAAACATCCCCTGAAAATGCTGGGCATATTCGATTCCTTTGGGGTTCTCCGGAATCATCAGCGCCATCGACTCTCCAAAAGTGATGACTTCAGGTTGAAACATCTGCCAAGCTCCTGTTTGTCTGTTCGTCGCCATTATCTCGTCATCCACCCTCCGTCTACGCATAACACATGACCACTCATATAATCGGAAGCCTGCGAGGCCAAGAAAACCACAGGGCCTTGCAGGTCTTCCGGCGTACCCCAGCGCGCCGCCGGAATACGTCCCAAAATTTGCGCGTTGCGCTCCTCATCCGCACGAAGCGGAGCCGTATTGTCCGTAGACATATACCCCGGAGCGATAGCGTTTACTTGAATGCCATATTTTGCCCACTCATTGGCAAGCGCTTTCGTAATGCCTGCGACGGCATGCTTGGAAGCCGTATATCCCGGAACATGAATCCCGCCTTGAAAAGAAAGCATGGAAGCGATATTGATGATTTTACCCGATCCCTGCTTAATCATTTCGAGGCCAACAAGCTGCGACAGGAAAAAGACCGCATTCAAATTCAAATTCAACACATCATGCCAGTCTTGAGCGGAATGATCTGCGGCCGGCGTACGGCGAATAATGCCCGAGTTGTTGACCAAAATGTCGATTTTACCGAAAACGGACAGTGTCTCGTCCACAACGCTTTTGAGCACGCTTTCATCCATCAGATTGGCTACAATCGTATGCGCTTCCCGCCCCATAGCCTGGATTTGCTGCTCAACCTTGCGCGAGCGGTCGTTGCTGGTGACGATCACGACATCGGCTCCCGCATGGGCCAGCCCTAAGGAAATACCTCCGCCCAAACCGACCGCACCACCGGTAACAATAGCCACTTTTCCGGTTAAATCAAACAGATTCATCTTTACACCCCATTCAAACGTTTTAAGCGCTTTCGGTTTTAACGATCAGCGGGTTGACCTGACCTATTTATTATAAGGCAATCATCGGCAAATCGCTATACTGTGGTACAAAAAGAAGCCTTCCCGACGCTGGATTATTCGGCGCCGAAAAGGCCGTAAAGCAGATGGTATGTCGCACGAATCCCTCCGTTGTTCACTGCAAACCGTTCCGTATACTTTTTCTCCATTTCCGCAAAAAGACGCCGTCCCGCACGTTGTGTCTCCCTGGAATCCGAATTGGCGTTGCCTGCGCCTACCCGCTTCACACTGTACAAGAAGCTCCTGACATCCGCGAACGTCTGCACATCCATATCCTCCAGGCCGGTAAAAGCAAAACTTTGCTTCAGCCCGCCGGAACTCTGGACCAATAATCGCTCCCACTCCGCCAGACTTAAAAAGTCTTGTCCATGAGACATCTTCGAAAGCCCCAGCTCGCGCTCCGCGGCTCTAAAAGCTTCATGCAGCTCTACAAAGGTTTGCGGCCCGAACGTGGCAAACGCGAGCAGACCGTCCGGCTTGAGCCGCCCAAGCCAAGCCTTCATGGTTCGTCCCGGCTCGTCAAACCATTGAAACGTTGCGCTCGATATGATCACATCGGCTTGTCCGTACTCCGTCAGCGCCCATTTCTCGTCATCGTTTCCCGGCGGCTCCGCATCACCGACAAACGTCTCCAGACGTCCGGCGGCCATATCCCCATAGCGCTGCCGCGTGCGCTCTGCCATTTGCGGGGATAAATCGATGGCCAACACACTCGCTTCCGGATAAGCCTCAAGCAGCTTGCCGGTAAGCAGTCCCGTACCGCAGCCGATTTCGATAATGCGGCTTACATTCTTCGGCGCTTTCCGCTTCAAAACCAGCTGCAGCAGACGATCCGCCATCGTCCGCTGCACAACCGCGTATTGATCATAGCTTCCGGCGTGCCGGTCAAAATGCCGCCGTACCTTGCTCTTATCGATCCTTGTCGTCATCAAGAAAACCCCTCAGATGTTCGTAAAAAGCAGCCTGTCTCGTCAAGAACGGAACATGCCCCGTATCCTCGAGAACCACGCTCCGCACCCCTTCCGTTTCATCCGGCATCGCCCCAACCGGGCAGATCGCATCACCGCTCCCATGAATCCACAGAATCCGGCCTCCTGCCGAAGTGAAGACGGGAACCAGGGTCTTGGACCAGGCTTCGGTCACATCGGTTTCGATTAAATACTGCAGCCCGGCCTTCAGGCCTTCCAAAGAGAAATCCGGTTCACAGGCTGCCACGATCTTCCCTTCGGCCCGCTCATTCGCAGATACCATCGAATCCGCAAACTGCTGCAGCACATGCTCCCGATCCGTTTCCAGCTTGCCGAGCATTCGCTCTACAATCCGCCTCGGCCAGCCCTGCTTCCGGTCGGCACTGACAAAACAGAGCGTCGAACCAATCACAACAAGCCGCTTGATCCCTAACGACCCGAATGCCGTTCCCATCTCGCCGGCCAATTGCGCCAGCCTGTCTACAGCCAGCATACCGCCCATAGACCAGCCGACGACCGTTTCGGGCTTTACTTCCCGAAGCACCCGGTCGAAGGCTTCATAGAACGCTTCGATCGAATGGCAGTCCGCATATGAAAAAAAATGATGCCCGATCCCTTGGCCTGTCCATTGCTCGCGAACGGACGACTCCCATATCCATGGTGACATTCCCCAGCCGTGAATCCATAAGATGCGTCTTGTTACGTCTACCATCTCTCTCACCGACTTCCATACCAAAAATAGGCTCGAGCCTAAGCTAATTCGCGTCCTGCCCTGTCAATTTGCTCGACCGCCCATTGCAAATCCTCGTCCCGGTGGGTAGCCATCAGCGTAAAACGTATTCTAGCCGTTCCCTCCGGCACGGTCGGGGGACGAATCGCTACAGCGGCGATTCCTGCCTGCTGCAGCTTCTCGCTAAATCGCACCGTCCGCTCATTGCTTCCCAACAGCAGCGGCACAATATGGCTCTCGCTTTCGCCCGTATCGAATCCGCGCTGCCGCAGCGCCTCGCGGAACCAGACGGCCTTTCGCGAAAGCTCCTTGCGCCGCCACTCCTCTTTCCGGGCCTGAAGCCAGTTAAGCCTCACGGACTCGATGACAGCAGGCGGCAGCGCCGTCGTATAAATGAAGCTGCGCGCCTTGTTGACAAGATACTGCTTAAGTACCTCATCCCCCGCAATATAGGCACCATATCCGCCGTAGGCTTTGCTGAACGTGCCCATTTGGATTTCGACCCGTTCGGTTAACCCAAGCTCATGTACCAGTCCTTGCCCCTGCTCTCCATACAGCCCGCCGCTGTGCGCTTCGTCGACCATCAGCATCGCTCCATAGCGGTCCTTGAGCTCCACCAGTTCACGTAAAGGGGCTATGCTTCCGTCCATACTGAAGATCGAATCAGTAACGATCAATTTTTTGCTGCCGGTATCCGCTTTGCGGAGCAGTGTTTCCAAATGATCCAAATCCCGATGGCGGTACCGGACATGCTCCGCGCGGCTAAGCACAATGCCGTCGACAATGCTTGCGTGATTCAGCCGATCGCTGAACACGACGTCGTGGCGTCCCATTAAAGACGGGATGACGCCGACATTGGCCATGTATCCGCTGCTGAACAGCAGGCAGCTTTCCGTGCCTTTAAACCGGGCAAATTCCTCTTCAAACCGTCGATACACCGGGTTATTGCCGACAATCAACCGCGAAGCGGCAGCTCCCATCCATGCATCAGCGATTCCGCTCCGCTGCTGCAGCCCCAAATAATCGTTCGAGGCCAGATTGAGCATCCTCCGTCCGTCCCGCAGCAGCCAGCCTTGTCCCTGCGGCTCCGAGTCCACTAAAGAACGGAACTGGGCCCGCTCCTTCAGCGATTCCAGTTCCGTATGCATCCACTGCCAAGCCGATTTCCTCATTTCCAAACGCCACCTTACAGAGCGCACAGCTCGATCTCGAACCCAAGGTCCTCAATCATCTTGTGGTCAGCCGTCGCCTCTTGGCCTTCCGTAGTCAAATAATCGCCGACAAACACGGAATTCGCCGCATATAGTCCCAGCGCCTGCAGCGACCTCAGATTCACTTCGCGCCCTCCTGCTATCCGAATCTCTTTGGTCGGGCAAATGAACCTCATCAAAGCAAGGACCTTCAAGCATTTGCGCGGATTCAGCTCACGGTTGTTTTCCAGCGGCGTTCCCGGGATCGAATTCAGGAAATTGACCGGGATCGAATCCGCATCCAACTCCCGTAAAGCATAGGCCATCTCTACAATTTCCTCATTCGTCTCACCCATGCCGATAATACAGCCCGAACAAGGAGACATACCTGCCGCTTTTGCTTTTTCCACCGTATCTACCCGGTCGTCATATGTATGAGTAGTTGTTATGTTGGAGAAATTTTGCTTGCTCGTATTCAAATTATGATTATACCTGTCTACCCCGGCTTCTTTCAGCTTAACGGCCTGTGCCTCGCTCAAAATCCCAAGGCAAGCGCAAATTTTCATCGGCATCGTCGACTTAATTTCTTTCACGGCCTCTACAACCTGATCCAGCTCTTTATTCGTCGGACCGCGGCCGCTGGCCACGATACAGTACGTCCCAACCTTGAGCTCCATCGCTTTGCGGGCGCCGTCTACCAGCGTTTCCTTCTCCAACAGCGGATATTTTTGAATCGCCGCCTTCGATACGATCGATTGCGAGCAGTAGCCGCAGTCCTCCGGGCAAAGCCCGCTTTTGGCGTTGATGATCAGATTCAGCTTCACTTTTTTCCCGTAATAATGCTTTCTCACTTTAAACGCCGCCTGCATAAGGGCAAGGACTTCGTCATCATCGGCTTCAAGCACCGACAACCCTTCCTCCAAAGTAAGCAATTCGCCGCGAATGGATTTATCCGCCAGCTCGTTCCAATTGGTCTGCAATGTCAACATCCGAATTGTCCTCCCGCATGAATGAACTATTTTTGTCCGCTAAAAGTATTCCATAACCGCTTGCATGTCGATCCGGTGCTCTACAGTCTCCACCCAAAGCTCACGCCAAGCTGACCACCCTGCATCGGTTTGCGGACTTTCTCCGTTCCAAGGCAGCATGCCCCATACCCGAACCTGACCGAATGTTTCAATCATGCGCCGGTTTTCTGCCAGGCCTGGGTCGTGTTCATCCTCATAGCCGTTCATAATGACGCCGGCCACCTGCAGCCCTCTCTGCCTTGCATACTCTACGGTCAGCAGCGTATGGTTCACTGTTCCCAGCTTAGGGCGGGCTATGATCAGCACCGGCAGGCCCAAAGCTGCGGCCAAATCAGCAACCAAATGCCGTTCGGTCAAAGGCACGATCAGTCCGCCGGCTCCTTCGATCAGAAGCGGACCGTCGGCTTGCAGCCTTCGGTGTCCTTCCTGAACCAGAGCTTTCCAGTCAATCGTCTTCCCTTCCCGCTTCGCCGCCATCCACGGAGCCAGCGGCGCTTCAAGCGTTATCGTCACCGTGTCCGACTCCTGCTGTCCAACGCCGCTGCCCTGTACAAGCCGATAACTATCCGCTTGGGCTTCACCCATTCGAACTCCGGACTGCACAGGTTTCCAAAGACGCAGCGTTTGTTGTTTTACGCCTCGCAATCTGCGGTTGATCGCAGCAGCAAGCGCACTTGTCACCCAAGTTTTCCCCACATCCGTATCCGTACCGGTAACGAACAATCCTTTACTCATAGGTCATCCCTCTATACTTAAACCGTTTTATTGTTAACCTCATTTTATATATTAGGTTAACAATTCAACTAGAACGTATTTTACTACACACCCGTGCAGCAGACAAGTTATTTCTATTATTCAACTCGGCTGAGCGATCTAACCCCTTTACGAAATAGGGCTATCCCCAAGTTCCGACTTATGGGATAGCCCTGCATAATCGAGTAGGAGGGGGCGGCTAACCCCCGTCCTCTCACCTATGAAAACATGCAAGTCCCTTGTTCAAAAAATATGTATTATGAGGGAATGCTCATCTGAAAATTCCTCTAAATTTTCAATCATGCTGAATAGCTCATCCATGGAAGCATCGTACTCTGCGGCTTGCTTTTGCATCTTCTTAAGCTTTCTCTCCAGGAAGTCCTTCCGCAGATCCCTATATTCCTCTTGCCTAACCAACACAGCCCATATGATGTGCAGTAACTTGCGAGCCGTTGCTACAATCGCAATCTTATGCCCTTTCTTCTCCTTCAACCCTAAGTAAAAAGCACGTAATTTCCCCTTGCTCTGAATGGCTCGCTGCACGCATTGTACCAGAATCCATCGCAGTGTTGCTCGTCCCTCTTTCGTTATATTCCCCGTATAACGCGTTTTTCCGGATTGATGAACGGATGGCACAAGTCCGGCATAGCATGCTAGCTTCTTTGGAGAAAGAAATCTTGTCACATCCCCAATTTCTGCAAGGATGGTTAAAGCACTCAACACCGATATGCCCGGTATACCCATAAGTAAGGGTACATTAGGTTTTTTCTTGGCCCTTGCAAACCAATCTGCTTCTAATGCGTTCATTTCTTGTTGGACAAAATCCAATAACTTCAGTGATGAACATAAAACGATTTGTTCCATTGCCGGCAGCGTAACCTTCTCTAAATACTTCCGTCAGGTATTCTTCTTTATTAGGCACCCAACTCTCTGGAATAAAGTCAGCCGCGAGCAACTGAGCTAGAATTTGAGCATCAAGGGCATCTGTCTTTACACGCGCTTCCGCAATGGCGCGGGTTTTCAGAGGATTAGCAACAACAACTTGTTTTCGCGTATTCCGCAGGCCTCCCCAGATAAGAACGTCATCTGTCTGCCCGCGACCACTGGAGTCTACAGGGTTAGCCCTCGGCGGCTTTGGATTTCATTGTGTTTGGGCAACTCATCCGACTGGACTCTCACCCTAAAGATGACGCCCATGCTGGGCGTACCAAAAAAAACTACGGCGGCATGAATAACTAACAGGATCTTCCTAACGGTTTGTCGAAGTAATTACGGTCAAAATTTCCAAAGGAGTTGACCCGCATTGCTTTCCAAAAACCGTCTGCGTCCACAACGGAGAATATACTTTAGACCTGAACATAAGAATTGTCCTCACTGCCAACAGAAATTACGTCGTTCACATACAGCATGGAATAAGAAAATCGCCACATTGAAAGAAGTCGTTCACGTTTGGAGCATGGCCTACCATTGCGAAAATCCAGATTGCCCGAAGCCAGGTGTATACTACAAATCGGCGGAAGCAGAAGCAATAAGCATGAAGCATTCTCCTTACGGCTTCGACGTTGTTTGCCTAGTTGGTGAACTTCGCTTCAAACGGCATATGACCCGCAAGGAGATTGCGGATGAATTGAACGCGAGAGGTGTTCAGACATCCGAACGGAGCGCACAAAATCTGTATGAACGGTATCAAACATTGCTTGCTGCTAGTCTTACTGAACATACGAAGAAAGTGCTGGCTGAAGTCACAGAACAAAACGGCGGTATTATCTTGTCTATGGATGGCGTCCAGCCAGAGAAAGGCAATGAGACACTTTATGTAATTCGTGAAGTATTCAGCGGTACTGTCTTAATAGCAAAAAACATGAAAAGTGGTTCATCTGCCGAGTTACAAACGCTCATCCAACCGATCATCGAGCAAGGCTATCCGATCGTCGGTATTGTTAGTGATGGACAGCAATCCATTCGTCTAGCGATGGAGACGCTTTTGCCCGATGTGCCTTATCAATATTGCCAGTACCATTATTTAAAAGACATCGCGAAACCGGTTGTTGATGTCGATCGAAAGTTAAAGACCGAGCTCAAGAAAAGCATGCGCGGCATTCGTGAAGTCGAGCGGAAAATCGAACAGTCGGATTCACAAGAAGCAAGCATCGCGAAGGGTTACGTTGCTGCCGTACGTGCATTGCTCTTGGAAGACGGAAATCCTCCATTAGATTTACCCGGTATGCGTATCTATGAACAGGCCCAAGCCATTCAAGCGTCCCTTCAAAAATGCTTGGATAAAAAAGGGGGCCACCCTACTTCAAAACGTTTTCAGAATATTTAGTAAAGTCGATTCCCTTCAGCAACAATACGAGAAAGTCGCTCGCTGGATGAAGCCAATCCGTCACATTGCAGAAATCCTTGAACCCAGCATGGATAAGACAAGCAAGACAGTTGAATGGGAAATGACAAAGCTGTTGGATTGGGTTCGGCTTTCCTATACCGAAGAGAATGATCTGGAAATGGTTAACAATCTCCTTAGTTACAGCAAGGGATTCTGGAAGGGACTCTTCACTTGCTACGATCATTATCATGTGCCAAGAACGAACAACGATCTGGAACGCTTCTTCCGAGCTACGAAGACACGACACCGTCGGATGACCGGGCTACGCAACTGGAACGAATACATCTTACGGAATGGTGAGATGGTTGTGCTCGTTGATGATGGACTTAAACAGGAAAACCTAATCGCCCGTTTAAGGATGGTCGACTACACAAGCTACAAGAAACAGAAAGAAAAATGGAATAACCGGTTGAGCGATAGTGTTATGCGCAAACGGTTTAAACGCGATCCACAAAATTATCTTAAAAATTTAGAAAACCAATGGCTCAAATAACATGTATGTTATTCATGCCGCCGTAGAAAAAAAACAACCCCTCGCATTTGCGAGAGGCTGTTTTACGTCCCAGGAGGGATTCGAACCCCCGACCGACGGCTTAGAAGGCCGTTGCTCTATCCAGCTGAGCTACTGGAACATGATATGGAGCGGGTGATGGGAATCGAACCCACGCTACCAGCTTGGAAGGCTGGAGTTCTACCATTGAACTACACCCGCATTAAATTTAAAGTGGTCGGGACGACACGATTCGAACATGCGACCCCCTGGTCCCAAACCAGGTGCTCTACCAAGCTGAGCTACGTCCCGTTATTCAATGCCGGTAGAGGGACTTGAACCCCCACGGTTTCCCTCACGATTTTGAGTCGCGCGCGTCTGCCAATTCCGCCATACCGGCATGATGAGTTAAATTCACTCATGATGGAGCGGAAGACGGGATTCGAACCCGCGACCCTCGCCTTGGCAAGGCGATGCTCTACCCCTGAGCCACTTCCGCTTACTAAATATCAAACCAGACTCCATTAACTATATTCGACCGAGACCAGTCAGGTTCCTCTTCACCATATTCCTATGCGCTAGGAGATGGGATACTCTCCGTTACGCTCCAAGACTGTGAAGCGGTCCTAACGAAGCTTACGCTTCGGCAAACCCTTTGAGTTCTCGCTCTGATTCATGAATGGAGCGGAAGACGGGATTCGAACCCGCGACCCTCGCCTTGGCAAGGCGATGCTCTACCCCTGAGCCACTTCCGCGTTTCCGTTAGAAACAATGGTGAGCCATGTAGGACTCGAACCTACGACACCCTGATTAAAAGTCAGGTGCTCTACCAACTGAGCTAATGGCTCCCTTTATCGTAATCTGAAAAAACTGGGGATCTAGGATTCGAACCTAGGCATGACGGAGTCAAAGTCCGTTGCCTTACCGCTTGGCTAATCCCCAATGCTGATAAGATAATGGGGCGATCGAAGGGAATTGAACCCTCGAATGTCGGAGCCACAATCCGATGCGTTAGCCACTTCGCCACGACCGCCGTAATCATTGAACCAGGCGAATGGGTAATGGTGCCGTCGAGAGGAGTCGAACCTCCGACCTACGCATTACGAGTGCGTTGCTCTGCCTCTGAGCTACGACGGCATAGTCTTTAAATTAAAAACGTCGGACAATCGGATAATCATCTCCGTATTATTCCGATGTTTAAATTGTGCTTCATTTAGTTGAAAATCATGGCGGAGCCGACGGGATTCGAACCCGCGGTCTCCTGCGTGACAGGCAGGCATGTTAGGCCTCTACACCACGGCTCCACATATTTTTTCGAATGCTTTGCTTCGAAATTGGTTGCGGGGGCAGGATTTGAACCTGCGGCCTTCGGGTTATGAGCCCGACGAGCTACCGGGCTGCTCCACCCCGCGTCAGTATAAGTAATCTATGGTGGAGGCTGACGGGATCGAACCGCCGACCCTCTGCTTGTAAGGCAGATGCTCTCCCAGCTGAGCTAAGCCTCCATGGGATGACCCGTAGGGGATTCGAACCCCTGTTACCTCCGTGAAAGGGAGGTGTCTTAACCCCTTGACCAACGGGCCTTGCTATAATGTACTACGGAGAGAGAGGGATTCGAACCCTCGAGACGCTTGTGACGCCTACACGATTTCCAATCGTGCTCCTTCGGCCAACTCGGACACCTCTCCAAAATGGCTCCCCGAACAGGACTCGAACCTGTGACAACTCGATTAACAGTCGAGTGCTCTACCAACTGAGCTATCGGGGAATGTTAATGGTTGTGGAGTATTAAAGTGTCAAACAATACCCGCTTGGCGACGTTCTACTCTCCCGGGACCCTGCGGTCCAAGTACCATCGACGCTGGAAGGCTTAACGGTCGTGTTCGGTATGGGTACGCGTGGTTCCCTTCCGCCATCATCACCAAACGTATTGATGTTTCTGCCAGGAAACATCGCATTTTCACTTTCAAGGCGGCTTGCGCCCTGAAAACTGGATCGAAACCAAGCCGCTGATCATCTTCATGTGCTTTTTGGATAAGCCCTCGACCGATTAGTATTCGTCAGCTCCACACGTTGCCGTGCTTCCACCCCGAACCTATCTACCTCGTCGTCTACAAGGGGTCTTACGTACTGGGAAATCTCATCTTGAGGGGGGCTTCACGCTTAGATGCTTTCAGCGCTTATCCCTTCCGTACTTGGCTATCCAGCCGTGCCTCTGGCGAGACAACTGGTACACCAGCGGTACGTCCATCCCGGTCCTCTCGTACTAAGGACAGCTCCTCTCAAATTTCCTACGCCCGCGACAGATAGGGACCGAACTGTCTCACGACGTTCTGAACCCAGCTCGCGTACCGCTTTAATGGGCGAACAGCCCAACCCTTGGGACCTACTTCAGCCCCAGGATGCGATGAGCCGACATCGAGGTGCCAAACCTCCCCGTCGATGTGGACTCTTGGGGGAGATAAGCCTGTTATCCCCAGGGTAGCTTTTATCCGTTGAGCGATGGCCCTTCCATTCGGTACCACCGGATCACTAAGCCCGACTTTCGTCCCTGCTCGACCTGTTTGTCTCGCAGTCAAGCTCCCTTTTGCCTTTGCACTCTGCGAATGATTTCCAACCATTCTGAGGGAACCTTGGGGCGCCTCCGTTACGCTTTAGGAGGCGACCGCCCCAGTCAAACTGCCCACCTGACACTGTCCCCATACCCGCTTAGGGCACCAGGTTAGAACTCCGATACGATCAGGGTGGTATCCCAACGTCGCCTCCACACAAGCTGGCGCTCATGCTTCTCAGGCTCCCACCTATCCTGTACAGATCGTACCAAAGTCCAATATCAAGCTGCAGTAAAGCTCCATGGGGTCTTTCCGTCTTGTCGCGGGTAACCTGCATCTTCACAGGTATTAAAATTTCACCGGATCTCTCGTCGAGACAGCGCCCAAGTCGTTACGCCATTCGTGCGGGTCAGAATTTACCTGACAAGGAATTTCGCTACCTTAGGACCGTTATAGTTACGGCCGCCGTTTACTGGGGCTTCGGTTCACAGCTTCGGGTTACCCCTAACCGCTCCCCTTAACCTTCCAGCACCGGGCAGGCGTCAGCCCGTATACTTCGCCTTGCGGCTTCGCACAGACCTGTGTTTTTGCTAAACAGTCGCTTGGGCCTTTTCACTGCGGCCCCCTCGGGCTATTCACCCTACCGGGGCACCCCTTCTCCCGAAGTTACGGGGTCATTTTGCCGAGTTCCTTAACGAGAGTTCTTCCGCGCGCCTTAGCATTCTCTGCTCGCCTACCTGTGTCGGTTTGCGGTACGGGCACCTTCTCCCTGGCTAGAGGCTTTTCTTGGCAGCCTGAACTCATGACCTTCGGTACTCCAATTTTCCCTCCCCATCACAGCCCAGCCTTTCGATGTGCGGATTTGCCTGCACACCAGCCTCACTGCTTGGACGAGCATCCATCAGCTCGCGTCACTATCCTTCTGCGTCACCCCATTGCTCATAACGGTTCACGGTGGTACAGGAATTTCAACCTGTTGTCCTTCGACTACGCCTTTCGGCCTCGCCTTAGGTCCCGACTTACCCTGAGCGGACGAACCTTCCTCAGGAACCCTTAGGCTTTCGGCGGATCAGATTCTCACTGATCTTTTCGTTACTCATACCGGCATTCTCACTTGTAACCGCTCCAGCTGTCCTCACGATCAACCTTCAACGCTGTTACAACGCTCCCCTACCCCAGATATTTTCATATCTAGCCATAGCTTCGGTGGTGTGTTTAGCCCCGTTACATTTTCGGCGCAGAGTCACTCGACCAGTGAGCTATTACGCACTCTTTGAATGGTGGCTGCTTCTAAGCCAACATCCTGGTTGTCTGCGCAACTCCACATCCTTTCCCACTTAACACACACTTGGGGACCTTAGCTGATGATCTGGGCTGTTTCCCTCTTGACAATGGATCTTAGCACTCACTGTCTGACTCCCGGGTTAACGTCTGTGGCATTCAGAGTTTGACTGGACTTGGTAACCCTTGGCGGGCCCCGCACCCAATCAGTGCTTTACCTCCACGACGCATCTCCCGAGGCTAGCCCTAAAGCTATTTCGGGGAGAACCAGCTATCTCCGAGTTCGATTGGAATTTCTCCGCTACCCCCACCTCATCCCCGAATTTTTCAACATTCGTGGGTTCGGGCCTCCAGTGCGTGTTACCGCACCTTCACCCTGGACAGGGGTAGATCACACGGTTTCGGGTCTACGCCTGCAAACTCATTCGCCCTGTTCAGACTCGCTTTCGCTGCGGCTTCGGCTTCTCACCTTAACCTGCTTGCAAACGTAACTCGCCGGTTCATTCTACAAAAGGCACGCCATCACTCATTAACGAGCTCTGACTTCTTGTAAGCACACGGTTTCAGGTTCTCTTTCACTCCGCTCCCGCGGTTCTTTTCACCTTTCCCTCACGGTACTGCTTCACTATCGGTCGCCAGGGAGTATTTAGCCTTGGCAGATGGTCCTGCCGGATTCCCACGAGGTTTCACGTGTCTCGCGGTACTCGGGATCCGTCTAGGGCTTTCGCAGAATTTCGGCTACAGGGCTGTTACCTTCTCCGGCCGGCCTTTCCAGACCGCTTCACCTACTCTGCTCAACCCACGTTGACGTCCCACAACCCCAGGGGGCAAGCCCCCTGGTTTGGGCTAATCCGCTTTCGCTCGCCGCTACTGACGGAATCACTTTTGTTTTCTTTTCCTGAGGGTACTTAGATGTTTCAGTTCCCCTCGTCTGCCTCCAATGCAGCTATGTATTCACTGCATGGTACGTATCTATTACGATACGCAGGTTTCCCCATTCGGACATCCCCGGATCAAAGCCTGCTTACGGCTCCCCGAGGCATTTCGTCGTTCGCCACGTCCTTCATCGGCTCCTGGCGCCTAGGCATCCTCCGTGTGCTCTTATTAGCTTAACCAATTTGGTTATTCGGTACCGACACTTACGTATCGGCTGCTGACGATTTTCTTGCGAAAATCGCAGTTGGATGATTCAGCATTTTGCTTTGTTTCGATATCCAGTTTTCAAGGAACAAACGGTATTGAAAGGCATTGCACCTTTCAAAACTGAACACGAGTGAGTGCCGTTGCAACTTGCGTTGCAGATTTGTCCGCTGACCTACCGTCAGCATGGACTCCATAGAAAGGAGGTGATCCAGCCGCACCTTCCGATACGGCTACCTTGTTACGACTTCACCCCAATCATCTACCCCACCTTCGGCGGCTGGCTCCTTGCGGTTACCCCACCGACTTCGGGTGTTGTAAACTCTCGTGGTGTGACGGGCGGTGTGTACAAGACCCGGGAACGTATTCACCGCGGCATGCTGATCCGCGATTACTAGCAATTCCGACTTCATGCAGGCGAGTTGCAGCCTGCAATCCGAACTGAGACCGGCTTATAAGGATTCGCTCCGGATCGCTCCTTCGCTTCCCGTTGTACCGGCCATTGTAGTACGTGTGTAGCCCAGGTCATAAGGGGCATGATGATTTGACGTCATCCCCACCTTCCTCCGGTTTGTCACCGGCAGTCAACTTAGAGTGCCCAACTTAATGCTGGCAACTAAGCTCAAGGGTTGCGCTCGTTGCGGGACTTAACCCAACATCTCACGACACGAGCTGACGACAACCATGCACCACCTGTCTCCTCTGTCCCGAAGGAAAGGTACATCTCTGTACCGGTCAGAGGGATGTCAAGACCTGGTAAGGTTCTTCGCGTTGCTTCGAATTAAACCACATACTCCACTGCTTGTGCGGGTCCCCGTCAATTCCTTTGAGTTTCACTCTTGCGAGCGTACTCCCCAGGCGGAGTGCTTATTGTGTTGACTTCGGCACCAAGGGTATCGAAACCCCTAACACCTAGCACTCATCGTTTACGGCGTGGACTACCAGGGTATCTAATCCTGTTTGCTCCCCACGCTTTCGCGCCTCAGCGTCAGTTACAGTCCAGAAAGCCGCCTTCGCCACTGGTGTTCCTCCACATCTCTACGCATTTCACCGCTACACGTGGAATTCCGCTTTCCTCTCCTGCACTCAAGCCACCCAGTTTTCGGTGCGATCCGGGGTTGAGCCCCGGGCTTATACACCAAACTTAAACGGCCGCCTGCGCGCGCTTTACGCCCAATAATTCCGGACAACGCTTGCCCCCTACGTATTACCGCGGCTGCTGGCACGTAGTTAGCCGGGGCTTTCTTCTCAAGTACCGTCACCCTCAGGGCAGTGACTCCCCAAGGCGTTCTTCCTTGGCAACAGAGCTTTACGATCCGAAAACCTTCTTCACTCACGCGGCGTTGCTCCGTCAGACTTGCGTCCATTGCGGAAGATTCCCTACTGCTGCCTCCCGTAGGAGTCTGGGCCGTGTCTCAGTCCCAGTGTGGCCGATCACCCTCTCAGGTCGGCTACGCATCGTCGCCTTGGTGAGCCGTTACCCCACCAACTAGCTAATGCGCCGCAGGCCCATCTGTAAGCCACAGCTTGCACCGTGTTTCTTGATCCCTCCATGCGGAGAAACCACCTATCCGGTCTTAGCTACCGTTTCCGGTAGTTATCCCGGTCTTACAGGCAGGTTGCCTACGTGTTACTCACCCGTCCGCCGCTCCAGGGGGCTCCCGTAAGGGAGCACCCCTAGCGCTCG
Source organism: Paenibacillus sp. JMULE4 (assembly GCF_013337105.1). NCBI lineage: Bacteria > Bacillati > Bacillota > Bacilli > Caryophanales > Paenibacillaceae > Paenibacillus > Paenibacillus sp. JMULE4. Next base: position 79,329 of record NZ_SGWF01000020.1, read on the forward strand.
ACTTGCATGTATTAGGCACGCCGCCAGCGTTCGTCCTGAGCCAGGATCAAACTCTCCATGAAAGAAAGCTGATTAGCTCATACATCTACTACTGGCGAGAATCTCTCGATTCTCTATCTTTACACTCACTCGTTGTTCAGTTTTCAAAGGACAATTTTATGCGTCGTTTTTCGACTTTATTTTTTCAACCTCGTCGAAAGCGACTCTAATAATATACCACATTCACTTACTTCAATGCAAGAACTTTTTTTTTACCATAACGCTTTAGCTTGTCCTCTGCATTGCCCGTCCTTATCGGCCGGAAAAATAATATAGCATGGATCGAAACCAAAATCAAGCCCTGAAAATAAAAAGCACAAACCCAAAGGTTTGCGCTAAAAACAACAACCTATAAGCCCGCGTTTTTAAAAACCGGTTGCGTTTGCCGCTCCAAGCTCCCGTACCATTTCATCATGGATATGTCCGTTGCTCGCGAGCACATGGCGAACGTTCAAGCTGTAGGGATTGCCCAGCGTATCCGTTACCCTGCCGCCGGATTCCGTAATGAGAATAGCCCCCGCAGCCATATCCCACGAGTTCAGTCCAATTTCCCAAAAACCGCTTAAGCGCCCCGCGGCAACATAAGCCATGTGCAAGGCGGCCGAACCGGCTACGCGAAGATTCCGCACCTTGGGACCCATTGCTTGAATCCCCCGCATATTTACAGGCATCGCATGTGAACGATCGGCCGATAAACCGGTCGCAATAAGGCTGTGATCCAGCGTCAGCTCGGACGATACCCGCATCCGTTTTCCTTTCAGATAGGCCCCTTTGCCCTTTTCCGCAACATATAGTTCATTATGAACAGGATTGTATACCACGCCTACGATGACCTCACCTTTATGCGCAAGAGCGATGGATACCGAAAAAAAGGGAAAGCCGTGAACGAAATTGGTTGTACCGTCCAACGGGTCCACAATCCATAAATATTCGGCATGGCTGACTTGCTCCAGCGCTTTCCGGGATGCGTCCGGTCCGGGCTCTACGCCCTCTTCACCGAGAATTTCATGATGCGGAAAATGGGTTTGAATCAAATTGCGGATCATCTTTTCCGCGCCTTTATCGACTTCCGTTACCAGATCATGCATGGAGGATTTGAGCTGCAGATTATTGAAATCTCCAAGCTTACTCACAATCCATTCCCCGGCTTTCGATGCGGTATTAATGGCAACCGCGGTAAAACTCTTGCTTCCGACAGCAGAGGATATGGGATTTTGATTTGGCATCCATAATCATTCCTTTTCTATACCGATAAATAAAAAATCTGATAATATTGTTTGTAATCGGATTGATTATTTCCAGTATAGATAATATACGAAAAATTTGCTACGAAATTCACAAAAACGTTGCTGAATGTAACAAAAGAGTGATTGGAGGCAGATTAAACCTCTATCTTCAAAAACCACTTCCGCCCTTTGGTCATCAGAAGGCGATACAGCAAGAAATCCGCGCCAATAAATAAAACCAGAAGAGCAAGTGCGGTAGAGAGCAAGCTGAGCTCCAGCTTAAAAACAACGAAAAAGATAAGGCCGGCTGCCAGAATGCCGATCAGCATATTATATATGCCGTTTAAATTTTGCTTCACCGCTTTTTGTTCATTGTCCCAATGCAGCTTCGGCATCAGAAGATCGATCAGAACGCCGGTCGAACAGCAAAACAGCGTGGCCGGAATACTCACCAGAAGCAGCAAAAGCACAAGCAGCAGCGGCAGTTGAAGCAGAAGATAGGCTAAAGCCGTAAGCAGAAATGCGCTTGAAAGCGTCAGGAGCCATCCGGCGAGCATTTTCGCCGAAATCATTTTCCCATACGCGACCGGCAAATATTTATTTACAAAGAACCCGGTGCCTTCTCTGGAGATCGAAGTGGAGGCCGTAGGGTTCGTTCCGGAGACAAAGAGAAATATACCGGCACCGCCCGCAAGAATAAGAGCCGCCATACCGTCATGATTAACTATGCTTTCCGCTGTCCTTAAGCTTTCCATCAAATTCGGCTGTGTCAGAACCGGAATAAGAAAAAACACCGGCCACAAAAAAGACATCAGTACACAGTTCAGGAAGTAGGGCGGGGTTCGAAACAGAATACGAAGTTCTTTGATCAAGTAAGCTTTTAGTACAGACTGCTGCACAGTCAACTTGTCATACCGGGATGCGCTAAGCCGTTTCCGCCGCGCCGACGATTCCGAAATGCCTAACACGCCTTTAAAATACAGGCGCTGTCCAAGAAAGACAAATCCGATAAAGAACAGACAAGAAAGGCTTAGGAAAAGCGTCAGACTCGCCAACCCTGCCAATGACGTCTCCTTCAACAGCGCATCAGCCGCCAGCTTGGCGCTTGGAAATGCCCGGGCCGCCAAATCGATGAAGGCGTTATGGCCGTTCTGCAGCATGTCTTGCAGCTGTTCGGGATTCATCGATTTGTTCATCGTACGTTGAAATAAAATATTGCCCCCGACAGAAAGAATAACCGCCGCAATTCCCGCCAACATCCTAAAACGGTCTTTGTTGCGGGCGATACCGGAAAAGCTCATGGTGATCATGGCTACAAGGGAAGACAACACCAGCGGAATGATAGGGAGCGCCAGGAAGATAAGCCCCGAATAGATATAGTAGACGATTCCGCTGCCATTCTTGATCCCAAAGGTCAGCAGCACGGGCAAAAGCAGAAGCAGCTGCGTCAAATACTCATAAAGCAGCGTTACGATAAATTTGGCCGTCAAGATCTGGGCAGGCTTCAATGGAAGCGGCAGCAAGTGCTCGACGTCCTGAGAGAAGTAAAAGACGTTGATGACATAAAAAACGCCGAACATGAAGATGACTACACATGTGACTGCCAGGCCAAGACCCGGGATCATCCCTTCGAGTCCAATAGACGTAAGTCCTTCGTACATAAAAGAGACCAACGAAACCAAAGAGAACATCAAAGGCAAAAAGGCGGCCAATAGAAGCACCGGCAAAAGAAACCGTACGGAAAGCCTGCGTTTTTTCCTGCCTGCCCCCGTTAGCTGTCCTCCGCCGTTCTTGAGCAGGATGCGTGTTAGCAGAAGCGTTTTATTCATGATTCGTCAGCTCCAAAAACAGGCTTTCCAAGGACTGATCCGATTGGAAGCGCTCCTGCATGTCCTTAAATGTTCCGCAGAACAAGATCACGCCCTTATTGATGATCGCCACCCGGTCACACAGCTTTTCAGCCACCTCAAGCACATGGGTGGAGAAAAGTACCGTTTTGCCGCTGTCCGCATGCTCCCGCATCATTTCCTTCAGCGTGTACGATGATTTGGGGTCAAGACCGGTCAGGGGCTCGTCGAGAATCCATACGGCCGGGTCATGCACAAGGACACCCATAATAACGATTTTTTGCCGCATGCCGTGAGAATAGCTTTGGATCGGGTCAGATAACGCATGCAGCATATCGAAACGCCGGGCGAGCGCCTCTATACGTTCCTTTCTCAGCTCTCGCGGCACATCGTACATGTCGGCCATAAAATTCAAATATTCCAACCCCTTGAGCCGTAAAAACAAATCCGGACTATCCGGAACGTAGCCAAACTGCTTCTTCGCTTCAAGCGGCGATTGGGATATGTCCTTCCCGTTGATCCGGATCGTGCCTTTGTCCGGCTGAATAATGCCGGTGATCATTTTGATCGTTGTCGTTTTCCCGGCGCCGTTCGGTCCGAGAAAACCGAAGATTTCGCCGCCCCGGACAGTCAGCGTCAGGTTATCCACTGCTTTTACCGTACCGTTATAGCTTTTGGTCACGTCCATGAGCTCGATCATAACCATTCTCCTTCCCGATATGCCTTTATGTTCGTTAACTTAGTATCGTATTATATATGCCGGGTTTAACCGTCGCGAACAGAATCATGGTTCGCTTTTGGCGGGCCGCTTGTCCCGATCCGCACTCCCAATATCATCAGCCGGGATACGGCATAAGCCAGGACTGTCCCGGCCGAAAGCATCAGCGGTACACCCAGCCACAACCTTTCAGGCCATGCAGTGCAAGCGAGAGCAACGCTCATGGCTAAGGTTGCCGGGAGCAGCAGCGTAAATACCGCACGGCTCATGCCGTCGGACAAATCCGCGGCCTCCCACCGGAACAACCGGAGATAACGGGAATCCAGCAGCTCCTGCCCGCTAATCCTAAGCCATGAAGCCAGCAGAAAAGCTAAAACGCCCCAAAGCAGCCACTTTAACCATGAGGGCACGATCGCCACTGCATACATCACAAGCACCACAAACTGCACATAAAGCTTCATTCGCGGCCCGCTTCTGACAAACGCCTTCAAGGCCGCTTCCGCCACCCCTGTCCCCGGTGTCCGCCGGTGAAACAATCTGCCGGACCTGCGGAATAACAAGGGCCGGGAACGAGGGGTGCTCGGCGGTTTCTCTATCCCTTGGCTCAGCACAAGCGAAGCAATCTTCATCTTCTCTTTATGTTCGCGTTCGATGTCGCCGAAGAAAGCCCCCTTTACACGGATTCGGCGGTGAATGAATAACGATAATGTCCCCGCTGACAAGAAGCTGAGAAGCACCGGCACTACGCCGGGATCAGGCAATAAGCAAGTTTTTCCGGATACTATATACGACACAGCCCCCGTAATGAACAATAATCCGGCTAGCAGCCAGCGCCTCCACCCCGCAAACCGGATGGTCAGCAGGTGAAAAACAAAGGATATGTTCGCCTTAAACAGAAAGGTAAACATTCCCCATGCCATATTATAGTATAAATTTTATACACTTTCCCCAAGAATACCATATACCATAAAGCACAAAAAAACCACCTGTCAATAAAACAACAGGTGGTCCACTATTTGGAAATCTCGTATTACACACCAACGATGTGATACCCGCTATCTACATAAATTACTTCGCCGGTGATGCCCCGGGACAAGTTACTCATCAGGAACATAGCCGTATCGCCAACTTCGGCGGTTTCCGTCGTCCGGCGAAGAGGCGCTTTTTCCTCTACGGTTTTCAGGATGGAGTTAAAATCCTTAATCCCTTTCGCGGCAAGCGTCCGGATCGGACCGGCGGAGATGGCGTTCACGCGAATGTTGAATTGGCCCAGATCGTTCGCCAAATAACGCACGCTGGCTTCCAGAGCAGCCTTGGCAACCCCCATGACATTGTAGTTTTTCATGGCGCGTTCAGCCCCGAGGTAGGTCATCGTCATAATGCTTCCGCCCTCGGTCATGAGCGGATACAGCTTTTGTGCAACAGCAACCAGCGAATACGCGCTGATGTCGTGCGCCAGAGCGAATCCGTCCCGGCTCGTATTCACGAACAAGCCTTCAAGCTCTTCGGTCCGGGCAAAAGCAATGCTGTGCACGATACCGTGAAGCGCGCCGAAATGCTCCTTTAAGGAACCCGCCAGCTTCTCGATATCTTCATCAACGGTCACATTGCAGGGCAGCATGACCGCATCCGGAATCGTATTCACCAGCTTGCGCACGCGTTCCTCCACCCGTTCGTTCTCATACGTAAACACCAATTTGGCGCCTTGGCTCGCCAAAGACTGCGCAATCGCCCATGCGATACTCCGGTCATTAGCCACACCCATAACCACAATATTTTTACCCTCTAGCAAACTCATCCGTACGTTCCCCTCTCCATTGTCAAATAGGGCTTGGACACTTTCTTCCCTACTCAAAGTATATCATTTTACCGAATATTTCAAGCGCGCTTTTCGCCCCTGAACAGGACCGTTCACAGTTCAAAAGAAGCTTGGAACAGCACGGTTAAACCGGATTCTCCCCTCACAGATTCCATCAGCTGCGCATCATCTTTCCTCCCGGCCTCCGGCATCATATCGTGTATTCCGCCCGTCCTAAATTCGAACTTAAAAACAAAGCACCCATACCATTAAGGAATGAGTGCTCCAAACTCCGGTTTGTAGGATCTACTTTCCAGCTCCAAAAAACAATTCGTCGGCTAATGCGGTTTGTATGCGCGCTTCTTCATCCGTGAGCTTGCGGACCAGCTCCATTTCGACCTCCGTCACTTCTTCCCCCTGGAAATTGATTTCGGCGATGGAGGCGAGAATTTTCACGATGGCAATCGCCTGATTGTCCGGGGTGTAAGCAATCACCTTCTGTCCTGCGGGATAAACGCGAAAGCCTTTCTTTACCATTTTGCCGCGGCCGTATTCCAGCAGCTCGAACAGCTCCTGCTCGGACTTAAATTTGCAAACGGAATTAAATTCGGTTTGAAAACCCATAGAATTTCTCCTCCCGGCTTGTTCATTAGCCTTAGCATAATGGAAGCGGCAAGGCAAAAGCAAGCCTGGACACGTGGCACATTCCCCGCATCCGATACCGAACCCCCGGAAAATTCCGACACCGCCCGCGAATCATAAATATAGAAAAACAACGCCTCGAAGGTGCATGGACACGGTAAAATTAGCAAAACCTAATCTAAGGCACGTCTCATATGCATTTAAAAAGAATCCGAAATATGTAAAAGCCGGTAACGCGTACGTTCAGTCCACGCCGGCGAATCCGTGTAGCTCCAATAACGGTGCTTGCTGCTGACCGTATTGGCGTTAACCAGCGGCATCCCGTTGGAATCTTTGGCGGTAACCACTGTCGTGTGCTGGAATCGGCCGTCGCCGTCCCAGTCATAGCTGATGACATCGCCCGGCTCAAGCTCGGCCGCGCTGGAAACCTCCTGAGCGCGAAGACCTGATCGGCTGGTCAGCAAATAAAACTGCAGGCTTTCGGCAACAGCCCAACTGAAGCTCCACAGCTCCCGCCCGCCTACACGGCCTTTGTACCACCATCCCGTATCTCTCTGGCCCGTATGCTTCATCGGAGCGCCTCCGGCAAACAGACATTGGGACACATAGTTACTGCAGTTCACTTCGAATGTCAGGTAAGCCGGGTTCCCTTTATCCCACCAGAGATCCGCGTAACGGGCGGCCTCCATTCGATTGTATATCGCCCGCGCCGCGGAATGCTGCAGCTCCGGCACAAGCTGCCGGTTCAGGAAAGGCACGGACGGCGCCCGCATCAAACCGACCGCTGCGAATTCGTCCTCCGCCTCCATAATGCCGCCGGCAACAGCCGGCTTCAAACGAAGCGCCGCTTCCGTTTGGAGCGCTTCAATCTTAGCAATGATCCAGCCGTCGGCTCCGGGTACCAGCGTCACGCGCTCCTGCTCCAGCCGTTGTTCTTCATAAGAAGAGTGGCCAATCTGGCCTACGGAGGTTCTCCGCAGCAATACATCGGCCATAACCCGGTCTTCCCGCTCTGCAGCGCGTAATATCGTAAGACGGGTTTCGCTTTTGACCGGTATGAAATGTCTATCCTTGTCCGTCGCCGCTCTGCGGGAAAGTCGGGCGGTCTGGTCGTGGAGGTATGCTTCGTCCTCTACAATCGGCAGCATGGGATCTACGGAATAATCGATGTCCATTTGATTGCGATGATGTACATAGTCGTACAGGATCGTTTTCCAAGTCATGGCATCTGGCCCCTTTCCTTAAAAAACCTGTCGGGAGTTATTCGGCGTTTCAAACATTCATTCCATTCGTATGCATAAAACCGTACAAAAATGATTCAAATCAACCTTTACGAAAAGGGGCCGCAGCATGTATACTGTAATTAGAGCTAATTTTGAAATCTAGTTTTACTAGGTGAAACAAAATAAAAGGCTGAATAATTGTTTTAAAGGAGGAATTAGCGACGATGTCTATCAAAGACCAATTTTCAGTCCGCAAGCAGCTGAACGTAGGCAATAAATCCTATAGCTACTACAGCCTGCCGGCGTTCGAGGAGCAAGGAAACGGAACGATTTCCAATCTCCCTTTTTCCATTAAAGTTCTTCTTGAAGCAGCCGTTCGTCAATTCGACGGAAAGGCCATTACACAAGAGCATGTCAAACAAATCGCTAACTGGGCCTCCGAACGCGACGCCAACAAAGAAATTCCTTTCATTCCTGCACGTATCGTGCTGCAGGACTTCACTGGCGTACCGGTTGTCGTTGACCTCGCAGCCATGAGAGATACCATGAAGCGTGCCGGAGGAGACCCGAAACGCATCAATCCGCTCGTGCCCGTTGATCTTGTTATCGACCACTCCGTCATGGTTGACGCATTCGGCTCCAAGGAAGCGCGTGAATATAACGAGAGAGTGGAGTTTGAACGCAACGAGGAACGCTACCGCTTCCTGCGCTGGGCGCAAACCGCTTTTGACAACTTCCGCGCCGTTCCGCCGGATACGGGGATCGTCCACCAAGTCAACCTGGAGTATCTGGCATCGGTAGCCGCTACGAAAACCGTTGACGGCGAAACGTTCGTATACCCGGATTCCCTTGTAGGCACCGACTCCCACACGACGATGATCAACGGTCTCGGTATCGTGGGCTGGGGCGTCGGCGGTATCGAGGCGGAAGCCGGAATGCTTGGCCAACCGCTCTATTTTGTTACACCTGAGGTTATCGGCTTCAAGCTGACAGGTACACTGGCAGAAGGCGCTACGGCGACAGACCTTGCTTTGACCGTTACGCAAATGCTGCGCAAGAAAGGCGTTGTCGGCAAATTCGTCGAGTTCTACGGTCCCGGTCTGAGCAACATCAGCTTGGCAGACCGTGCAACGGTAGCCAACATGGCACCGGAATACGGCGCAACGATCGGCTTCTTCCCGGTGGACGCAGAGTCCTTGAACTACCTGAGAGGTACAGGCCGTTCCGAAGAACAAATCGCGCTCGTTGAAGCTTACTATAAAGCGCAAGGCATGTTCCGTACCGATGATACGCCGGATCCGGTATTCAGCGACACCATCGAGCTTGATCTTGGTTCCGTCGTTCCAAGCTTGGCCGGTCCGAAGCGTCCGCAGGACCGCGTAGAGCTGACGAACATGAAAGAATCGTTCAACAGCATCATTCGCACCCCGATTGAAAAAGGCGGCTACGGTCTCTCCGAAGAAAAAATCGCCGAAGTGGTGGAAGTGAAGCATCCTAACGGGGAAACAAGCAAAATGGGCACCGGTGCAGTGGTCATTGCTGCGATTACTTCCTGTACGAATACGTCCAACCCAAGCGTTATGCTGGGCGCCGGCCTTGTTGCGAAGAAAGCTGTAGCACGCGGTCTGCGCAAACCGGGTTATGTCAAGAGCTCTTTGACACCAGGTTCCCTGGTTGTAACCGACTACCTGAAAAAAGCGGGGCTTCTCGAACCGCTCGAATCGCTTGGCTTCCACGTGGCAGGCTACGGCTGCGCTACTTGTATCGGTAACTCCGGACCGCTTCCGGACGAAGTAAGCGCGGCGATTGCCGACAACGATATGACGGTTGCTGCCGTGCTTTCCGGTAACCGGAACTTTGAAGGCCGCGTTCATGCGCAAGTCAAAGCAAACTACCTGGCTTCTCCACCGCTTGTCGTAGCTTACGCTTTGGCGGGCACGGTGAATATTGACCTGGCCAACGATCCGATCGGTTACGATCAGAAGAACGAACCGGTATACCTGAAAGACATCTGGCCAACGGCTCAAGAGATTCAAGAAGCGATCCAGTCCGCAATGAGCCCTGAATTGTACCGTGCAAAATATGCCGATGTATTCCGTTCCAACCCTCGCTTCAATGCGATCCAGGTTCCGGAAGGCGATCTGTATGAGTGGGATGAAAAATCCACCTACATTGCCAATCCGCCGTTCTTTACCAATGTTGGCGATCAGCTCTCCGACATTACGGATATCCGCGGCGCCAAAACGCTGGCCTTGCTGGGCGACTCCGTAACAACGGACCACATCTCGCCTGCAGGCAACATCAAAGCCGACAGCCCGGCGGGTAAATACCTGATCGAGCATGGCGTGAAGAAGGAAGACTTTAACTCGTACGGCTCCCGCCGTGGTAACCACGAAGTGATGATGCGCGGCACATTCGCCAACATCCGGATCCGCAACCAAGTGGCTCCGGGCACTGAGGGCGGCGTAACCACTTACCTGCCGACAGGCGAGGTCATGTCCATCTATGACGCTTCCATGAAGTATCAAGAGCAAGGCACGAACCTTGTTGTCATTGCGGGTAAAGAATACGGTACGGGAAGCTCCCGCGACTGGGCGGCCAAAGGTACGTTCCTGCTCGGCGTGAAAGCCGTTATCGCCGAAAGCTTCGAGCGGATCCACCGTTCCAACCTGGTTGGCATGGGCGTATTGCCGCTGCAATTCATCGATGGCCAAAGCTGGAAATCCCTTGGCCTCACCGGTACCGAAACGTTCGATATTGTCGGCCTGAACAACGATGTACAGCCGGGTCAAAAATTAACCGTAAATGTAACCCGCGAAGACGGCTCCACCTTCAGCTTTGAAGTGATCGCCCGTCTGGACAGCTACGTTGACGTAGAATACTACCGCAACGGCGGTATTCTGCAGACAGTTCTGCGTCAAATCATGGCTTAATTGAAAATCCTTCAATATACAAAAACCTCCGAAGCCTCTATTTTTCCAGAGGCCCGGAGGTTTTTTTCATGGTTCTTCATGCGAACAGGCGTCGAAAAGAAGCGCTGCTTCATTTACTTCAGCATTTTGCCCATGCGCCGGGCGGCTTCCATAAGAATCGGCGCATGCTCTTTCATCATCTCCAGCGTCAGCCGGTTGGAGGGACCCGAAACCGCGAGCGCAGCAACCAGCCGCTGTGCCCGGCCGAAGATCGGAGCCGCCACAGCCGCAGCGCCGGGCTCGCGCTCCTCCACGCTGGTGGCATAGCCCAGCGTCCTTACTTCCTCCAGCTGCTCCATATAAGCAGCCGTACTCACCGTTTTTGGCCAGGCAGGATCGTGCAGCAAAGCCTGCTGCTCCGCAGGGTCCGCGAAGGCGACAAGGATTTTGCTCGACGCGCCGACGTACAGCGGCAGTCTTGCTCCGATCGGCGCCACACGGCGAATGGCTTGATTGCTCTGCACCGCCTGAACGCGGACACGCTCCATCCCGTCGCGCACATACAGACTGACCGTCTCTCCCACTTGGTCGCGCAGACGCTCCAGCTCCGGCAGCAGAATCAACGCGGGGTCGTCGCTGTGCGTCAGGTTCGCCGATAGCTCCCATATGCGAAAACCGAGCCGGTAGCGCTCCGATCCGGGATTGCGGATGATGAAGCCCTTGCCTTCCAGAGAAGCGAGCAGCCGATGAACCGTACTTTTGTGCAGCCCTACCCGTCCTGCAATTTCGGTTAAGCTCAAATCCTCGGCTTCCGTAAAACAAAGAAGGATATCCAAAGCACGCTCAACGGCGCGCACGGTTAATTTTCCGTCTTCCATCAGCTTCCCACCTCCCGAAAATCCGTTTCACCAGTTGAAATATATTATAGCTTATTTCGATGTATTTTCATATCTTTAAACTGAAAATCATCGTCATTCCCATTTTTCACTTCCATTAAGCATCTTCATTATTACAGGAAGATTACAGGTAGTTTACATTTTTCGACTTTCATTGACTCTATGCGGCAGTTGCCTATAATATTAAATTAATAAAATGATCCAAGCTTCATAATAATGTATGGTTCTTTATTCCCTCTTTGGAAATCAAATTTCCCTTTTGGAATAGTATAATTACAGAAACCTCAGTTTACGTTGGGAGGGATCCATCATGGAAACGAACTCTTACTCATCCGTCCCTTTAAATCCGGCAACCGTTGAAACCGCTATCAAACGAACCTCGTTTGCCCGACGCCACAAAGGATGGCTTATCGCACTGATGTCCGTGCTGCTCTTGCTGTTCAGTTTGACTATGGCCTTTCACGCTTACGTTGCCTGGACTCTTGCACGGCCGCACATCGACCCGCTGCGCTCCAATCCCGCTCTTGCCTTCGGAGCTCCTTACGAGGACGTGCGCTTTCCGAGCCTAAACGAATCATCGGAGCTGTCAGGCTGGTACATTCCAGCTTCCGGGGCCGCGCCATCCAAGCAAACGGTCGTTTTCTCCCACGGCTACGGGGGCAACCGTGAAGAAATTTGGGTGCCGATCTATGATCTGGCCAAAGCCGTATACCATCAGGGATATAATGTATTGATGTTTGATTATGGATATGTTCAACCCAATTGGAACGTGACCGGAGGGCTGCGCGAATCGCAGGAGCTGCTCGGTGCAGTCAAGTACGCCAAAGACCGCGGGGCCGAACGCGTCTATGTATGGGGCTTCTCTATGGGCGCGGGTACCGCTCTGCAGGCGGCGCTTCAAACCAGGGACATCGACGGCATGATTCTCGACAGCACATTTGTACTGGAGCCCGATACGCTGTATCACAACATGAAGCAAGAAGCCAATTTGCCTAAGGTCTCCCAGTCTTTGGTTCATATGTTTTTTCCATTGATCAATGGTGTCAGCATGAACCAAATGCCGTACTCGAAAGTCAAGGAAACACAGTATGATATCCCGATCTTCTTTATTCACGGCAAGAAGGATCTGAAAGCCCCTTACGAAACAGCCCAAGAGATTTACCAACGGCAAAAAGCGGATTCCGGCTCCCAGCTGTGGCTGCTCGAAAATGATGGGCATGAGCTCATTTACCGGGCGCATAAAGAAGATTATCTTCAAATAACGACAGGCTTCCTGCGAACGCTGTCCAGCGTTCCTCCGGCTCCAGTTAAATTTAGCCATTCAAGGTAGCATAGGCAATGGCCTCCCCGAATACAATGATCTCGTACAACCGGCACAGAGTTGGAAGGACAGAACGACGGGGAGGTTTTTGTCATGCTGTATGTGTACGGAGCTTTGATGCCTTTAAGGGTGTTGGAGGAAATCCGTTTTTGGAAAATGCAGGAGAAGGAGCATACGGTCGTTATCCGCGAGCTTGTTCCGACGTTGGAACCGCAATTCGTTTTGCTGATGCAGCAATGGGAGGGCGTATTTGCCCAAACGGAGGCCGTTAGCGGACAGCTCATCGAAGCCGTGGTCCGTTCCCATCCGCCGATCAGCCCCTATTTGTCCGCACAAATCCAACAGCTGCTCTACATCTCCATCCGCCAATCGCGCGAATTCGTCAACCAGTTGTTTAACCTCATGAAACAAAGCCAGCCTGTCCGGTCAAACCCAGTCATCCAGACGGTGGTTATGCATATTATTCGCGAATCGGAGTACTTTATTGGCGTGCTTCATGCCGCCAGCCCGGGACCATTCATGGACGAATATGTCTGGCCTCGGGAATTCGCAGTTAAAGAGGGAACGCCGGCACCATCGCCGGATACGGAGGAAAAAGCCCACATCCACAGATTAAGCAGCGATGAAGAGTTAACCGCTACACAGGAAGGAACCTGGTCGTCGGGTATTAGACCTACGACACCGGCCCTGAAACCGGTGCCGATCGGTGGTCATGTGCTGCCGGCGCTCCCCTACGCTTATGATGCGTTGGAGCCGTATATCGATACGGAAACGATGAAGCTTCATCATGATAAACATCATAAGAGCTATGTGGATGGTTTAAATTATGCGGAAACGATGCTGGCCAAAGCGAGGGAAAGCAATGATTTTGCGCTGGTGAAGCATTGGGAACGCGAACTCGCGTTTAACGGTGCGGGGCATTACCTTCATACGATATTCTGGAATATCATGAAGCCCGGCGGCGGCGGACCGGCTACCGGACCGATTGCTGCCGAGATCAGGAAATCGTTCGGCAGCTTTGAAGCGTTCAAAAAGCAGTTTAGCGCAGCAGCGGATAAAGTGGAGGGTGGAGGCTGGGCTATTCTCGTATGGAGTCCGCGCAGCCATCGGCTGGAGATTTTACAGGCGGAAAAGCATCAAAATTTATCCCAATGGGATGTGATCCCTCTGCTTGTGCTGGATGTCTGGGAACACGCCTACTACCTCAAGTACAAGAATGAGCGGTCGAAGTATATCGAATCCTGGTGGCATACCATCAACTGGGATCATGTCAATGAGCGGTTCTCCGCCGCCCGGATGCTGAGGTGGCTTCCTTATTGACCGGTATATGTGAAATTATCCTTACGGCATGAACAAAAGCACCAGCGCGCTCATCCCATGCGCCCAGTGCTTTTGTTCAACTGCGTTATCCGGTTTGGACAAACCATCGCAAACGGCCTATGTCATTACTCCTTTACCAGAGCAAGGAACTCAGCCCGCGCAGCCGCGTCATTGCGGAACAAGCCCCGAACGGCAGAGGTCACGGTCTTGCTGCCCGGCTTCTTCACACCGCGGGCGCACATGCACAGGTGCTCCCCTTCCACGACGACCATACAACCGTGCGGCTCCAGCACCTCTTCTATAATATCCGCAATCTCCGAAGTGATTCTCTCTTGTACCTGCAATCGGCGGGTCACCGCTTCCACGAGCCGGGCAAATTTGCTGAGTCCGGCAATCTTGCCGCTCGGAATATACCCGATATGAATCTTGCCGAAAAAAGGCGCCATATGATGCTCGCACTGGCTGTAGTACACGATATCCTTGACGATGACAAGCTCCTCGTGCTTTTCATCGAAAGCCACGCCCAAAATCTCCCTGAAGTCGGCCTCATAGCCCGCAAAAATTTCTTCATACATGCGCGTTACCCTCGCAGGGGTATCCAGCAGCCCTTCCCTGTCCACATCCTCGCCAATTAAACGCAAAATTTGGCGAATATGCTCTTCGATTTGTTCGCGGTTTTCGGCAACCAGACGGTTCTTATATTCCTTCGCCGGCATCGTCATTCCCCCTTCTTTTCAAATTTTCGATGGTGCAAAGAAGAAAGCCTGCGCCTTGAAGGCTTCAGGCTCACGGACGAAACTTTTGATTTTTCATCATCTGCTGCATTTTCTGCATTTGCTGTTTGTTCAAGTTATAGCCCATCTGCTTGGCCATACGCTGCAGCATTTCCGGGTTGCTCTGCATTTTTTCGAGCTGCTTGCGCAAATAGTAGACGCCGATAAAGAATCCGCCTACCCCTCCAACCAATAGCGCAATAACTCCTGTAATGATATATCCCCACATGTCGAACCTTCACCTCAAACGATGGATGTCATTTAATCATCATAGCATGTCAAGACTGCCGTTACAAATGGTTTTGCAAAGCTTTTTCATTAGGTCAGCACACCATCAATAAATATGGTCGTATGCTTAGCCAAATCGATTTCCTTGATCTCAAGATCATCCGCGCTGCCCTTGACGACACGTACGATAGGACGGCCCGGCAGTCCGCGGTGCTGTCCTACGACTACCCCCGTTTCCCGGGTCGATAACCTGACGGAAGAGCCGGTAGGGTAAACCGACACGATGCGCAGAAATTGAATGACGATCTCCCGGTCCAGCTTGTCCCCCGCCAGCACCATCATGCGTTCACAAGCTTCATGCGGCAGCATTCTCCGTCCTTCCGACAAATCGGACAGCAGGTTGTCATATGTATTGGCTACGGCGGTGATTTTCGCATACAAATGGATTTCATCGCCTGTCAAACGCCGCGGCAGACCTTGTCCGTCCATCGTTTCATGATGCTGAAATGCCACATGGGCGATCAACAGGTTCAGCTCTCTCTTCGATTTCAGCACCTCGAAGCCCCGCCACGTATGATGCCTTTTCCTATCGGGGCTTTCGTCATCTGTGATCTTGTCCAGCTTGCCTATATCGTGCATCAGCGCTCCAATGGCCAGCTCTCTCAATTGCGGCATGGAGAGTCCCAGATTGATCCCGATCAAGGTGGACATCATACAAACGTTAATGGCATGCACGTACATCTCGTTATCTTCCGTACGGATATCGGATAATTGCACCAGCACTTCCTTGTTTTGCATGATCTCTTCCAGGAGATTATCGATACTTCCAATGACGTGCTTGGTGTTAAAATCTTTACCGGACCGGATCGAATGGAACGTTTCTCCCATTTGCTTCATCACAATCTGTTTCGTTTCCTCCGATACAAGCTCGGGAATCTCGATGTCTTCAAACTGCAAATCCTTAATATAGATCATGGTGACACCGATCCGCTTGAGCGTCGTAATCATGTAAACGGTCAACTGTACGCCTTCCGATAACAGGACCGATCCGTTCGCCGAGAAAATCGTACGTCCTAAATATTGCCCTGGCTCTACATTATCAATATGCACATACCTCATGGCCGATCTCCTTTCATCGAAAAGCCTTCGTGCTGAAGCAAAAAGGTTTTTTTGTCAAGCCCGCCGCCATAGCCGACCAAGGTTCCGTTTGCGCCGATCACTCGATGGCAGGGAACGATAATCGGCACCGGGTTGCCATTATTGGCACCTCCTACCGCCCGAACCGCTTTAGGCGAGCCGATCCGTTCGGCGATATCCTTGTACGAACGAGTGCTCCCGAACGGAATCTCCGTAAGCGCCTCCCAGACTTTCACTTGAAAGGGGGTTCCCTTCAGATCCAAAGGCAAATGAAAGGAGTGCAGCGCTCCGGCAAAATACTCCCGAAGCTGTCCCGCTGCTTCGGCCAGCGACTTCGGAGCCCGCTCCCATTCTTCCGTTCCATAGCGGAGCCGGGACCACGCTCTGAGCTTAGTCTCCGTCTCCTTAAACGTTCCGAATTCAATGGAACACAAGCCTTTATCGCTCCATCCCAACGTCAACGGCCCGATGGGCGATTCCATTTCATCATATTTAATTCGACTTGTCATATCATTCCACCTGCTGCCCCTCCGCATATTGGCTTATCGCTTTGGCGAGCTCGCGCCGCACCGCTTCGTCCTGTTCCTTCCCGGCTGCCGCTCCCAGCGCCTCACGGGCTTCCGCTCCGCCGATTCGGCCCAACGCCCACACAGCCGCACCGCGAATTTCAGGACGCTCGTCAGTCCGCAGCAGACGGATCAATTCCGGGACCGCCGTCTTATCGCGGAAATTTCCGAGCGCCAGAATCGCGTTGCGCTGGATCGGCTTACGTCCTCGCCATGCAGCCGCGCTTGAGCCGAAACGCTCTTTGAATTCGCGGTTCGACAGGAACAGCAGCGGCTTAAGCAGCGGCTTCACCAGTTCCGGGTCAGGCTCAAGCTCCGGATGATGATCCGCATGCATTCCTTTGTTCTTCGGACAGACGATTTGGCAAGTATCACAGCCATACAGCCGGTTTCCGATCTTGCGCTTCAACTCATCATCTTCGATGTGCCCCTTGGTCTGCGTAAGATACGAAACGCAGCGCTGCGCGTTGAGCTGACCCGGCCCGACAAGAGCTCCCGTCGGACAGGCATCGATGCATAGCGTGCAGTCCCCGCAGCTCTCCGTTACAGGCGTATCCGGCGGGAACGGCACATTCGTGATCAGCTCGCCCAGATACACCCAAGAGCCCCATTCCGGCGTGATGACCGAACAGTTTTTACCCAACCAGCCAACGCCGGCCCGTTTGGCCACCGCACGGTCCACCAGCGCCCCGGTATCGACCATGCTGACCGTCCGGGCTCCCGGCACCCGTTCCCGGATCCACTGCTCAAGCCGTTCAAGCCGGTTTCGCAGCACATGATGATAATCCGTTCCCCAGGCGGAACGTGACAATATGCCGCGGTAGGCGCCCGGTTCCGACCTGGGCGGATTCTTCAGCTTCGACGGATAGGCCACCGCGATGGAGATTATCGATCTCGGCGCTTTCAACGTTAAAGCCGGATCCACCCGTTTATCGATATCGGGCTCCTCGAACCCCGATTCATATCCTTTTTCACGATGCTTTAAGAGAATATCCTTCAACTCAACGAACGGATCTGCTGAGGCAAAACCGATTTTATCAATTCCAAGCCGGGGAGCATCCGCCCGCAGTTCTTCCTTCAGCCGGGCCCAATCCACAGCTTCATTTTTAACCATTACAGGCTCCTCCATTGTTTTGGCGGCCATACGATCATCTCTGCCCGCCCCTCCACTTCCGATAGCGGGACCGCTCCGAAGCTTCGGCTGTCGTTGCTGGCATACCGATGCCGGTTGTCCCCCATGACGAACAGATGGCCTTCCATGATGATATACGGTTCGAACCGCCCGTCTTCTATTAAACTATCCGTATAAGACTCGTGCAACCCTTGGGGAGTTGAGGCTTTCCTCCGGTTGAGGTTCTGTTTCATCGGGAGAACACAGCGGTATCCTATCCCTCCGCTCCGTGTTCTCTCCATCGCTCATAGTAAAACTTGATGTGCTCATCATGAAAAGGCGGTTCGGCCCCCTGCACCCGCGCCAGCAGCGCCTTCAATCCCTGCTTCACTTTGCCGTCGACAACAGAGGAATAATGATACAGCTGCTTGTGCTGCTCGTATTCCTCCTGATCGACAACGTACACCTCCCCGCCCGGCATCCGTATGACATCCAAATCATAATCAATATAGGTGATCACCCTGCCGTTGACATAAGGCGGAGAGGCGACATTGCAGTAATAACGAATACCGTTGTCTTCCAGCAAAGCCACAACATTAAACCACTGCTTCGGAATAAAAAACGACACGCCTGGAATTCGGCTTACCCATTCCTTTCCGTCCGCCTCGACAATTTTGGTTTGACTGTTGATGAGCACCAGCATCGCTTCTCTGCGATGATCTTCATGAAGCAGGCCTTCAGGCACAAGCCAATTTTTCAGCCACATCCGGTGCAGGTGCCCGTCGTGCTTAAAGCTTTTGATTACATACGATGAGAAAGTGTTCATCCGGTCCTGACCCTTCTGCATTTTCGGCACCCGGCCGGCATGCGCTTTGCTTGTTTGTCCCCTTGATCTTTGATCTTAGCATAAACTTATGCAGAACAGCTTTCAAGAGTCTGATCCCGATCGGGAATACAAAAAAAGCATAACTGCGAAAGCCGCAATAGCTCCCCGTTATGCCCCATGTATTAATAAAAGCCTGATTCTGCTTGTTATTTACCCGTTAACAATGCTTAACCGGTGGGCCGTCCGGGAAAAATCGGTCGATTGATATCCGGCCTTCTCATAAACCGGAAGCACTACTTCGTTATGCACATCAACCGTTACCATAATACGGCGCACCTTGCGTCCCAGGAATCTTTGCCGGAGCGACTCGATCAGCGCTTGACCGATTCCACGCCGCTGATGCTGCTGCTCTACCGCGATCCGGTAGTAATAGCCATTGTCATTGTCGATCGTTCCTACGATCACTCCGACAATCTTGCCCTCTTCCTCGGCCACCAGGACGAGTTCGCTATCCCACGACAACTGCCGGGCGAAAGCTTCCATCGTCTCCTGATAACAGGGTTCGGACAATACATTCTTGAAAAGCTCGGTGACCGAAACGTAATCAGACAAATAAAAAGTACGAACCTGATAGGAATTTACAAGCATATTAAACTCCCCCACCTTGTGTGCTATTTATACAGAATACCACAAATATCGCAAAATTCCTTCTAAAATTGTATAAAAAGGGTTCAAAACCGAAATCAGTGCTTGACGAATTGATCGAAGGCTAAATATGGAAAAACATCTGCTAATCCTGTATTGTTGTAAGTCCTACCCAACAACAAAGAGGAATAAACAGATGCAAACTCAGTATATCAATGAAATGCTCGACTTACCAGAGCTGAAAATTAAACAAATTCTGTCCATCGATGCCGATGAACTTCACATAGAAGCTCTACCCGTGGACGCCAAGCAATGCTGTCCATGCTGTAAGTCCATTGAACATGTCGTCCGCAAGGGAAGAAATGAACCGCGGATCGTCCGGCATCTTTCCGTATTCGAAAAGCAAACCTACCTGCACGTGCCGTCGATTCGGATGTATTGTACGCGCTGTGAAGCCGGATTTGTGTGGGCGTACGAATTTGTCGGTCCCAAGCAGCGCTACAGCCGACTCTTTCGCTCCCAGACGGTCGAACAAGCGCTGGGGTCCACGGCCGCGCATAGCGCCCGGATGCAGCAAACACCGGCCAGTACCGTACAGCGCATGCATAACGAGGCGGTGCCAGTGGAGTGCGAGCGGATCTACGAACGTGTCTGGGAAGAAGCGCAAGAAACGTCCGGATTGGTTCTGGGGATCGACGACTTTGCCATCAAGAAAGGCCATACGTATAACACCGGCATTCACAACCTCAAAGGCGAGACGATGCTGGACTTGCTGCCCGGTCGAAAGCTGGAGGAACTGCGGGCGTATTCGCAAGAGCATCCTGGCTTCCTGCTGTTGAACCCGAAGGCGGTGGTCATGGATTTAGCTCAGGCGTATCACACGTGGATTCGCGAGTGTTTTCCAAAAGCGATTCGCATTGCCGATCGTTTTCATGTTCACGGTTACGTCATCGAAAGCGTGCAGGCGGTTCGGAAAACCGTGCAGAACACCCTGTCGCCACGGGCGAAGGCTTATCTGAAAGCGAACCATCGGTTGCTCAATCCGCCAGCGGAGTCGCTTGATGAAAAAAGCCGCGAACGTTTGGAAACGCTGCTCCATTACTCCCCTCTACTGCGCGGCGTGTGGGAATGGAAAGAAGCATTTACGACGTGGTACAACTGCTCGCCGAATCTTGCCATTGCCCAATTGGGATTTGAGCGTTGGTGTGAGCAGGGCGATCGGATTGATCACCCCGCCGTCCAAAGCACCCTGAAGACCATGCGCAACTGGAAAGAGGAGATCGTTAACTACCATCAATGCCGCTGGACAAATGCGACTGTAGAAGGCCGCCACAATCGCATCAAAGCCTTTCAGCGCCGCCACTACTTTACACGAAATCGCAGTCGCTATAAGGCTGGCATTCTGATCGAATGCAACCGACATCGGATGTTCGGCTAATTGTCAAGCACTGATTTTGAGATTGAGCCATAAAAAGACACATTTATTTTCATTTTCTCGGTAAAGCGCTTTATATTAAGCGGTTTCAAGGAAATAAACAAGAAGATTAACATATTTTTACTTTCATTTCTTACTACGATAGATATGCCGTTCATAGGATTCGTATTCAAAAGAATAACAAGCCTTTCCGGCTCATTATTCCTCTTTTTCCGATCCCTTCCATGAGATTAAGGAGATTTATAGGCATGACGAAATGAAAAAACAAAACCGTCCTCTGCCTATGCAAAGAACGGTCATTGACATTTCTTATCTTACCCCAAACAAAATTTCGCAAGTGAGCTGGTCCAGCCTCTCATACGGTATGCCTTCCGCGCCAATGGCTGTACGGTCTACCTGATAGCTCTGGAGAGCTTTGAGGCTTTCCGGCGAGAATTTGAAGTCGAAGTCCGGAAGCTCCAGCTTCTTGCCGTTCATTTCTGCGATGAGCGCTTGAATCTCCTGGTCCGCATTAAATTGCGCCACTTTTTCCTTGAGGATCAAGTAGGTTCTCATGCAGCCCTTGGCGAACTCAATGACGCCTTGACGGTCTTCTGTACGCAGTGCATGGGCGTCAAAATGCTTCATTCCGGTGTATTGATAATCCTCCAGCAGTTTCACGAGAAAGAATGCTTCCTTAATACCGTCGGATCCGAAGCGCAGGTCTTGGTCGAAGCGGCTCATCTTCTGATCGTTCAAGTCAATGTGGAACAGCTTGCCGGCCTCCAACGCCTGGGCTACCGCATGATAGAAGTTAAGTCCGGCCATGCGCTCGTGCGCCACCTCCGGATTAACGCCAACCATGTCCGGATAATCAAGCGTGGCAATCATGCCGAGCATAGCCCCCGTCGTCGGCAGATAAATGTCGGCGCGCGGCTCGTTCGGCTTGGCTTCAAGCGCAAACTTATATCCGTACTTTTGCGACAGGTTGTATTCACACAGGTAGTTCAACGCTTCACGGTAACGCTTCATGGCCTCGACGGCATTCTTGCCTGCATCGACCTCGGAGCCCTCACGCCCGCCCCACAGTACGAACACTTCCGCTCCAAGCTCGGCGCCCAAATCCATGGACTCTATCGTCTTTTGGAGCGCATAAGCGCGGACGCGCGGATCGTTCGAGGTGAAAGCACCGTCTTTAAAGATCGGATCGGTAAACAGGCTGACCGTAACCATCGGGACCTTCAAACCGGTTTGTTCCAAAGCACGTCTGAATCCGCTTACAATCCGCTGTTTTTCAACAGGCGTCGCATCGATCGGAACAAGATCGTTATCGTGGAAGTTTACGCCGTAAGCTCCAAGCTCCGCAAGCATATGTACGGCTTCCACAGGAGAAAACCCATCGCGTACGGGCAGGCCGAACGGGTCGCGCCCCGGATTGCCGACAGTCCATAAACCAAATGTAAAGCGGTCTTCTTTGACGGGGATGAATTTACTCATAAAGCGCACCTCCGGATATACTTTGTTTATTTAATAAACAATCTTTCGGATTTAGTGTACCATCGAACATAAGAAAAGAAAAGAGAAAAATTTGCGGAATTCGAGCTGATGATTCATGTATAAAAGCTGACGCAAGGTGAAACGATAATCCGGAAAACGCTGAGTATCCGAAAGGAGGAGACCGATGACGGAGCGGCTGACCGGCGGACCAGTACGCCGGATTCATGAATTGAATGACAGGAAGACGTCCGAGTGGACCTCTGAAGAACTGCATTACCATCAGAGGGCCATGAGCGACTTATCCCCATGGCTGAACGCGCAAGGTACGGCCATGCTCGGACAAATCATTACGGAAATCGAACGTCGGGGCGGCGTGCAGTCTCAAGGGCCGTAACGAGACTGTAATCAATACTTAATATACATAAATGTTGATTTTATATAAAAAATAGGCGTATAATAAAACTTGGAAATTTATATATCCTAGGAGGTAGATTTGAAGATGGCACACCAATTACCGGCACTTCCTTATCCAAACAACGCGCTCGAGCCTTACATTGACGAACTGACCATGACGATTCACCACGATCGTCACCACAACACATACGTAACGAACTTGAACGCGGCATTGGAAGGGCATGCTGACCTTCAGTCCAAAAGCGTTGAAGAGCTCATTGCCGACCTGAACAGCGTACCTGAAGCTATTCGTACTGCAGTTCGCAACAATGGCGGCGGCCACGCTAACCACTCCCTGTTCTGGGAAACGATCGGCCCTAACGGCGGCGGCGCTCCAAGCGGCAAGCTGGCTGACGCAATCAACAACGAGCTCGGCGGTTTCGATAAATTCAAAGAAGACTTTACCAAAGCGGCCACTACCCGTTTTGGCTCCGGTTGGGCTTTCCTTGCCGTATCCAAAGACGGCAAGCTGAAAGTATACAGCCTGCCAAACCAAGACAGCCCGATCATGGAAGGCGACACGCCGATCCTCGGACTGGACGTATGGGAGCACGCTTACTACCTGAAGTACCAAAACAAACGCCCTGACTACATTGCAGCGTTCTGGAACGTTGTCAACTGGGCTGAAGTAGGCAAACGTTACGAAGCTGCTGTAAAGTAACGTTCTTTCATAGTAAAGACCGCTCGGTATTTTCTCCGAGCGGTCTTTTTGCGCTGTCCTCATTTTTGGGCAAACATCAATCGCAAACCAATCACCGCATACAAAAGGGCCTTGGCCCTGTTGATCCATCGGATGGTTCCGGTTCGGGC
Source organism: Paenibacillus sp. JMULE4 (assembly GCF_013337105.1). Lineage (NCBI taxonomy): Bacteria > Bacillati > Bacillota > Bacilli > Caryophanales > Paenibacillaceae > Paenibacillus > Paenibacillus sp. JMULE4. Next base: position 102,731 of record NZ_SGWF01000020.1, read on the forward strand.
ACGCAGCTTGCTGCCGACAAAACCTGCGCCCAAGGACACCAGACTGAAAACAACGATGGCCTGGACCATAAAAATAACTCCCAAAACCATCATCTGCAGAGCCGGATGGCTCCCGTCGGGCGTCACAAATTGAGGCAGCAGCGCCAGAAAAAAGAGCGACACCTTTGGATTGAGCACATTCATCAGAATGCCTCTGCGATACAGTGCTCCCGCACTTTGACGCGGCACCCGTTCAAGCGACAATTCGCCTGCTCCTTCCTTAAGAGCCTGCCAAGCCAAATATAAAAGATAGGCAGCTCCCGCATATTTGACAAGCTGGAAAAGCAGCGCAGAGTTATAAAGCAAGGCAGAAATGCCCGCTGCTGCGGCAAAGGTATGGGCAAGCACACCGGTACATAAACCCAATGCCGTGGCAATCCCTGCCTTACGGCCGTTAGATACGCTCTGTGCGGCAACAAACAGAATGTCCGGCCCCGGCGCCAGCGTCAGAAGTATGGATGCCGCCGTAAAATACAGTACGATGTGAATATCCATAAGGTATGAGTCCTCCCTTAATCAGAAATCGTTTTATTCCGATATATACATCATGATGCTTCAGGGCAGCATGGACGAGTTGGCGCACAAGGCTAATCGTGCTATCATTTAGGCCGGCAATTCCGCCTATGGTGGAGAAATCAGGAAAACCGTATGAGAAAAGAGTGAGATAATGAATAGATTGATCTCTCTTCTGCAGAATGTGCCGTTGTTTCAGGATTTATCTGCAGCTGAGCTGGAGGAGATCTCTCCGTTATTTGCCGAACGCACATTTAAAAAAAATACTGTTCTGTTTGTTGAAGGCGATCCCGGCGAAGAATTTTTTCTCGTACAAACCGGGGCTGTCAAGGTTTACCGGATCGATAATGCCAAGGAAATTATCCTCTCCCTGTTCCGGGAAGGTGATTTCTTTGGAGAGATGGCGCTGATCCAGCAAGGGATGAGACGCTCCGCCAGCGTCGAAACGCTGGAGGATTGTTCCATGTATACGCTGACGCGATCCGATTTTCAACAATTCATGGAACGAAGTCCCAAACTGTGCCTGCGTCTGCTTGAAGTTACGATGGAACGACTTCGTAAAGCCAATGAGCAAATTTACGATCTGACCTTTCTCGATGTTCGTTCGCGCACCGTCAAAATGATTTGCCGGCTGTCAGAACAATACGGTACGCCGAAGCCGGGCGGCACGCTCATCAATATGAAGCTGACGCATCAGCAGCTCGCCAATATGGTAGGTACCGTACGCGAGTCGGTCACCAAGGTCCTTCAGGATTTGCAGGAGGACGGAATCATCGCCATCGACAAGAAGTATATTCTGGTCAAAGAGCCCGAATCACTGAAGAAGCAGATTTATTAAAGAACAGATTGTCTTGAATGGAGGCTGCGCCGCTCTTTTTCTTTCAACTGGAACGTACCTTTAAAATAGGTGTTCAAAATACGAAGGAATACATTCGGAAACGCATACTGCTCCATCTCCTCGCGGGTGATCCAACGATAATGTGACGGCAGCAGCTCAGGCAGCTCCGAAAGCAGCCGCGAAGGCTCGGGCCGACATACGTATACCTGCATATCCCAGCGGATATGGCTGAATACGTGCTCCGCCTGCATAAGCAGGTGAAGCGAGTCGATGCCCAGTCCGTCGGCGGCCAGATGCGAGGCCAACGCCTCATGCGCAGCGGCCGGATCTCCGGCAGCGCCAGTGGCAAGCGTATGCGGCAGCTCCCACATCCGGGCGAGCAGCCCTTCCGCCGGACGCTGGCGGATCAGTACCTTGCCGGTATGCTCACCGGTACCCTCGACCAGCGCTGTGTATCTGCTCTCCGGACGCGGGGGCTTCGCCTTCTTTTTGATCGGGAGGGAGTCCTCCATTCCGGCGGCTCTTCCCGCGCAGTGCGCCATCACCGGACAGGTCAGGCAGTGCGGTGATTTGGGCGTGCAAACCAGCGCGCCGAGTTCCATGAGCGCTTGGTTGAAATCCCCGGCCTCCCCTTCCGGAATCAGTTCCTTTGCCAGCTTTTCCATAAGCACGCGGGTACTGCCTTTCATGATGTCCTCTTCAATGAGAAAATAGCGCGACAGCACACGCATAACATTGCCGTCTACCGCGGGCTCCGGTTTATTGTAGGCGATGCTGAGAATCGCTCCGGCCGTATAAGGTCCAACGCCCTTCAGCGAGAATACGTCCTCCTTCGTATCCGGCACGGTACCCCCGTAGCGCTCCTGTACTTCCCGTACAGCGGTTTGGAGATTGCGGGCACGCGAATAATATCCGAGTCCTTCCCACGCCTTGAGCACCTCTTCTTCCGGCGCTTCCGCCAACGCCTCTATCGTCGGGAACTTGTCCATGAAGCGTTCAAAATAAGGAATGACCGTGTCAACGCGAGTCTGCTGCAGCATAATTTCCGATACCCAGATATGATATGGATTACGGCTGCGCCGCCAAGGAAGATCGCGTTTATGCCGCTTATACCAGGACATCAGCTCTGCGCTGAAATATTGTTTTTGTTCTAAACTGTACATGATGTCTCCTTCTCTTTGCACACGTTTTCGAGATATAATAAATTTAAAAACATGAAAGGACCGATGCCGATGCTCACCCCCGGAGAGTTGGCCTCTCGCTTGAATAAGCTGGTGATATCCATTCTTATTGTCGGCCATAGAAAGTGCGAGACGGACTGGTACCAAAAAGCGCAGCCGATCAAACATCATTCCGTCTGGCTCATCATCAAGGGGAAGGGCACCTTCACCATCAATGGAACCCATTATCCGGCGGAGCCCGGCAAGCTCTTTTGGTTTGCCCCCGGTATGGTCGTGGAGCGCACCACCGATCCGGAGCATCCCCTGGAATACTATTTCATACGTTTTCATTATACGGAATGTTATGAGGATAAGGAACAGTGGGTTTACAACAACGCCTCGGAAACGCGTTTTCCCTTGGAGGGTATGTATACGGTAACCAACACCCCCCAGCTGATCTATCTGTTTGAGCAGCTGGATGTGCTGTGGAAGCGGCGGGGGCACATGACGGCGATGCGCCGCAAAATCTTGCTTCAGGAACTGCTGCTGACGCTCGTGACCGATTTTCGCGCGCAAAAAATTGCGGGCGATACCACCGCCGCCATTGAGTTAACCCAGGATTATATGATAGGCCACTATCAGGAGCCGCTCACGCTGGAAGGATTGGCCCAAATGGCGGGGCTGAGCGTCAGCCACTATTCCCGGTTGTTCAAAAAATATATCGGCTACAGCCCCATCGATTACTTGACGCACCTGCGTGTTGACCGGGCCAAGGAGCTTCTCGTGCTTTCGGATTATCGTCTGAAATCGATCGCAAGCAGCGTGGGCTATACGGACGAGTTTTATTTCAGCCGCATTTTCAAAAAAGTGACCGGCGTCTCCCCTCGGGAATACGCAAAAAATCATCGGATGACTTCGGGGAACTGAGCCCTCGGAGAAACTGGCTCGTCAGGGTATACCGGCACGTTTGACTTCACTACCGAAAAAAGTGTACTCTCACTTTAGAAAGCGCGAACTTACCATGTTGAGCGATTGTTTAGCTGCCCTTATGACTTGTTGATCATGAGATGGTACTTCGTACGTGCGGCCGCCGGTTTTTCAGGCGGCTAAAAAGGTTAAATCGGCTGCGGCCAAAGAGGTGCAACGATGAGTATTAATCAAGTGGAAGCAGCCTATCAAAAGGCTGCGCCATATACCGCTTTTCTGTATATCTGGGGCCTGCAATGGGCGCTGTCGGCCGGGTTGCGGTTTTTTGCGCAATGGCGGGATCTCGATCCGCTGCAGCCGGTCGTGATGTGGACGGCTCTTGCGGCATCCGCGGTCCTGCTGTTTAGGACATTTCGCCACTATGGCGGGACAAGCCTTGCCTTAAGCGGAGCCGGTATAACCCTGTGCGCCGCAGTAGTGCTGGTTGTGTCGGGGCTCTATGCGCTGGCGCGCTGGAAAGGCATCGACCCGTTGGTTTGGCCGCTGCTTAAGGGCATACTGCTGACATTGGCTTACGCTTGGTTTAGCCGCTGGTTAGGACGCCCGCTGCTGTATCTAAGCTTATGGATGCTGGCTTTAACCGTAACCGTGGCTTGGTCATATTTAGGCTTTGCGCAGATAGCTCTCGGAGTCTTCGGCGGACTCAGTATGATGGCTCTCGCATGGATGATCGGAATGTGGAACAGGGGGACGAGGTAAGAATGAAACGTATGAATACTTGGGTCGCTTTTTCAATGGCGTTAATGATGGCAGCCGTTCTCGGAGCATGCACGCCCCAAAATAGCCCTGCGCCGTTTGGCGGCGGTAAATCCTCCGGCGGCATGACGGAGGAGCAGGCGATGGCCGGAGCGAGCGATACGGTGCAATCGCTCTATAAGCAGAACTGTATGTCATGCCATGCCTCCAACCTGGAAGGAAAAGTAGGGCCAAATACAAACCTGCAGCAAGCAGGCGCACGACTGACCAAGGAGCAAATCGTCGAGCAGATCAATCGGGGCGGCAACGGCATGCCCGGCTATCAAGGCAAGCTCAAAACCGAGGAGATTGATGCGCTCGCCGACTGGCTGGCAAACAAAAAATAATCCGATGCCGGCCGCCGTTAGACGGTTTTTCAGCGTAACAGCGACCTGAACGCTGTCAAACAAGCAGCCCCTCTTAAGAAGGGACTGCTTGTTTGCTTTTACGCTGCCGTTTTCATCCGGCCGCGCCCTCTCTGCGCTCCACAATCGCGTAAGCCATCGCGGTCGTCTCCGTATGAGTGACGCTCAGGTGAATCCAAATGGAGCCGCTTGTCCCCGCGCCCGGGAGTAATCCGGCCGCAGTCATCCGCTCCATCGCTGTCTCCGATAACCGGCAAACCGGTTTGCCCTTCGGATCAGGCAGGATCTCTACATCCTGAAATGAGAGCTCTTTGCCGATGCCGCAGCCGATCGCCTTCGATACCGCTTCTTTGGCTGCAAAGCGGCCTGCCGTAAATTCAGCCAAGCGCCCCTGTTTGCCCGCAGCCAGCTCGCGCTCGCGGGGTGTGAGAACCCGCTCCAAAAACCTTCCGCCCGCGGGCTGCTCCAAAATTTTGCGCACGCGCGCGATATCCAGTAAATCGGTGCCGATGCCGATAATCATAGCGCTTGTTCCTTTCCGGTTTCGCGTTTTGCTTCTCTTGGTGGTACAATGTGGTGTGGATTAATGGATTAATCGTATCCGATCCGACCATGAAGTTCAAGGAGGACGCAGTGGATGAAAGCAAATGAAAAACAGTTGCTTTTGCAAATGGACCGTCAGCATGTATGGCACCCTTTTACCCAGATGAAGGATTACGCTGATACGGATCCCGTCCTGATCGAGAAAGCGGAAGGCGTCTACTTATACGATGCCGACGGGAATCGTTACTACGATACCAACTCTTCCTGGTGGGTTAACGTGCACGGCCATGCGCATCCGCGTATCCGGGAGGCCATAAACCGGCAGCTTGCCCAAATGGATCACGTGATGTTCGCCGGCCTTACGCATCGGCCCGGTATTGAATTGGCTCATCAATTGGTTGAGCTTACTCCGCCCGGGCTGGACCGAGTGTTTTACTCCGACAACGGCTCCACTTCCGTGGAAGTGGCGTTGAAGATGTCGTTTCAATATTGGCAGCAAACCGGACGGACCGGCAAAACCAAATTCGCCTTCGTGGAGAACAGCTATCACGGCGATACGATCGGAGCGGTCAGCGTCGGCGGCGTAGATCATTACTTCTCCGTATTCCGGCCCCTGCTGTTCGCGGCCAGCGCGGTACCGTCGCCGGACGTGCGCAAGGGGCCCAGCGCCGAGGCTTGTGTGGCGGAGGCGCTGGAGGGCGCACGCAAGCTCTTTGAATCATCGGCGGACGAGCTGGCTGCGCTGATCGTCGAGCCGATGATTCAGGCCGCGGGAGGAATGATCATATACCCCGCCGCGTATTTGCAAGGATTGCGTGAGCTGTGCACGCAATATGAAGTACACCTGATCGCCGACGAAGTGGCGGTCGGGTTCGGCCGGACAGGCCGGATGTTCGCTTGCGATCACGCAGGGATCTCGCCGGACTTCATGTGCCTGTCCAAAGGGCTTACGGCGGGCGTGCTGCCTCTGTCCGCTACAATCACGACGAATGCGATCTACGACGCATTCTATGACGACTACGTGAAGCTGAAGACCTTCACGCACGGTCACAGCTTCACCGGCAATCCGCTCGCTGCGGCTGTAGCGCTGGAATCGCTTCGCATCTTTGAGGAAGAACGCGTCTTGGACCACGTCCAGGATGCGGCGGCTCACCTTAAAGAACAGCTGAAGCGATTCGAGGCATTTTCCGGCGTAGCGAACGTGCGCAGCCTCGGCATGGTCGGCGCCTTCGAGCTGTATAAGGACCGCGCCGCCGGAGTCCGCTTCGATTTTGCCGAGCGCATCGGCTTCCGCGTATATCTGGAAGGGCTGAAGGAAGGCCTGTTCCTGCGCCCGCTTGGGGATACGATCTATTATTGGCTGCCGCTGTGCACCACCAAAGAGCAGATCGACGATATCGTCGCCCGGACGGAAACCGTGCTGAAGCGGATGGGCTTCCGAGATTTCTAAGTCTCGTCCCTGCATAAATCTCTCCTTTGTTTCATACAGCTTAATGGAGCCTTGCGCTTTAAATGCGGTTTGGGATAAGGAGGGGTTTTTTCTGTTTACACGCATCAATCAACTGTTGATCGAGCTGCCGCAGTCCCCGTATGCGGATGCGAATGCGGCGCACGGACGCACAAAATGCGCGTCTACGAGATGACCGATCATCCGGTTGCCCGTGAAATGATCGGTTACCTGCTCGTTCGAGGCGGCGTACATATCCTGGCGTATGCCAAAGCCCTGGAGGTGGCCACCGGGACGACGAAGGTGCCCCGCAAGGGGCTCCGATCCCCGAACATGCGGAGCTTCCCGAAGAATTCGCCCCCGGCGTCTCCCAAGAGGATGTTCTGGAAATCACAAAAAGGCTGCAAAATGCCGCCGGAATAAAGTCAGGCAGGCACATAGACAAACCACCTTGCAGCCGAAAGGGGTATGCTCGTACTCATACATGCCTTTTCGGTTACAAGGTGGCTATAAAGTCAACGGCCCGCCCTTAAATCCCGGGGATCGGGGCCCGCTTATGCTCGGTCTTTAAATACTGCTGTTCCAGCTTGGCCTGCGCTTGCGGCGAAATGGTCTTGCCTTCCAAATAATCGCTGTTGTCGTCATAGGTGATCCCCAGCTCGTTCTCGTCGGTCTGACCTTCCCACAGCCCCGCCGTCGGCGCCTTATCCAGAACGCTTTGCGGCACGCCCAGCTTACGCGCCAGCTCGCGTACCTGACGTTTGTTCAAGGTGCTGAGAGGGGTAATATCGACTGCGCCGTCGCCGTACTTCGTAAAGAATCCCGTAATGGCTTCCGAAGCATGGTCCGTTCCGACAACAAGCAGGTTCAGCTCAAATGCAAGGGCATATTGGATGACCATACGCGTTCTGGCCTTCACATTTCCTTTGCCCGCGCGGCTCAAATGCCGGTGAACCCCGATCGATTTCAAACCGTATTCGGCCTCGAGCGCGATTTCGTTCACCGCCTCTTCGATATTCGTCTCCACCCGGTACTTCAGGTTAAATGCTTCCGCTACGGCATAGCTGTCGTCGATATCCTCCTGCTTGCCATAGGGTTGGAATACGCCCACCGTTTTGTACTCCCGGCCTTTCTCCGCCGTAAGCTCATCGGTCGCCTGCTTGCATAAGCCAGTCGCCACTGCGCTGTCGATACCGCCGCTGATCGCGATAAGCAGTCCGTCCACCCCGGACTTGAGCACATACTCCTTCAAAAAATCCACTCTCTTGCGAATTTCCGCATCGGCATCAATCTTCGGCTTCACTCCGAGCTTAGCGATAATATCCTCCTGCAGGCTCACGCATCAACACTCTCCCACTTGTTTTTTTATCAGTATACCATCAGCCCCGGTTCACGTAAAAACTCCCACCAAATGTCATCTAGACACTGGCAGGAGTTCAGAGCTAAAACCGTTATTTCTTATTTACAGTATTCTTCAAAGGCATTGATCAAATCGTTGGCGATCATCTCAGCCGAACGGTCTTCAATCTGGTGACGTTGGATAAAATGTACCAGTTGGCCATCCTTCATCAAAGCAATGGATGGAGAAGACGGCGGATACGGTGCAAAATACTCACGCGCCTTAGCTGTCGCTTCCTTATCCTGGCCTGCAAATACCGTGAACAGGCGATCCGGTTTCACTTCATGCTGAAGTGCTTTGGCTACGCCTGGACGGCATTGGCCTGCTGCACAGCCGCATACAGAATTGACGACGATCAATGTCGTCCCTTTCATATCATCAAGCGCCGCCGATACTTCCTCAGGTGTGCGGAGCTCCTGCACACCGATCCGGGTCAGTTCGTCTCTCATCGGCTGAACCATATCCTTCATATAATTCTCAAACGACAGGGACATGTCACGCTTCCACTCCTTTTACCCCACATAAATGGTTATTGTACTTCATACAACCATTATACATCGGCATCGGAGGAAAGCAAAGCACACGATCGCTATCGTGATCGAATTCCGCTATTCCGCTTGGTCGTCCTTTTCCTCCGCCCCGCTTTGGAACGCCGGGTATGCTGCGTCCTTATCAGGATGCATGAAAGGAGCGCCTTGCGGTATATTGCCTTTTTCAAAAAGCTCTTTATTTTCCGTCGTATGAAAGCCTATATCCTTGTAAGGATGGACCCAGCCATCTCCCGACATGATGGCAGGATCGGTGTTCTCAGTCCACTGCTCCAGCGGCGAGTGTTCCGACTGATACTCATGATCTCCGATAAGCACCCCGTGCTCATTCACGAACGGTTCTCTTGGTCCCCGGTTTCGATCCAATCCCTTACGAAAATTGATTTCAAACGGATCAAGCTCCGAATCATTTTTCCGGTTATACGAAATATCGGTTTTCACGTGATCATACGTGGCGTCTTTCGTATCTTCAGGCTTGTCGCTCATGTATGCCATCCTCCCTCAGGTCCGCATTAGACGGACGGACGGTTCGGTCCGCTCAGCTTTTTGTCCGTGATGCCGCCGGCAGGATCGGTATGATCCGTCCCCTTATTCCGAACGGCCTGTATGCTCTGTTCTTTCGATGCGTTGGCGATGTTTTTTTGCTTAGCCACATGAATCATCTCCCTTCCTTAGGCTTTAGTATGCTTTAGCTGAATAAAAATCAGTCAGCCCCCGGGACGACGAATCAGGGAATTGAAGGAAACCAGGTGCCTCACGCGAATCAAATCATGAAAAAAGACTCCATCGGTGATTAGCCTGAACGGAGTCCCTTTTCTAAACTTTACTGCCGCCTTACCCCAAACGATATGGTAAATCCTTGCATGAAATCTGGTGATGCTGTGCAACCAAGACAATGAAAGCCCTACCTCTCTTTCATCCTTGCGGCTCCGATGACCGCGCCAGTGTGAATCAGTATTACAACAATGTCCAATCATGGGCTCCTGACGATCACGATTTGCGGGAAAAAACGTTCTTTTCGAGGAAAATCCGATGTTAGGGGTTATGCGGGGTGAATTACTCAAATTGAGTATCATAAAATTATACTATGATATATAAAAAAAGGCAAGAACCATCGCCCTGCTTCGCTTGCTGCCGCGGCTATAACGGCCAGTCCTGTGTTACCCGGCGCGGCCGCCCCGAAAGATGTATTGCCTTTTTTTAACGGCTGCCCAAAAAACGGTTATGGATAACCTTCCAACTTCCTGTTCAAAATTCATGAATATTCCAACTAATCCCACCCTGATTTACACAAAAAACGGCGAAATTGAAGCATACAGATTGAAATCAGCCATTAATGCTTACAAATATAGCCCCTGCACAGCGTGCATACCCCTGAATACCCCGGCCGATGTTTGAGCGGTTACTTTCGTATCGTTTATAATACATATTATAAATTATTAATAGTTTTGACAATTTTGAACGTCTGGAGGAGGTGTACCTATCTGCCCTCACGCAGGGGATAGGGATTGATTGAGTAGTGACCCGTTACCTTTATTATTTAACGCGGTTTTGATTATTGTGTTGGTGCTGCTGAACGGTTTCTTTGTTGCTGCCGAATTTGCTATGGTCAAGGTTAGAAACAGCCGTCTCGAAACGCTCGCCCAAGGAGGCAATATCCGAGCCCGTTTTGCACAGAAGATTACGGGAAACCTGAACGCGTATTTATCGGCCTGCCAGCTTGGGATTACACTTACATCCTTAGGTCTGGGCTGGCTCGGAGAACCGGCCATCGCTGCTTTTATCGGACCGGTATTGAAGGATTGGTTTCAACTCAATGACGTTGTCATTCATACGATTTCCTTTCTGATCGCTTTTTCTCTTATTACGATATTGCACATTACGCTCGGCGAGCAGTTCCCCAAAACGTACGCGATTCGCCAATCGGAGAACGTTACCCTGTGGTCCGCGGCGCCGATTATCTTATTTTATAAGCTGATGTTTCCTTTCATATGGCTGCTGAACGGAATATCCAACTGGATGCTCAAACGTGCGGGAATCGAACCGACGACCGAGCACGAATCCGCTCATACCGATGAGGAAATACGCATACTGATGAAAGAAAGTCACAAAAGCGGATTCATTGACAACACGGAATTGACGCTTTTTGATAATATATTTGAATTTACGGAAACGAATGCGCGCGAAATCATGATTCCAAGGACAGAGATGGGATGCTTGTACGCTAACCTCACGTTCGAGGAAAATATGGATATTGCGCTGAATGAAATGCGTACCCGCTACCCGGTGTGCGATCCGGACAAGGACAATATCATCGGCTTCGTGCATATTAAGGATTTGATGAAAGCCAGCAAGGACTTGACCGATATTCGCCTGCTTGCCCGTCCTATTACCAAAGTGCCGGAGTCGATGCCGATCAGCCAACTGCTGAAGCTTATGCAGAAGAAAAAAGTACAGATCGCTCTGCTCATCGATGAATATGGAGGGACTTCGGGCATGGTAACGCTCGAGGATATTCTCGAGGAAATTGTAGGTGAAATCCAGGATGAATTCGATCCGGATGAACGTCCAAGCATAGAGAAAAAGGACGAGACCACCTATTCCATCGACGGGCGTCTTCTAATTAATGAGTTGAACGATTATTTCGGTTTGGACATCGGAACCGAAAACTACGATACGGTTGGCGGCTGGATTTATTCCCAGGTGGAAATCCCCCCGACAAAAGGGCAGACGGTGCTTTACGATGATCAATATGAGTTTATGATCGAAGAGACAGACGATCTGCGCATTGCCCGAATTACCGTTCGTAAACTGCAATCCCAGATCCAATCGGCATAATTAATTTCTTCACGAGGCCTAAGGCCTCTTTTTTTTCGGCGGTTAGAACAACTCAGTGAACATCCTGGCCCCGTACAGATATTTTTATTTTACCAGCTGGAGGGTATAATGAAACCACAAGTTTTCATTGGAGGGGCCGCAAATTGTATGATGTCATTGTGATTGGTGGAGGTTCGTCAGGACTCATGGCAAGCATTGCCGCAAGTGAACATGGCGCGAAAGTCCTGCTGATTGATAAAGGAGATAAACTTGGCCGCAAGCTTGGGATCTCTGGTGGCGGACGATGCAATGTCACTAATGCCAAGGAGATTGACGAGTTGATTAAGCACATACCGGGGAACGGCCGTTTTCTTCATAGCGCTTTGGCTAATTTCAGCAATCGTGATATTATCTCTTTCTTTGAGGGGCTGGGGATTCGCTTAAAAGAGGAAGATAACGGACGCATGTTCCCCGTTTCAGATAAAGCCAAGACGGTTGTTGATGCTCTTGTCAATAAGGTAAGAGAGCAAGGGGTTCATATTAAGGTGAATAGTCCTGTAAAGGAAGTTCTTTACCATCATGGGCAAACTATAGGTGTTCGTCTGCGGTCCGGTGAAGAAATCAGGAGCAGCGCTGTCATCGTAGCGGCAGGAGGTAAATCCGTACCGCATACAGGCTCGGAGGGTGATGGATACGAGTGGGCGGAGAAGGCGGGTCACTCGATTACCGAACTTTACCCTACCGAGGTTCCGCTGACGTCTAATGAATCATTTATCCGTACCAAGGCATTACAAGGACTTTCATTAAGAAACATCAGTCTTACGGTCTGGAACCCGAAGGGTAAAAAGATCATTACCCATGAAGGCGACATGATATTCACTCATTTTGGGATTTCGGGTCCAACAGCATTGCGCTGCAGCCAGTTCGTTGTTAAAGCTTTGAAGCAATTCGAAATCAAGACGGTAAATGTAACGTTAGACCTGTTCCCTTCTAAGACAATTGATGAAATCTATAACGAAACATTGGAGCTTGCCAAGCAGGAATCGAAAAAAGCTGTAAAAAACGCTTTGAAGGGCTACTTGCCTGAGCGCATGATTCCAATTCTACTTGAGAAAGCCGGTTTACGTGAGGATGTTACCTATGACCATATCCCAAAACAACAATGGATGGATTTGTCCAAGCTAATCAAAGCTTTTCCTATCGCTATAAATGGAACCCTCTCGATCGAGGAAGCTTTTGTTACTGGCGGGGGTGTAAACCTTAAGGAAATTGACCCTAAGACGATGGAATCCAAGCTGATGAAGGGATTGTATTTCTGCGGCGAAATTTTAGATATTCATGGCTATACGGGAGGCTACAATATCACTGCTGCATTTTCAACTGGTTACACCGCAGGCAAAAGTGCTGCAATTGCTCAGCTGCTGTAAATGAAAAGAGCCTAAAGATTTTGAAGTCCACAGGCTCTTTTCCTTGTTCAACTCGTAGAGCAAAATCTACAGCACCTTCAGTCCGGCTATCCTTTCTTCGGCAACCTTTTTATTCATCGGCGGCAGTACGACAACGGTTAAGAAGCCTTCCGGATTTTCCATAAGCCCTGCATCCCGGATAGACGGGAATCCTTCATTAGCTAATTGCCGAAGACGCTCTTCAGGGCCTTGCAGCACGACTTTCTTTTGTCCGTTGTTCAGCCAGGCTTGAAACACCTCATAATACCTGCTGTCATTTAACAAATAGTGCAGCGTCATTGTAGCAGCCGCGTGGGCTACCTGCACAGCCAATTTCCCGGGATTCGCAACGAGCTGTTCATTGACGGCATAGTATTGCACAATATCCTGATCAGTTTGTTTCATGGCACTAAAGCTCCTTCCTCAGATTAGTGAAGCCTCAAGCTTTTTATCTCCCTATATCTATGAATCTTCCAATTCAAAATATGCTTAGAAAATAATCCATGGTTGAGAAACTTATCTTGAGCCGCATACGTTAATATATATGCAGGTTGCACATACAACTGGATACATCAGATGAAACGGGGGAATTTCCCATGCCGGGATCGCGTTTACACTTCTTCCCCTCCTCCCGGGATGCTTGGTCTACGGCCCGGACATCCTGCAGAATCCGCCGCGCTGCGGTTGGAAGCTGCGGTTCGGTCTCTTACTGCGCAGGCGACAGCAGCGGCAACGGCGGGGGCGGTGGAAGCGACGGAGAAGGGTTCTCCTGCGGCTCGGGATGCTCTTCGGATCCCGCCTCTCACACTGGCCACTGCGCTGAAAATCAACCTTACAGGGGGCATTTTACTTCCTCGCTCGCTGCTACCCTGATTTTCAGCTTTACAGCAGCCTCTATAGTGACTCCATAAAAATTTCAAATAACCTCAATCGATCGAGGCCATTCATGGATGAACGGCCGCAATTCAGAGGCGGGTAATCTTGCATAACAAAAGCCATAAGGCTGCCTTCCGGGCAGTCTTATGGCTTTTGTTCGGAAAAAGGTTCAATATGCACGTGGACGTTCCCGATCTGGTGCTCGTCCAACATTCTTTTCTCGATCTCGTCGCTGATTTCATGGCTTTGTCCAACCGAGAGCTCGGAGCTGACCTCCACGACGACATCCAGCAGAACGCTGCTGCCGTGAACCCTGGCGCGGATATCCTTGATCCTCTTCACGCCCGGAGTCTCTTTGACCGTTTTGCGGAATACCCGCAGTCTCTCATCGTCAAAGCCGTCGGTTAAAGCATGCGTAGCATCGGAGAATACGCTCCACGCCGTTTTACAAATCATAAGGCCTACAACGAACGCCGCAGCCGCATCGAGAATCGGAAAGCCGAGTCGGGAGCCGATGATGCCAACAGCGGCCCCAATGCTCACGAGCGCATCCGAACGGTTATCGTAGGCCGCGGCCATTAGCGCTTGATTGCGGATGCGTTTTGCAAGCCTGCTGTTATATACGTAGACCCCCCACATAATGATCGCGCAGCTCAAGGCAATCCATGCCGCAAGCATATCAGGCGCCGTCCGTTCGTCCGCCAGGAAGCTTTTGCCCGCTTGAATCACGACCTGCAGTCCCGCAACCGCCATAATGAAGGAAGCGACCATTGAAGCGATGGTTTCTGCCCGCATATGTCCGTACGGGTGATCCCGGTCCGGGGGTTTTCTCGAAATTCGCAAGCCGATCAGCACGGCCAGCGAAACGATAATATCCGTTGTATTGTTTATTCCGTCTGCCGTAAGCGCTTCGGAACCGGTCACAAACCCCATGCTGATTTTAAAAGCGGCTAGCAGGATATATGCGACGATGCTGACCCATGCGCCCTTCTCGCCCTCTTTTAAATGTTCATAGGTTTCCACAAGCCGCTTCCCTCCATCATCCTCAATCCATCCGCATCTCTTACCTATCTTCTTTTTAAACCTCACTTATCATAACAAACAAAAACCGTTTGGGTCTAGAGAAACAGTGTTTTCCCCGCTTATAAAATTAGGGGTGAGGCAAATTTGTTAGTCCGGTCAAAAGTTATAGCCCTTGTCCAACAACAAAAACAGCGGCTCCCCTGCCTCGCAGGGATCCGCTGACTGGTGGACACAGGGGCTGTCGGCTCCTGCGGATGATGAGGAAGGAACGGCCTTTAGCTACATATGGATACCGGCGTCAAACCCGTTCACATCATCTCCGGACGGATCGAACTGCTCTCTTTCATCATCGTATGCTCCGCTAGAACGGTTGTCGTATGCCGAAGCGGATACGTCGGGCTCGCTATCGATTAAATCTTCGTTCACTAAATGAGCAGGAATCGGCCCTTCCATGTCGTAGGCCATGGCAAAGCCTTCCGTTTCATCCGGAGAATTCCCCGCCTGAACCATTCTGCCGCCATGCGCCTGTGCGATTTCAAGCGCCGACGCTAAATCATGGCGATCCACGATAACATGAAGTACAGGCTTGTCCGAGTGCGAATGACCGCTGATCCGGTAACCGATCTCCTCCAAGGTATCCCGGGCAAGAACGGCCTCTTTTTGAGAATTAAATTGAAAACATAACGGAGTGCTGCTCATAAACACATTCCTTTCCAGTCTCAGTAAATGGGATGATATACCGCATAGCATGCCCAGACGCAGGACGCTTATTCCGCCTTTCACACCTTTTGCCCCAAGTTGCCGGCCATAAGATCACACCTCGCGGCTTGGCTTACAACACAACCTCTTCCAACGGGCGGACCTCACAGTTCAGCAGCTTGCCCTCTTGAAAGGTACACCGATATTCCGCACAATCCCTGCTTTCCAACATGGGAGGCAAAAAATGTTTGATATGTCCCGCTACACCGTGATTGTCCGGATGGATGACCCATTCCAGCGCCTTCCAGGCCAAAATACCGTCTTCCGTTTCGACGGGAGCCTCAGCTAATGCTTCAGGAGGCGCTTCACCGATAAACACATACATGCCCCCCGCCTCCCGTCCGTCCACTTCCCATGTGACAATGCCCGAGAAGCGAAGCGCCTCCTCGGCCAGCCGCAGCCCCGTTTCCTCCCTGATTTCGCGAACAACGCTGGCATAAGGTGTTTCCCCCGGTTCAAGCTTGCCCCCCACTCCGTTCCACAGCCCAAGCAGAGGCGCTTTGCTCCGGTTTAACATCAATATCCGATCTCCCTTGCAAATAAACGCAATATTATATTTCAGCATCCGCTTCACTTCCCCCATAGCTTCATTCATATCCGCCTAATTAACGCTTAAGCTACTTTTCCACACCGCCACCGAAAATCCTGCTTCCCCCTATTCTTTCCATCCCGCATGAAATTGTCATACTTTTCGTAATTTGTTATCATTGACAAAAAGACAATCGGTATGTATTATTATTAATTATTGAAGATACTTTACCACTGAAAAGCTTAAAAGCCACAAAGTACAAAAGGCCCCATTTGGGAGAGGAGCAAATGAACATGACCAGGGAAAAACACAGCATTGTAGACTGTACGATCCGCGACGGCGGATTGGTAAACAATTGGGACTTCAGCGTCCAATTCGTAAAGGACATGTACTATGGACTGAGCGAAGCCGGCGTCGAATATATGGAGATCGGCTATAAAAACTCCGCCAAGCTCTTAAAAGGCGCCGATGCGGGACCATGGCGTTTTTTGAACGAGGATTTCCTGAAGGAAGTCATTTCGCAGAAAACCGATACGAAGCTTTCCGCTCTTGTCGATATCGGACGTGTGGACGAGAACGATATCCTTCCCCGGGAGCAAAGTCAGCTCGACTTGATCCGTGTAGCTACTTATATCAAAGACGTAGACAAAGCGCTCGATCTGGTGCAAAAGTTCAATGGTTACGGCTACGAAACAAGCATCAACATTATGGCGCTGACCCATGTGATGGAGAACGACTTGAACGAAGCGTTCGAAGAAATCGCCAAAAGCCCGGTAGATGTCGTGTATATCGTTGACTCTTACGGCAGCATGGATTACAAGGATATCGATTACCTCGTTACCAAATTCCAGCGTCTTCTGCCTGACAAAAAGCTGGGCCTGCACATGCACAATAACATGCAGCTCGCTTTCTCCAACACGATCATGGGCGCAAGCAAGGGCGTTGAATTTCTGGATGCTTCCGTATACGGCATGGGTCGCGCTGCGGGCAACTGTCCTACCGAGCTGCTCGTCAGCCATCTGAAGCATCCGAAATACGATGTTCGCCCGGTGCTCGGCATCATTGAGAAGCATATGATCGCCATGCGTGAGAAGTGGGAATGGGGATATGTCATTCCTTACATGATCGCAGGGATATTGAACGAGCACCCTCGTGCAGCCATGGCGCTTCGCTCAAGCGAGGACAAAGACAAATTCACCGAGTTTTACGACAAGCTGACATCGCCGGAAGTTATGCCTGCGGGTGCGGCCGAATAATACCGCCAGTACGGTCGAGAGCCCGGTTTCCTTGGATGTGACAAGGAACCGGGCTTCTTCGTACCCTTTTCAAGCAAGCCGAAAGAAAGGAGGAGATCCGTCCATGCATCCCCGGATGTCCCTAACTGCTCCGAGGAAGCTGCTGAATCCGGCCAGTGGTTATTTGGCCGGTTACAGCCATACGCTGAATCCGTATGTGGGCTGTACCTTCGCCTGCTCTTATTGCTATGTGCGAGAGATGCCCGTAGCCAAATTCCGCAAGGAACCTTGGGGCCGCTTTGTGGACGTGAAATCGACTGCGGCCAAGCTGCTCTCCGGCGAGCTTACAAGAGCCAAACGAAAGGGGCCTGTCACGATCTTCATGTCGTCCAGTACGGACCCTTATCAACCGGTCGAATTCCAAACCGGATTAACCCGGTCTCTGCTGGAAATTATGGCTGGCGCCGATTCCAATGCAGCGATTGACTTCCTTCTTGTCCAAACCCGCAGTCCGCTTGTCACACGTGATATCGACCTTCTTCTGAAGCTTGGGCAGCGCGTTCGCGTGAGCCTGACGATTGAGACGGATCTTGAAGAGATCCGCAAGACCTTCTCTCCCTCCGCTCCTCCTATTGCTGCCCGGCTTCAGGCGCTGCGCCGGCTTGTTCAAGCCGGCATCCCCGCCCAAGTCGCGATATCACCCATGCTGCCTTGCAGCGACCGTTTGGCCGGCCTGCTTGCAGAAACCGGCGTCAAGCGGCTTGTCCTGGACGACTTCTTCATGGGCGACGGCAGTCAGGGCAAACGAACGGAACGGCTCGGCATCCGCCGCATCTATGAAGCATGCGGGCTCGAAGCATGGTACGACCGTTCCGCCTATCTCAAGGTGCTGGAGCAGCTTAAAAAGACATTTGCCGCGCACCAAATTTACATCAGCCAGGCCGGTTTTTTACCTTAATGCTCCTTTGCATCGCCTATGCAAATAGCCGCTCCTTTCGTAAATCAATTTCACGAAAGGAGCGGCTTATTATGCCGGAACTTTTTGGCTTATCTTATCTGAAATCCCGTGGAATCCGGCGGGCCTCGCCCGTCAGGATAGCGGCTTCGATGATGGCATGACGGACCTTCGAAACGACATGCTCATTAAAGATACTTGGAATAATATAATGCTCATTCAGTTCGGCTTCACTGACAACCGAGGCGATAGCGCGTGAAGCGGCAAGCTTCATCGGTTCATTGATCCGCCGAGCCCGGCAATCCAAGGCCCCGCGGAAAATGCCGGGGAATACCAGGACGTTGTTAATTTGGTTCGGATAATCGCTCCGGCCTGTAGCGAAGACGCGCACGTGCGGCAGCGCTTCTTCCGGGTCAATCTCCGGATTCGGGTTAGCCATGGCGAAGACGATCCTGTCCGGCGCCATCGTTTGTACATCCTCGGCCGTCATAATGCCGCCTCTGGACACGCCGATAAACACATCCGCATCGCGAAGCACATCCTTCAGGCCGCCCGGCTCCGCCTCGACCTGCGGCTGCTCTGCAAGCCACTGCCACATCGGGTGTGAATAGGTCCCGCCACGAACGATCGCACCTTCCCGATCCACAGGCACAAGCCGCGTGACTCCTGCAGCCAGCAGCATTTTGCAGATGGAGACGCCCGCGGCGCCAATACCGTTAACGACTACACGTACTTGATCGATCCGCTTGCCTACTACTTTCAATGCATTCAAAAGCCCTGCAATGACGACGACAGCCGTACCGTGCTGGTCATCATGGAATATCGGAATATCCAATTCCTCCGCCAGCCTTGCTTCGATCTCAAAGCAGCGCGGAGAGCTGATGTCCTCCAGATTGATTCCGCCGAAAATCGGGCTGATCGCTTTAATCGTACGAATGATTTCTTCGGTATCCTTCGTATCCAAGCAAATCGGAAAAGCATCCACGCCTGCCAGTTGTTTGAACAGCATTGCTTTCCCTTCCATGACCGGAGCCGCTGCATGCGGTCCGATGTCGCCAAGGCCGAGTACCGCGGTTCCGTCGGTCACAACAGCTACCGTGTTCCGTTTGATCGTCAATGAGTAAGCTTTCTTGGGATTTTCATGGATGGCTGTACATACGCGCGCCACACCGGGAGTGTATACTCGGGACAAATCGTCGCGATTTTTGATCGGCAGCGTGGGCTGCGTCGTTATTTTTCCGCCCAAGTGCACCAGGAACGTCCGGTCAGACACGTTAATCAGCTTGATGCCGTTATGCTGCTTCAGTGCCTCCACCACTTGACTTTCCGCAGATTCCGCCACATCCACCGTAATGTCGCGCACCGAAGACTCCTTGCCCGGACGTATCACGTCAATCGATGTGATATCTCCCCCGGCTTTACTGATAGCCGCAGCTACGTCACCAAACGTGACTTGATCATGATTCAATTCCACACGCAAAATAATACTCGTCTGTGCCATGCTGTTACCATCCTTTTAAATAAAATAATATAATAAATAAAGTAATATGACCTTTTAATAATTTCATGTTACACGATGAATCTCGCATGCGCAAATGAAAAACACTAAGTGCCCTTATATATTTCTTTATCACATTCCATGATCTGCTTTCTTCTTCGCTTCCTTCAGCATTTGCATATTCATCGGTCCGGGATGCTTGTGCCGGATCACTCCGTCTCTATCAATCACAAAAGTAGCCGGATAAGAGTTTACACGATACCTGTTGATGACCTCGCCCTGTTCATCCAGCACTACGGGGAATGTGATTCCCCACTCCTTCAGCCAAGAGTCTACCACAGGCACGCTAATCTCCGTAGAGGTCGCATTGACTCCAAGGATCACCACTCCATCCTTTTCGTATTCCGAATAAAACTGCTGCATATGCGGCATTTCCTCCCGGCAAGGAGGACACCATGTCGCCCAAAAATTAAGCATGACGGTTTTTCCCCGATAGTCCGATAGTTTGACCGTTTGGCCATTCAGCATCTTCAACTCAAACTCCGGCGCTTGCTGTCCAATCTTCAGGCCGACGGACGCATCACCCGCCTGGGCTCTCCCCGCCCCATATTTGTCCCAAATATTTACAGATAAAGTCCAGATCAACGCATAGCCGATTATAAATATTGTGAACTTCTGCAGCATCGGCCGCAAATGGTTCGCTGGCTTCTTCAACATCCATGCCGCCATAAAGCCTCCCGCAAAAAGTGCGGTCATCCCCCATGTTATCCGATTGACTTCCCCCGCCGTAAACATGACGGCTCCGTATACTGCGTACCCCCCCATAATCGAGACAAGCATCGAATCTATATATAGGGCTCTATCCATACGTTCTTTTAGAACGGTGTACCATACATACAAACCGGAAAGCAGCACGGCTAGCCAGATTCCTTGAATGCCGCCGTTATAATAGAGCAGCGACAAGGGATTCTTCAGTACACTGCGCGGTTCGAAGAGCAGCAAGCTTAGCTTCCAGCTAATGATCCAAATGACAACGGCATTCAAGCCGATCGTGCTGAATGCTGTCCCCATTGCCGTTCCCTTTAAACGCAGTCTACCTATTCCGAACCCCGCCGCTACTGCAGCTATGACAAACAACATGCTTTTTTGTATGATGAATGGTCCCCATACCCAAGTGTCCATCTGATGCTCACCGTTCTCCCATTTGAAATTCTTCATTCTATTGTGAATTGAAGGGAACATGTTGTCAAATGGTGTCCCGAACACAGGTGCGGCTTCAATGATGAAACTGTCCGCCCTTGTGTCTTGACATAAATACAACCAGAATCTGCAGGAGGGATTATCATTTTGAAAAAGCCATTTACAGCCATTCTTCTCGCCACTACAGTCACTCTGGGTTTAGGAGCATTACCGGCCAAACCAGCCCAGGCAGCAACCGATGCCGTTATTGTCAGCAGTGTCAACTTTCGGAGCCAGCCGGATGTGAACTCTAAAAGTTATGGATTACTGAAAAAAGGTGAAAACGTCGATATCCTCAGCAAAGTGAACAACTGGTGGTACAAGGTTCGGGACGACAGCGGAAGGATTGGATATGTTTCCACCAACAGCAAATATATCCGCACCACGGACTCAAGCTCCGGAGGAAGCTCCTCCAAGCCTAGCAGTACCAGCACTTCCAATGGTTCAAGCAGCACCAGCTCTACCGTGAACAAGGTGATTGCAGCCGGCAAAAAATACTTGGGTACCCCTTATGAATTTGGTTCGAGCCGTTCGAACACACGAACGTTCGATTGCTCCGACTTTGTCAGACAAGCCTTTAAAGAAGGAGCAGGCATTACTTTACCAAGCGATTCACGCGGACAAGCCTCATATGTAAAATCCAAGGGCGGAACAACGACCAACTGGCGCAACCTGAAACCGGGTGATCTGATGTTCTTCATGGAATACCGCGGTACCAGCGCTTCTTCTTATCCCAGCAACAAGGCAAATCAACGGGTGACCCATGTCGGAATCTATTTGGGAGACGGCAAAATCCTTCATACTTACTCTAAAGAATCCGGCGGCGTGCGCATCGATTCCTTTGCCGGCAAGCATTGGGAACACCGCTTTATCTTCGGCGGAAGCGCACTGTAACGATATCGCTATCAACTATTGGTGCTTTCGGCTTCGCTCACATATATAGACTTTCTCATTAAAAAAGCTTCGGCTGCTCACGTAAGAGCGGCTGAAGCTTTTTATTTCCCGTAGTCCGAAATTTATAAGCCAAAAATGGCATCGATCATCGGCTTCGTCTCTCCACCGGGATACAATAGATACAACAGAACGTAAACCGCGACGCCGGTAGGCGCCGTAAGCAGCCATATGACGGCTGTCCAGCGTCCAATTTTTCTATGCTTGGCGAATTTTTGTTTAAACGCCAACGTTAAGGTTACTATACCGAATACCGCAGCCGTTGTTGCCAAAGTAATATGAAAAAATAAAAACAAGTGATAGGCCAGCTTCAATTCCTCTGGTCCGCCAAAAGATGTATTTCCGACGAAAACGGTGCGGCTCGCATAGACCAGAAAGAAGGCCAGAGCAAAGCCGGCGCCCCACAGCATCACCTTTTGGTGCTTTTCCCGGTTTCCTTTGATAATGTGATACCACCCGATCGCAACTAGTATGGCGCTAATGACAATGAAACTGGTACTGATAGTCGGCAATATCGCCACTTTCACATCCCACCCGTTCGTTTCAGTAAAATATGATTTTGTATGAAACGCTTAAGCCCGATTCGCATGTTCCGAAGAGAAATAAGCGCTATTTGTCAAATCATCTTCTTCCTTGTTGCGTTCTTTTCGGTACCATCGGAAGAAGACATACGCAAGAGCTATACCGTAGACGATTTCTTGAACGATTTTCATAATAACCCCGCCGAGCTGTTGATCATCGATCATCGGCAGTGCCCAAAAGTGTATAGATACGGAGGCATACATATCATATAACGGTTCTTTGGCGAAGATGATCAAGGCACAAGCCGGGGTCAGCAGAATGCCGTTCAGGAAAATGTACGCCATCTTCTTCAATTCGGACATCGTATTGTACTCCGGCACCGGGCAGAAGATCGGGAACCACGCCTGAAATGCAGCGAACAGGAAAATGGCCTTATATACGGTAAGAATATAAGGGTTAGCCATCAGCCAGTCCATCACCATCGGAATATGATACATAGAGAAGATAAAATTGAAGAAGAACAGGGAAAACAACGGGGTGCTCATCCAACGTAACATACGTTGGGCGCCCTTGCCTTTGAGCCCCGCCTTAAGCAGCCAGCCCGGTGTACCCAGAAGGAACATCGGCGGCATAATCAAATACAAGATCGACTGTTGAAACATATGCACACTGAACAAATAATGGTGCCCATAATAAGAGATCGGACTTCCGTCTGCAGCATACCAAAGGGCCAGTCCGCTCCAAAACCACAGCTTCTGCTTTAGCGTTACAGGCTCACTGTCGGCAAAATCCTTGCGCCAGCGTCCTACGCATAGTGTATATAAAACACCGAGCACAATGATAAAGAGCAAAAATCCGGGACTCCACAACTGTATGAACGTAGGGACATTCCCATGGCCTGCATGGGAGACGGTAGGATCCATATCGGATAACGACTCCTTTCTGTTTCACTCTATACCGGAAGTTGTGTCGAATTCGTGAAAAATTTCCCATAGTTATACAAAAGAGAGGGGCTTTCTAAGAATAAGCCGCCTCTCTAAACCTTTTACCACCACATCCAAAATACTGCTGCTGCCACTACGGTCAGTGCAACAATAGTACCGAACGCGAGTCCGATGATTGGGAACATATGCCCGCGATCTTTCATATGCATCCAATAAGCCAACTGGAATAAAATCTGAACGATCCCTAAACCGACAATGAAGATGATAATAAATGTACGATCCAATCCGCCGTAAAGGACAACCGCAAAAGCAAGCATCGTAAGCAGGATGGAAACGATGTAGGACAGGTAATGATTTTTAGGACCTTCTAAACGGTGACGTTCACCTGCAGATGTCTGGTGTTGGTTGCTCATGTTAAGGACCCACCTTCCCCATCAGATACACTACCGTAAAGATGAATACCCATACGACGTCGATAAAGTGCCAGTATAAGCCGGCCACATAATATTTTGGCGCAGTAACTGTAGTAAGACCTTTTTTGAAGCCCATAATGATCAACAGTGAGATCCACAGTACCCCGAACGCTACGTGCGCTCCGTGAAAACCGACCAAGGTATAGAACGATGTAGCGAAGGCGCTCTTGGAGAACGTGTGTCCTTCATGTACGTAATGTATAAACTCGTAAACTTCAATACCCAAAAACGCAAGGCCAAGCAAAACGGTTACCGCCATCCAGGCTTGCAGCTTCTGGAATTGTCCGCGATGCAGCGCCATGGTGCCGAATACGCTTGTCAAGGAGCTCGTAAGCAGGATAAACGTCGAGAGCGCGATGAGATCCAACTGGAATAGCTGCTGAGCTGTCGGTCCATCCGGCACCTGATTGCGGAGCGCGATGAAGGAGGCGAAGAGCGTACCGAAAAGCACGCATTCGCCGCCAAGGAACAGCCAAAAGCCAAGAACTTTATTTTTACCTTCCAATGTTGCTGTTTCTGCGTGAGGTGGCAGGGCACCGCCTACTTCATGATGTGCTGCACTCATGCCTTAACCCCCTTATCATTTAACTCTTCTGGTTCGATATGGAATCCGTGATCGTCAATGACGGATCGGAAGAACATAGCGATCAGAGTGATACCCAGACCGATAATGGCCACCGCATAATGATGGTACATAAATCCGTAACCGGCAACAAACAATCCTACGGACATAATAAACGGCAGAATGGAAGGATTCGGCATGTGAATCGGGCCGATCGGTTCGGCCGGCGTCATCTCTTTGTTGCCTGCCATTTTTTCTTTCCAGAATGCATCATAACCGCGAACGAGCGGAGTTTGCTTAAAGTTATATTCCGGCGGAGGAGAAGGAATCGTCCACTCCAGTGTCCGGCCGTCCCAAGGATCGGCAAGCGCGTCAACCGGTTTTCTGGCTGTGACAATAATGTTGATTACGAATACGATCGTTCCGATACCCATTAAGAACGCCCCGATCGTACTGATCAAGTTCCCTTGTTCAAGGCCTACGCCAGGCTGATACGTAAATACCCGTCTCGGCATCCCCATAAGACCAAGGAAGTGCTGAGGGAAGAACGTCATATGGAAACCGATGAAGAAGGTCCAGAAATGAATCTTGCCCAAAGTTTCATTCAGCATGCGTCCGAACATCTTCGGCCACCAGTAATAGGAAGCGGCGAACAGAGCAAGAACCAGACCGCCGACGATAACATAGTGAAAGTGCGCCACGACAAAGTACGTATCGTGGTATTGAAGGTCAGCCGCCGGTACCGCAAGCATAACCCCGGTTACGCCACCCATAACGAACGTCGGAATAAAGGACGTTGCAAAAATGTTAGCTGTTGTAAAGCGAATTTGTCCGCCCCACAGCGTGAACAACCAGTTGAAAATCTTAACCCCCGTCGGAACGGCAATAGCCATCGTTGCGACCCCAAAGATCGCGTTACCGACAGGACCAATCCCTACAGCAAACATATGATGGGCCCAAACCATGAAGCCCAGGAATCCGATCAACGCTGTTGCGAATACCATGGAGCTGTAACCGAACAAACGTTTTTTCGAGAAAGTGGCTACAACATCGGAAATGATGCCGAATGCCGGCAAAATCAAGATATATACTTCAGGGTGACCAAAAATCCAGAAAATATGCTCCCAAAGGATCGGATTACCGCCCTTGGTTATATCGAAGAACGCGCCTCCGAAAAGCCGGTCAAACATCAATTCCACAAGACCTACCGTAATGGCAGGGAAAGCAAAAAGTATAAGTAAGGATGTAATAAAAGACGCCCAAGTAAACATTGGCATTCTCATGTAAGTCATTCCCGGCGCACGCATGTTGATGATCGTTACAAGGAAGTTAATCCCCGCGATCAGCGTACCCAAACCGGAAATCTGAATTCCGAGCACGTAGAAGTCTACACCTTTAAACGTTCCGGTGGGATCTATAATTCCGGAAAGCGGCGGATATGCCGTCCATCCGGCAGCCGGCGCACCCCCCAGAAACCAGGATGTGTTCAGAAGTACGCCTCCAAAGAAAAACAACCAGAAGCCTAATGCATTAAGGAATGGAAACGCTACGTCGCGAGCCCCGATTTGAAGCGGGACGATAGCATTCATAAAAGCAAAGATAACCGGCATGACCGCAAAGAAAATCATGGTCGTACCATGCATTGTAGTCAATTCGTTAAACGTGTCGCCAATAAATATGTTCTGGTCGGGGTAAGCCAATTGAATCCGAATGAGAATCGCTTCAAGACCACCGACTAAGAAAAAGAGACCGCCTGCGATCAAATATAAAATTCCGATCTTTTTATGGTCCACCGTGGTAAGCCAATCCATCAGACCAGTGTACCGTTTTGCCGAGTGTGCGTGAGCCACCGTTTTAACCTCCTTTTTCCCTGATGCTCGTTACTTCAACGAATTCAAGTATTTGATGATATCGTCGATCTCCTGATCCTTGAGAGGAGTCATTGGATTCGGTGCGTTTTCACTAAAGGCCGGCATCTTGTTGCCCGGTTTCACGGACTGCGGATCCGAAATCCATTTTTTCAAGCTCTCGTCTGAATGAGGGAGAATCCCGGCAACGAGCTCACGGGAAGCAAAACCGTTCAAGTTCGGACCGGCGCCGAGCCCTTGTGCGTTAACAGCATGACAGGCCAAGCAGTTGTTTTTGAAGAGTTCTTCGCCGCGTTTTGCTTCTGCAGGAACAGCAGCCGGCGCTTTCATCTTAGCCACCCATTGGTCGAAATCGGCTTGCTCCATAGAAACCACTTTAAAGTCCATTAAAGCATGGGATGCGCCGCAAAGCTCCGCACACTTTCCTTTAAATACATCGACATCGGATGCTTCCAAGTAGTAAACGTTCGTCGAACCCGGGTTTGTGTCCATTTTACCGCCGAGCGACGGTACCCAGAAGGAGTGTTTGACATCGGAAGCGGTTAATTCAAAAGCAATTTTTTTATTCGTAGGAATAACAAGATCCTGAGCTGTAGCGATGCCCAAGGTCGGGTATTCAAACTGCCACCAGAACGCATGCGCCGTAACCTTGACGTGAAGCGCGTCCTCGTTTTCTCTGTGATCCTCCAGCACTTTGAAGGTATACTGCACTGTCGGAACCGCCAAAATCAGAAGCAGGATGATCGGGATAACCGTCCATATGATCTCCAGCGTATGACTGCCTTCAACTTGTTTTGGAATGATATCTTTGTCGCCTTTTTTCTTTCTAAAGCGGACCAAGACATACAAATAAAGAACAAATACGACCACAACAACCAGCAGCATTATACCGAAGCTGAGTTTCATCAAGAACAGCTGGTCTTCGGCTACCGGACCTCTTGGCTTCAAGGCGGAAATTGTTTCGTCTCCACACCCTGTTAACAGTGCCATCAACCCGAAGAGAGGGATGAAACGCCACAGATTTTGCCATCGAATCATCTTATTAATCCCACCTTATAAAGCAAATATTTTTCGATCAAAAAAAAGGTCATTTCTTGTCAATGAACCTAATCACCATATTAACTATAAATTCGGACCTGTTTTTTGTCAATGAATCTCAGGAAGTTCACAAATTGTTCGGAAGTCAAGGTTTTTCAGAGGTTTTCCCATACAATCCCTATTAGGTTATTTCCATTTTGCGGTGTCTTTATGCATGTTTTTGGCTTGCCGCAAGGACGCATAAATCCTTCTATATAATCAATCCTAAGATGAAGAAGGGATACCATGATTCGAGCGCTAACCGGGTCCCGAATTCGTCGTTGAATATGAGGAGGAATCTTGATGCGTACATTTCGTTTATTCACAGGTGTACTTGCACTCGGCATCGTCACGGCGCTGACGGGCTGTTTTTCATGGTACGATTACAACAGTGCCAACAACTACGGCAGCAAAAGGGATATGCCCCGGCAGGATACGTCGCGCGCTTACCAGACTCAACAGCAGTATGCCCCCGTTTCCCATAAAATAACCAAGCTGGAAATGAACCAGTTTCTTTCGGATCAGGTGGCCGCCATGTACGGCGTCAGCAGTGCGATCGTAATGATGGGCGATAATGTCGCCTATACGGCCATTACCATCGATAGTACGGCGAGCGGAACGCGCGGCGGGGAGGTGCGAGGCACGGAAACGAACAATTACGGACTGGTTAGAGGATTATACAATACGTATACGCCGCAAAGCGATTACGCCGACCCAAGTCAGCTCATCAGCGGAGCAAACGGAGCGGAAACCGAAATGCACCACCAGCATTTAACCCATCTGTTCAAACAAAAGATCGGAGAAAAAATCCGGTCTCTGCAGCCAACGGTTACGGATGTGTACATTACGGCGAACCGCAATATCGTGAATGAATTTACCCGTTTGGCTCAACAAAGCTGGCAGGGACGTTCACTTGAACCGTACAAGGGTCATTTTACGGAATTAATGGAAGCGACCTTTGGAACAGCGCCAACCATTCCAAACCAATCGGAATCCAACGGACGGGAATACTGAGGTTCTTTGCATAAAGCCATGATCATATATGTTCAAGCCTTTACCCGGCTGCCTGTGCCGGGTTTTCTTTGGTTTATGCAAAAAATCTCAAGCACTCACTCAAGCCTTGGTTTCTTTTTGGTGTTACTTCCTGTAGAATGCAATATTAATAAGTAGAATAATTCAAGCATTGAGGAGATATTATAATGAAGAATAATGAGTTTGCTCTGCTCGGCGTCAGTACAGAATTGGCTGAGTCGCTTCAGAAGCACGGGCTTACGGAACCTACCCCTATTCAGCGGGAAGCGATTCCCACAGCACTAACCGGCAAGGACATTATTGCCCAGGCGCAGACGGGTACGGGGAAGACCCTTTCTTTTGTACTTCCGATTCTGGAAACCATTGACCCCGGACGGCCGCATGTTCAGGCTTTGATCGTCACACCTACCCGGGAGCTGGCCATACAAATTACGGAAGAAGTTAAACGGTGGTCCCCGCTCAAAGGGGTTCGCGTGCTATCGGCTTACGGCGGGCAGGACGTCGAACGGCAGATTCGGAAGCTTGAAGGAAGCATACATATAATTGTAGCAACACCCGGACGCCTGTTGGATCATCTGCGGCGGGGTACGGTTCAACTGCACAAGCTTTCGATACTGGTTCTCGATGAAGCTGATCAAATGCTGCATATGGGATTTTTCCCGGAAGTCGAGGAGATCATCTCAGCCACTCCCTCCCGTCGGCAGACGCTGCTTTTTTCGGCCACCATGCCTCAGCGCATCCGGGAGCTGGCCAAAGCGTATATGCGCCAGCCAGTGGAAATCGAAGTGAAAGCCAAGCGCATCACGTTAGATGAAATCGAACAAGTGGTGATCCAAACGACGGACCGCGGCAAATTTGAAGCGTTATGTAAACTCATAGAGGAAGAAAACCCTTATTTGGCGATGATTTTCTGCCGGACGAAGCTGCGGGCAAGCAAGCTGAACCATGAACTCCTTGAACGCGGCTATGCATCCGACGAACTGCATGGGGATCTTACTCAGGCCAAACGGGAGCAAGTCATGAAACGGTTCCGCGAAGCCAAGATCCAGTTATTGGTAGCTACCGATGTGGCTGCAAGAGGGCTGGATGTCGAGGGCATCACCCATGTGTTCAATTACGACATTCCGCATGAAGCGGAAAGCTATATCCACCGAATCGGTCGAACGGGCCGGGCAGGTCAAAGAGGAAAAGCGATTACGTTCGCCGCCCCTAGAGATACCACTTATCTTGAACTGATCGAAAAAGGCATTAAGAGCAGGCTGCCGAAACAATCGGGCAAAGCGCGGGACAATGAGCCCGGCGAGTTCGGCACTCCCACTCACGGGCGCAGCACGTCTGCTGCCGAAGGCCGCGGACGCAACACAGCGGCGGGCGAACGCTCTGCCCGGAAACGTGGTCGCGGTTCAGCTTCCGAGCGCTCGACGCAAGGACGCGAACGAAGCCCTGCATCGGGTGACCGTCGCCAGTCCCGCGGCCGTACGGCTGCAACGGGCGAACGGTCGGCCCAAGGGCGCGGACGCGGCGAGCGCGGTCAGGCACAGCAGCCGAAACCGCGAAACGGCGGCAGACGGCGGGGACGCTAAAAAACGGCTGACGGCTTGGAACTTTACCTTGCATCCTGGAACATGTAGAATATGAAGTAGGCATGTTAGTATTAATTACTTTCACCTGAAGGAGGGTTTCCATGTACGAGTTGAAGGATAAGGAACTTATTTTTGTTTTTACCGGCCCTAACGGTGCCGGAAGAAGAACCGTAGCCCAAATGTCCGGCAGCACGCTGGGGATGAAGCAAGTTCTCTCGTACACGACCCGCCCTCCGCGCTCTTCTGAAGTTGACGGACAAGATTATCATTTTGTGTCGCGTGAGCAGTTCGCGGCGGCCGAGGCCAACAATGAGTTCATTGAGGTTGTGGAAATTGACGGCAACCGATATGGGATCAAAGAAAAGGATGTCGCCCAAATGCTGCAAAAACACGGGGCCATTTACCTTATTCTGAACCGGTACGGTGCGGAAATGTTAAAGAAAATTTATGGAGACCGCGTTATCCGTATTTTTATCTACGCCGACAGGGATACCGTCATGCGCAGAGAGCAGGAACGCGGGGATTCGCCGGAGCTGATCAACCGGTACATGTCGCATTATGATGAAGAAATGGCATATAAAGACTCCTGTGAGCATGCGTTCGAGAACCTGGACCTGGCGCACACCGTTTTCGATTTGACGAAGACGCTTGACGACAATTACCTTCACCGTAATTTGCTTGATCTTGACTAAGAACGCCGGAAAGAAACGGAATAACAACAAAAGGACCGATTTGTCCCCGAGGGCTGACGGTCCTTTTTGCTAGTCCAAACGAGAATAGACAGGAGGAAGCGTCCATGAACATTATATCCATCGAACCTACACCCAGTCCGAACACGATGAAAATTAACGTAACAGAAAAGCTCCCCGACGGGGTGCGCCAGACGTTTACCCGGGATAAAGCGGCAGAAGCCCAGGCTCCGAAGCTGCGGCAGCTGCTTGCCATAGAAGGAGTGAAGTCATTATACCGGGCAGCGGATTTTATCGCTTTGGACCGGACTCCCAAAGGGGATTGGCCGAGCATATTGGCTGAGGCACGGGCGATCTTGGGCGAGGCCGGTTCCGGTATATCCCCCGTAAGCGCACCGTCGGGCGCAAACCAGCCTGGCGAACGTATCCCTGCTAATGATGCGGAGGAGGCCGCTTTCGGCGAAGTGAAGGTGCGGCTGCAGCACTTTCGCGGCATCCCGCTTCAAGTGAGGGTGACCAACGGCCTGGAAGAACGACGCGATGCTCTTCCGCAGCGTTTCAGTGACGCTGCCATTCGTGCCGCGGCGGCCTCGCCCAACCTGATTAAGGAACGGTCGCTCGACGACTGGGATACCCGCTACGGCGAGCTACAGGAGGTATTGAACGATGTCGTTCAGGAACTGGATGCCGCTTACAGCGACGAGCAGCTGGAACAGTTAATCGCTCAAGCGCAGGAAGGACCGGCCCAAGGTGAAGCACGAGAGCTGGCCAAAACCGGCCGGAAAACACTGAGCTATGAAGAAACGGAGCGGCAGTTGAATGCACCCGATTGGAAACAGCGTTACGCTGCCTTGCAGCAGATCAAACCTTCTGACTCCACGCTTCCGCTGCTGCTGAAGGCGCTGGAGGATGAGCAAGCCAATGTCCGACGCTTGGCCGCGGTCTATCTGGGCGATCTGAAAGATCCAAAGGTACTTCCTTATCTGTATCGCGCTTTACGCGACGTCTCCTCATCCGTACGCCGAACAGCAGGCGATACCCTGTCCGACTTGGGAGACCCCGCTGCTCAAGAAGCGATGATTGAGGCACTGCAGGATCCCAACAAACTGGTCCGTTGGCGCGCCGCCCGCTTCCTGTACGAGGTTGGCGACGAACAAGCCCTTCCAGCGCTGCGCGAGGCCCAGGATGATCCGGAGTTTGAAGTCCGGATGCAGGTACGCATGGCGCTGGAGCGCATCGAAGGCGGACAGGCGGCGGAAGGGTCCGTATGGCAGCAAATGGCTCGCCGAAATCATTCATAACTGCGGGGGATCATGCCGGAACGTCTCTTTCTTTCCTGATGCAAGCATGATAAGGCGTTCCGGCGAAAGCTAGCCCCCGTCTCCCAACTCTGCCTGCAGCCGTTCAATGACTCGCGAGGCGGGTCATCCGATTTTGCGGAAGGCGCCGATCCTCTACGCTGTGGTGGGCGGCGCCAGTCCGCCGGATTGTAGCTGATACATACGATAATAACGACCCTCCAGCTGCATTAACTGCTCATGCGTGCCGCGCTCGACGATTTCACCGCGTTGCAGTACCAGAATTTGATCCGCATCGCGAATCGTAGAGAGCCGGTGCGCGATAATAAAGGTGGTCCGGCCCGCGCTGACGATTCTCAGCGCCTCCTGGATCAAGCCTTCCGTTTCGCTGTCGATGTTTGCCGTCGCTTCATCCAGGATAAGAATCGCCGGATCGAATGCCAATGCCCGTGCAAAAGAAATCAACTGCCGCTGCCCGGAAGACAACGTGCTCCCCCGCTCCACTACCGGCTCGTCGTACCCTCCTGGCAGCTGCTCTACAAAACCCGACGCGCCGACGTCGGCCAGCGCCTTGCGTACCTGTTCAGGGCCAATGGCCTCATTATACAAACTTACATTAAATTTGATATCACCCTCGAACAGGAAAGGGTCCTGCAGCACAATCCCCATATGCTTGCGCAGTGCCTGCTTGGACATGGATCGGATGTTGATGCCGTCGATACGAATTTCCCCCGAGGTTGGCTCGTAAAAGCCGAGCAGCAAATTCATGATCGAACTTTTGCCGGAGCCGGTATGTCCAACCAATGCTACGGTCTCCCCTTTTTTCGCTTCAAAGGAGATTCCCCGCAGGACGGGCTCTCCCTCCTGATAAGCAAAAGAAACACGGTCAAACGCCACATGCCCTTGCGGTCTGGGAACCTTCTCTGTCTCCTCCACCTCCGTCCCTTCCAAATCCATCAATGCGAATACCTTTTCTGCCGACACGACGGCTCTCTGCGCATTCAGCAGCTGATCGAAAATTCCGATAATCGGCTGGAAGAAACGGCCCGTATAGTCAATAAAGGCATAAAACACACCGAAGGAAATCGAAGAGTGAAGCGACTGCCCGCCGAAATACCAAAGCACCCCTGCGGTAAATAACGCGCCGACAAGCCCGGTGAAATTCCGTGAGGACAGGGAAAATACGCGGTTTTGCCTGATGTTGCTGCGATACCGGTCTTCATTGAGCGCATCGAATTCATCAAGGCGCCTTGCTTCCTGCCGAAAGGCCTGCAGAATCGGCATAACGGCGATCGATTCACTGATCATCGCATTCATGTCACTGAGTCTGGCCCTCATAATGGAGATGTACTTTTTGGAATATTTTAGATGAATCAGCATCACGATTGTAAATAACGGAATAAACAAAAGCGTAACCAGGGCCAACCTTATATCAAGTAAAAATAAAGCAATATAAATCCCGATAATGTTGATCATGCTGACCACAAACGTAGCCATAAAGCTCATAAACAAATCGCGGATCGCTTCCGTATCGTTAGCTATCCGGGATACGACCTGACCGATGGGCGTGTTGTCGAAATAGCGGATCGGAATCCGTTGAATATGCCGCATCAGATCCATTCGCATCCGTTGAATGATCCGTAGTGCAGTGGCTTGCAAAGTGTACCCCTGGATGTAATGCAGCACGCTTCCCAGGGCGAGAAGGCAGACAAACAACAGCAGCCAGCGAATCACCGGAACGATGTCATGCTGATAAAAGCTGCCGGCCTCCGCAGCGGTGAGCTTGCGCGCGGGAAACCGCTCGGATTCGCCGCCGGCCCCGGTCCATCTGACCTGCGCTCCCGCCGGACCGTCGCCATCCGTCTCCAGCGTCCAGGTTCCTTCGCCGCCCGGCACGTTACGAACCAGATATAGCCCGCGTTCAAGCTGTAGAATTCTTGCTTCCCTCCACATCCCGTGTTCCAGATGTTCACTTTTCACCCAGTCTTCGCGAACATAGATGCGGCCGTCCAACTCGACCTGCGCCATCGTGCTCCCGAGCGGAGCTTCCGAAACCTTCTCATACCAAGGAAGCTGGATGCTGCCAATATGACGGTCGATGATGGTTTTCACTATGAAAGGTCCGGCAAGCTCCGCGCCTACTGCGCAGCAAAGTACGAGCAGAGCCGCGGCAATGCGGTATTTGAACAGCATCGCATAACCGAACAGCCTGCGAAACACGGGTGTTTGTTCCCTCTCATCCATATAAGCCCGCGCACTTCCTTCCTGTTCGCCTGTCAGACGCTAATTTGATGAATCGAGCAGCTTGGCCTCCAGCTGCTGCCGTTCAAATTGATTCCTGTACCATCCGCCCTGTTTCATCAACTGTTCATGCGTTCCTTCTTCGGCAATGCGTCCGTCCTCCAGCACAATGATCCGATCCGCATGCATGACCGTAGAAAGGCGATGCGCAGCAATCCATGTCGTTTTTCCGGTACGCTCCCTCCGAATCGCTTGAAGAATGGCGCTTTCCGTCCGAGCATCCACAGCCGACAACGCATCGTCCAAGATCAGGATATCCGGATCGGCAAGAAGCGCCCTTGCGATGCTAACACGCTGCTTCTGGCCTCCGGATAGCATAACCCCGTTTTCTCCCACGATGGTCTGAAGCCCGTGCGGCAGCAGCTCCGCATCCTTCGTGAATGAAGCCAGTTCAATCACCCGACGAATATCCCCCTCAGAAGCATAGGGGCGTCCCAGAGCAATATTATCCCTGACGGATTTGGAAAGCAGGAGATGCTCCTGCGGTACGTAGCCGATCCATTCGCGCACGCGCTCCATGGCCAGTTCCTCCAAGGGGATCCCGGAAATCCGAATACTGCCCGGAGGCGCCGGGTAAAAGCGGAGCAGCTGCTTCAAAAGCGTGCTTTTGCCGCTGCCGGTCCGACCGACAATACCCAGCGTCTGCCCGCGGTCCACCCTTAAAGATACAGCGGTGAGGCTGTCATACGCAGCGCCGGGATAACGAAACGTAAGCCGGCAAAACTCAATGGACTCCGGACTCTCCAGCGGCTTGGGATGAACTGGATTCCGAACATCCGGCTGCTGTTCAAAGGTCCGGCTCAACCGGTCAACCGATGCGGTACCGCGCTGCAGAACATTAATGAATTCGCCAAACGCAATCATCGGCCAGATAAGCATCCCCAGGTATATATTGAAGGACACCAGCTGTCCCAAGGTAATTTCATTATGGAACACCAAATAAGCCCCATACCCGATGCCAATGACATAGCTCATGCCGACAATCAGCGTGACGGTCGGATGGAACATCGCGTGAATTACCGCAACACGCATATTTTTCTCCATCACGTCGCTGGTGATCCGGTCAAACGCACGCAAATCATACTGCTCCTGCACATAGGAACGTATGACGCGCATGCCTGAGATCGATTCGAGCGCCTGGTCGTTCATGCGTCCGAAAGCGGTCAGCGCGCTGGCAAAGCGCCTGCGCGTCTGCCTGCCAAGGATACTGATGACTAGCGTCAGCAGCGGCAGCGGAATGAGCGCCGCCAGCATGAGCTTCCAACTGATGAACGAAACCATGGTTACAATCACTACGGTCGTGCCGGCAATCGTGTTGACCAGTGTCATGACACCGTACCCCGCCGTCTGACCGATTGCCGGGATATCATTGGTGGCCAGCGCCATCAGTTCGCCCGTGCTGTTTCTATGGAAAAAGGAGGGCGACATCCGCGTTAAATGCTGAATCAACCGGGTGCGCAGCCGTTTCTCAAGGAGTATCGAATTGCCGAACAGGGTTGTAATCCACAAGTAAATCATGAGATAAATTAGCAAAGCCAGGCCGACCAGCAGGAGCACGCCTTGCCGCAGCTCCGCACCCGTCAGGGTCCCCGTCCGAATTTGGTCGATAATACCGCCAATCATGCGGGGCGGAATCATGTTCAGCACATTTACCACAGTCATGATCATGATAGCCAGAGCATACCTGCTCCAGCGTTCGCGGAAAAACCAAGAAAGTCTGCTGACAAAGGACAATGCGCCCACCTCCCGCAAAATGAAATCCGGTCGCTGTTCATCATGAAGCATACTTCTTTACCATACCATATTTTGGTTAAACGACAATGGAAAATTTTCATGATAACGGGATTCTGCGGGCATACTAAGGTGCGAAACGAACACAAGGGAGGATTTTGGCAAACATGGCAGAAGACAAGAGGATGAATCCGGTATCTAGCGAGGAAGTCGAAACCGACGGGATTTACGAAAATGAATGGGGACGCGAAGAGACGCTTAAACGCGGGGACGAATTTCCGTATGATCCGGCCATGGGGCAAACGGAATGGGAACTGGTGAGCCTGCCGCTCGAAAGCCAGGAGGAAGAAGTGTACAAGGATACGACGTATAAAAGAAAACCGCGCTTGCACATTGATCGGCAAGATAAATAGCACGAAAACAAGAGCGCCCATTCCTTTTGCAGGAGCAGGCGCTCTTGGCGGTTTCAGGTACTTATTTTCTCCCGTAATCGGCTTTGATCTCGCCCCACGCCTTCGTGTTCCACTTTACGATTTTATTCGGGTAGCTGTTGTGCTTCAGCCATGCTTCCGCACGATCGACCAGCGTCCAGATTTCCTTGGTGGATGCGTCCCGCACCAATGTAGAGGCGACGGCTTTCTTCCGCACCCAGCTGATGGCGGTCATCGAATCGCTGTAGATGGTCATGGCGCTTCCTTGTTTCTTGAGGTAAGCCAGTCCGTGCACGATCGCAAGGAATTCCCCCATGTTATTCGTCCCCTTAGAGATCGGCGGATGCTGGAACAGCACTTCGCCTGTCCGCGTATAAACGCCTTTGTATTCGACAATACCGGGATTGCCGCTGCAGCCAACGTCCACGGAAAGGCTGTCCAGTTCGATCTCGGTCGGCAGCTCTCCCGCCGCCGCTTGTCCATCGGCGCTCTTGGCCGCCCCGTTCGCTTGAGCCCGGGCTGCGGCGCCAAACGCTTTTTTCCATCCGGCCTCAAACGCCTTTTTTGCATCCGACTCGCTTTCATAAGCTTTAAACTTTGCCTGCGGATATCCGTTCGTTTGTGCCTGGCATTCGGCCCACGTCTTGTATATGCCGGGCCGGCGCCCTTCCCAAACCACATAAAACTTCGATTTCGCCACGCTGCTGCGCCTCCTTTCTCCCGTACAAAATCATCCCATCTACCTTCTCACTGCGGCTGCTCCTGCCGCCGCTTGAAAAATTCGATAAAATAAGCTCCGTATTTGAAAAATTTCGCTTCCCCGACACCCTTGATCTTCAGCATCGCCGCCGGGTTGGTAGGCTTCACCCCGCACATTTCGCGCAGCGTGCTGTCCGGGAACACAATATAAGGCGGAATCCCTTCCCGCTTTGCAATCTCCATACGCAGCTGCCGCAATTCATCGAACAGCTCCGTCTCCACGTCCTTGACCGCCGGCGCCGCAGATTTTTTCCTCACCCGCTGCACAACCCGGTCCGCCCCCGCAAGTACGCCAGACGCTTTCGCCGTCAGCTTCAGCACCGGATACTTGCCCTCGGTCAGCTGCAGGTAGCCTTCTGCGATCAGCAGCTGGATCAGATCAATGATATCCTTCTCCGTCCGGCTTTTCATCAAGCCATACGTGCTCAGGCTATCGAATCCAAGCTCCAGCACCTTCTTGTTCCTCGATCCCTTCAGCACCGACGCGACCAGCGTCATGCCGAACCGTTCACGCATGCGCCGCACACAGGAAAAAATTTGTTGCGCCTCCAGTGTAATATCGGTCAGCTCCAGATCCGGGCTGACGCAGTTGCTGCATTGCCCGCAATCCTCCGCCGTCTCGCCGCCGAAATAGCGGACGATGTACCGCTGCAAACATTGCGGGGTATGGCAGTAGTCCGCCATCTGCTGAAGTTTGCGATATTCCTGGGACTGCCGCTCGGGATCGCCGACAGATTGCTCGATCAAAAACTTCTGGATATGAATATCCTGAGGGCTGAACAGCAGCAGACAATCACTCGGCTCGCCGTCACGGCCCGCCCGACCGGCTTCCTGATAATAAGCCTCCATGTTTTTCGGCATGTTGAAGTGGATGACGTAGCGAACATTCGATTTGTCTATACCCATACCGAATGCGTTGCTTGCCACCATCACACGCACCTCGTCGTAAAGGAACTGCTCCTGGGCTTCCGCCCGCTCCTTGTCCGTCATACCGGCATGATATCTGCCTGCCGCCACGCCCTGACGGCGCAAAAATTCACACAGCTGGTCAACCTCCTTGCGCGTAGCTGCGTAGACAATGCCCGCTTCCTCGGCGTGTTCGCGGATATATCTCATCAGCACATCCCGCTTGTTCTCGCCCTTTACGACAGAGAACGACAAGTTTTCCCGCGCAAACCCGGTGACGAACACTTGCGGCTCCCGCAGCTTCAAGTGCCGGACGATATCCTCGCGAACCTGGTCGGTCGCCGTCGCCGTGAAAGCCCCAAGCAGCGGCCTCTCGGGCAAGTGCGCCACAAGCTGGTTAATCCGCATGTAGCTCGGCCGGAAATCGTGTCCCCACTGCGATACGCAGTGCGCTTCATCGACAGCCACCATCGGCACCACCAAGTTCGACAGCAGCTCAAGAAACCGTTCCGACTCCAGGCGCTCCGGCGCTACGTAGAGCAGCTTGTATTCCCCCCGCTCGGCTTTACGTATGCGAAGCTCCACCTGCGCATAAGAAAGCGAGCTGTTGATGTACGCCGCCGGTACGCCAATGCTGTCCAGACCGTCCACCTGATCCTTCATCAAAGAGATCAGCGGCGATATAACGATCGTCGTTCCGCTCATGAGCATCGCCGGTATCTGATAGCAGATTGATTTTCCGCCACCTGTCGGCATGATGCCCAGCGTATCGTTTCCATTCAGGATGCTGGCAATCACTTTTTTCTGACCCTCGCGAAAATCGGGATACCCATAGTACTTGCGCAGCAGTTCCCGCGCTTCCTCCATTGTGGCGGAAAACACAGGCTCCTGTCTGTCATTCATCCCCAGCATAAGTAGTTATGCCTCCTTTTGCCTGCCGGCCCGCCTGGACACGATCGGCTTCCCGTCCCACAGTATTTCCGTAGCTGCCTTTCGCGCCTTCATCTCCGGCTCCTCCAACAGCAGAAAAAAGTTTTTGGTCGGCAGTTCTCCCAGTCCGTGCTTGGCCGACAGCTTGTCCAAAAACGGGCGCATATCCTCCAAATCCCCTGACATATTGCTGGCGCCGCTTTGTGCAAAAGCATACAACGCGCTGGCCACCGGCACCCTTTTGACCCGATAATGCTCCGCCGTCCGCAAATAAAAATCCCAATCCCAATAATGATACATCTCCGGATCGAATAAGCCCAAACGGTCCTGCAGCGTTTTCCGATAGAGACAGCCGGACGAAAAGAAGGTCGAAAACCGGCGCATCCCGGCGGCATCATACTCATAGGCGAATACAAACCGGTTCGTCGGCCAGCGCACACCCGCTTCGTCCACCACGTAATCGAAAATTTCAACATCGGAATAAACCAAGTCGCTGTCTTCAAGCTCCTGGAGCATCCGTTCCACATGGCCCGGCAGCAGCAGGTCGTCGTCGTCACACAGCATAATATACTCGCCGCGTACGAATTCGAGCCCTTTGTTGCGCGCATGCACATGCTTTTGATTGCTTTCCAAATGGACAACCGTAATATCCAGCTCCGGATACAGGTCTTTTACAAAATCAACGGATTCTCCGCAGTCATTGACAATAATAATCTGCAGCTGCCGGTATGTCTGCCGCCACAGCGACTCCATGAGCTCGCACAAAAAGTCCGGCCGGTTATAGGTCGGTATAATCACGGATATCAGCGGCTGCCGATCCATTTCCTGCTCGCCTCGCTCTCCCATTTCTTCCTACAGACACTATACCGAAAATTGAAGTCAAGGGAAACTCCAATATCAAAACATTGTTAAATATGCTTATCAAAATGTTAAGTATACATTACAATATGTAATGTGAAATTAACAATGATATGAGGGATGACTCGAAAGGAAGAATGCTATGCTGCGAACCAGAGTCAAAGAGCTGCGGGCACGTTTCGATTGGTCCCAGGAGGATCTGGGGCGCAAGGTCGGGGCAACCCGTCAAACGATCGGTATGATCGAAAAGGGGGATTACGCCCCGTCTGTCGTGCTGGCGCTGAAAATTGCCGCCGCCTTTGGAATGCCCGTGGAAGAAGTGTTTTATTTGGAGGATAACGTGGTTAACGAACAGAAAGGGAGGGAGCATCAATGAATGACACCGATGCTTTATTGGCGGGAGCTGCGCAAATGGCACAGAAACAATGAGTAAACCGCATTAGAAAGGATGATTAACTAAGGATGGATATGATGCAAAACGATTGGGGAGCGGCGTGGCAATATGTCGTCGTGTTTCTGATGGCCGCCGCACCATGGCTTGATGTATTTGTAGTCGTGCCGCTTGGGGTGGCCTGGGGCTTGAATCCGTTCGGAGTATCGATTGTCGCGTTTGTCGGCAACTGGATTCCGCTTTTGCTGCTGGCCTTGTTTTTCCGTGAGTTTACGGCATGGAGAGCGCGCGTCAAAGCCCGTAAAGCATTAAAGCGGCAAATGGCCGCAGAAGCTTCGGGCGGCGGAAGCACTGCAATTGAAGAAGGCTCGGGCGAAGCCGCCTCGTCGGATCTGGCCGGCAGTCCGAAAAAGTACCGCCGCGCCAGACAAATATGGGAAAAATACGGGGTTCCCGGCCTCGCCTTGCTGGCCCCGGCTCTTGTCGGCACCGACATCGCCACCTTACTGGCGCTTTCTTTTGGCTCCTCGCGCCGCTGGGTGATGTCATGGATGACGGTCAGTCTGCTGGTGTGGACGGTACTCATGGCTGTCGGTTCCGTTTATGGTCTCGGCTTTATCGGTTGGTTTGATCAGTCTCGCGTATCTTAGGCTATATAATAGATTACTCCTGCCCTATGTTTATACGTCATACCTGTGTTACAATATAGAAATGCACCGCCTATTCTGAGTTGATCAAGGAGGTATTTGAAATGCCGCCACAAGAAAAGCAGCTCGAAGGCATGGTTACGACGGAAACGCCAGTGATGATGCAGGAAATACCCGCTTCAGACCGGAAGGGACTCTCCCCGATTAAGCGATCCCGCCGCAAAACGGCTGCTCCAGAAACGGAAGCGCCCAAGGCGGGCGAGACCAAGCCCGCCTTGGAGGTGAAAGAATCCGTCGCTAAGCTGCGCAAGCGCGCCAAATCGGCTGTTGCTAACGACGGCGAAGCGGAGCAAGAGCTAGGAATCGCCTCACCAGTCGTTATTACGGAGGACATTCCCGCTGCAAAACCGGCGGAATCGCCAATGGGGACCCGCAGCGCATTGCTTCAGGTGCTGGAAGGCACACTGAAGAAAAAGGAACGTAACGAAACCCACGAACAGTACCGCGTCTATATCCGCAAGGATCTGAAAAAACGATTGGACGCGCTCGCGGAGCATCGGAACAAGGGCTTCAAAACACTGCTTCTTAACTACGGTCTGGAAAAAACATTGGATGAACTGGAACTGGCCTTAAAGAACGATGAAGAATAATCTGCCTCATATGAAATAGCGGACTCGCC
Organism: Paenibacillus sp. JMULE4; assembly: GCF_013337105.1. NCBI lineage: Bacteria > Bacillati > Bacillota > Bacilli > Caryophanales > Paenibacillaceae > Paenibacillus > Paenibacillus sp. JMULE4. The sequence continues at coordinate 144,313 of NZ_SGWF01000020.1, forward strand.
TCTGAGTCCGCTATTTCACGTTTAATCTTATTTAAATCGGCAGCAGCCGAATCGTCTCACGCTGTTTCAGCCGCTGCACCATCTCGTACCAGGCATCCGGCTTTTGAGGCAGGACGGCATAATATTTCTCCAGAAAACTGGATACCAGAGATGCCGGTACAGCCTCTATCTTTTCATCCGCGATCGGCATAAAACAAAGGTCGAGTCCGTGAACGGCTTCACCGTCATTGTGCCAGGAAGGGTGTATGTAGTCAAAATCCAGCTTCCGGTAACCGAGATGGGCAAGCACTTCGCGGCGCACGAACGGATTCATGGCTTTGACTCCTCCGAATTCCAGCTGGTCGGACAAATAAGGATTGTAAATTTCGGCGAACATCCCCAGAAGGGTTCCTCCGGATTCCGAAACCACTGCACGCAAATCCTCCATACGGCGGTTGGCCAAGAAAGGTCCGACGCCAAGCCCTTCCTTGCCGATGATGGTGAAATCCGTCATGGCCACTTGAAGATCCTTGTAATAGCGGTACTCCGTAGCGCCCACAACCTCTCCATCCTGAATGGCGACAAATACCCGGATACCGGGGTCGCGGAGCGGTTCGGCCCAAAGCTCATATTCGAGAACCTCTTCCGGCGGAAACACATTTTGCATCAGTTGATGCATTTGGCGGAAATAAGGATCTTCAATATCGGTTATTCGATAATATTGCATAGTGTCTACCTCCTGTTAGGAACGATCGCTTGCATATGCGAGTTTTTTTAATTATAGCAAACCGGGCCGCTTCTCACCAATGGACATGAACGCTTTACGGCTTTTCCTTCATGAGCTTATTATCCATGCGCTTCGGAAAACGGCCAATGCCTCTTATCCCCAATCTCTCTTGACCCTGATCTTTGTTTCTAACAGGAACAGGGAGGATCATGAACGGCCGATCATTCCCTTGCCTAAAGAAACTTTGGAGGACCGGGATGTGATTGCCGCCGCGCAAGCGGAAATACAGCGGAGAGTGGATGATGCTTACGAGGAATTCGTCCGCAGCGGAGGTCTTGAGCGTTTGCCGGGAATAGGCAAGCCGCTTGAGGTCCCTACGGGAGATATTCTGTCGTCGACGATCTTGCGGCAAGCTAACGTTCAGCCTCCTTGGCTTGTGCTGCTCAAGGAAATTCGCGCTAATATGGAAGCCGCAATGGAGCTGATGAAGAAAAGCCCCGGCGATCCTGAGATTGATGCTCTGCTTGCTGACACGAACAAACAGATTGCAGAGCTGAACCATCAAGCTCCCAGCTTGACCCTGCACCGTAAGAAGGTCACTCGCGCCAACCTTAGGGAACAGTATGAACGCTGGTACGGTCCATAAAAAGAATAAGCCCCGCCTCCGCGGCAGCTTGCCTGGAAGGCGGGAGCCTTAAGTAGATGGAACGGATTGCTTAGAAGCTTTCCCGGATAACCAAACTATCGAGCGGCAGTCGCTCTGTAGGACGCGCCGGGCTGGCGGCTTTACCGATCGGAATCATCATCACGGGCACATAACGCTCCGGAATGTTAAACTCCTGAATCAGAGCCGCCTGGTTGTACCCACCCATGGGTACACTGTCATAACCTTTGGCTTTGGCGGCCAGCATCAGCTGCATGGCAGCCAGTGAAGCGTTGCGGATCGCTTCATCCCGTGCGACAACCGGATTATTGGCATAAGCCCCTTCAATTTGCTTCACCATCATCTCACGAATGTCCTGAGAAGCCTTTTCATATACGACAGGAGCAGCCAGATTAGCCTGGAGATCCCCAAGCACTATGACGACAACAGAAGCGTCCGAAACTTGCTGCTGCCCGAAGGCGATCGGAAGCAATCGGTCTTTATTCGCTTGCTCGCTAATCACAAGAAAACGCCAATGCTGCAAATTCCAAGAGGACGGAGCGCTCGCTGCCGCCTGAAAAATTTCATTCAGCTCAGCCTCCGGAAGCCTCTTTCATATTTACGAACGGAATGACGGGAAAACATCACTTGCAGCGCATCCTGTTTTTGTTCCAGTTGACTCATGATTCTCCACTCCTGCTATTTTTTTATATTGTATATATTACAGCGGCTTACTTACTTTTGTAAAGCATATGCATTGAAGCCCTGCCCGTCCGAGTTTATTTTTTCCGCTCAAGATGCGGAGCATTCGGTTCTGAAATAAATGTTAAAAAAAGGCTCAATCTCAAAATCAGTGCTTGACAATTAGCCGAACATCCGATGTCGGTTGCATTCGATCAGAATGCCAGCCTTATAGCGACTGCGATTTCGTGTAAAGTAGTGGCGGCGCTGAAAGGCTTTGATGCGATTGTGGCGGCCTTCTACAGTCGCATTTGTCCAGCGGCATTGATGGTAGTTAACGATCTCCTCTTTCCAGTTGCGCATGGTCTTCAGGGTGCTTTGGACGGCGGGGTGATCAATCCGATCGCCCTGCTCACACCAACGCTCAAATCCCAATTGGGCAATGGCAAGATTCGGCGAGCAGTTGTACCACGTCGTAAATGCTTCTTTCCATTCCCACACGCCGCGCAGTAGAGGGGAGTAATGGAGCAGCGTTTCCAAACGTTCGCGGCTTTTTTCATCAAGCGACTCCGCTGGCGGATTGAGCAACCGATGGTTCGCTTTCAGATAAGCCTTCGCCCGTGGCGACAGGGTGTTCTGCACGGTTTTCCGAACCGCCTGCACGCTTTCGATGACGTAACCGTGAACATGAAAACGATCGGCAATGCGAATCGCTTTTGGAAAACACTCGCGAATCCACGTGTGATACGCCTGAGCTAAATCCATGACCACCGCCTTCGGGTTCAACAGCAGGAAGCCAGGATGCTCTTGCGAATACGCCCGCAGTTCCTCCAGCTTTCGACCGGGCAGCAAGTCCAGCATCGTCTCGCCTTTGAGGTTGTGAATGCCGGTGTTATACGTATGGCCTTTCTTGATGGCAAAGTCGTCGATCCCCAGAACCAATCCGGACGTTTCTTGCGCTTCTTCCCAGACACGTTCGTAGATCCGCTCGCACTCCACTGGCACCGCCTCGTTATGCATGCGCTGTACGGTACTGGCCGGTGTTTGCTGCATCCGGGCGCTATGCGCGGCCGTGGACCCCAGCGCTTGTTCGACCGTCTGGGAGCGAAAGAGTCGGCTGTAGCGCTGCTTGGGACCGACAAATTCGTACGCCCACACAAATCCGGCTTCACAGCGCGTACAATACATCCGAATCGACGGCACGTGCAGGTAGGTTTGCTTTTCGAATACGGAAAGATGCCGGACGATCCGCGGTTCATTTCTTCCCTTGCGGACGACATGTTCAATGGACTTACAGCATGGACAGCATTGCTTGGCGTCCACGGGTAGAGCTTCTATGTGAAGTTCATCGGCATCGATGGACAGAATTTGTTTAATTTTCAGCTCTGGTAAGTCGAGCATTTCATTGATATACTGAGTTTGCATCTGTTTATTCCTCTTTGTTGTTGGGTAGGACTTACAACAATACAGGATTAGCAGATGTTTTTCCATATTTAGCCTTCGATCAATTCGTCAAGCACTGATTTCGGTTTTGAACCTAAAAAAATGCCTCGAAACGGCCGCCGCGGATTTCAAATTCGATGCCCTTTTGCCCGGTTATTTAATGAAGTTGATGATGAAGAATTTGTGAACGCGAAAAAAGCGCTTACAATTCAAGTTCTTTTGCAGTATAGTAGAGGTATCATGAACGAAGGGAATGATTCGCATGCTGATGCGTTCAACCGAGTTTTATGAAAGTTTGCCTTTGAAATGCTGCGATACTTGCGGAGAGGCGCTGGAAGAAATGGCCGACTGTTACAGCTGTATATGCCCTTCATGCAAGGGTGTTACATTCTACCCGCTTAGCCCCGTCACAGGAACGACAAATGAATAATCCACACGCATTAAACATAGTTTAACGCCCCTGAAACAGGGGCGTTGTTTGTGTTATGTGCCGGCTTGCGCCTCCCTGACGGCAAGCGTCTGCCGAGCTTCTCTGTTCAGCTGATCTGCGGGCTGGAGCTTCATGATCGCGTCCCATGCCTGTTCCGCCGGCCGGTTGCTTCGAAACTGCCTGGCCTTGGCTCTCATGGCCGATAAAGCTGCGCGGTTTTCCACCAGCTCCAGAAGCTGATCCCGGAGCTTCCGTTCCTTTGAAGCGATAACGGCGATCCCCGCCTTCTCCAGAACGGACGCATTGTCCTCCTCTTGTCCGGGAATGGGCTTGTACAACAGCATCGGCAATCCCGCGGTAGCCGCTTCCGATGTCGTTAAGCCCCCCGGCTTAGTTACCAGCAAGTCGGCCGCTGCCATCCACTCATGAATATTATCGACAAAACCGGTAATCCGGATGTTCGGCGTCGGGTTCTTGTCCAGCTCCTTTTCCAGCCGAAAACGGGCCGCATCATTACTGCCGCAGATAAGGGTAAGCTGCACGTGCCGCCGCAAAACGGACGAACGAATCAATGCTCTGGTCTCCTCACTGAGCAAGCCGCAGCCGCCGCCCATAACCATGACCAGCGGAAGCTCCGGGTTTAACCCTAATTTCCGCTTCAAAGCCTCCCGGTCTGATTCTGAAGCCTCGGAAAAACACGAACGCACCGGAATGCCGGTCACACACAAGCTGGTTGCCGGGATGCCCCGCTGCCGCAAGGCTGCGGATACCGACTCTGAACCGACCAAATACAGGTCCGTGTGCGGATTCAGCCACAGGCTGTGATCGGTATGGTCCGTGATCACCGTAACCAGCGGCGTCCGTAGTCCGGTTCTCGACTTCAACAGCGATACGGCCGCTGCAGCCAAGGGAAAAGTACATATAATGACATCCGGCTGCTTTTCGTTCACCAATGCGGCCAGCCGCTGCAGCCCCATCCCCAGAAAGCATCGAAAAGGCAGCGACAGGCTTTGGCTCGCTCTCGTTTTCTTATATAAATATCCGTATACGCCCGGCGCCTTCTCCACTCCTTTGAGAAAGCCGTATCTTACAAACGGATGAAGGTTGGGATGAATCTGCCGCAAAAAATCGACCGTTTCCGCCTCCACCCAAGGTACAGTTCCCGCACTGCATGCTTCCGCCAAAGCACGTGCGGCTTGACGATGGCCGTCCCCCAGATCTCCTGAAAGCACCAAAGCCCGGGCTCCCGTATTCCATTTGTTATTTACCGCCATGGTAAAGCCCCCCATATGAGGATTGGTTTTTTTCTCTGTCTATTTAGATCTAATAATAAACAAAAGTGATTGGAAATCCCTTATGTTGAGCTTAAAACTTTCTTAAAAATGGCAAGCGGCGGCCGCCCTCTATGGGGCTATAGCTTTAACCGCGTTTTGCATATCGTCATTTATTCGAGTCAGGTCAGGAAACGGGGCCTGTTCATCGCTCAGCCGGTACTTTTCCTTCAAGCGGAGAATACGGGCGACGCTTTGGTCAATCTGTTCCATTGTCAGTATACCATCACGAACCGCCTGCTGTACGGCATCATATACATGCTTGGCCTCGTCAAAGCCGTGGCCTACGAGCAGCACGTCGCTTCCTGCGTCAACAGACCGTACGGCCGCCTGGCCGATATTGTAATGTTTAATAATCGCGCCCATCGTAAGATCATCGGTGATCACTACTCCTGTGAATCCGAGCTCCTTGCGCAGCAAATCCGTAACCACTGGCCTGGACAAGGAAGCCGGTGCCTCTTTGTCCAGCTTTGGCAGTAACATATGCGCTACCATGACTGCCTCGGCACCGCTGTGAACCGCCTCGGCAAAAGGCTTCAGCTCGAGCGCTCTCAGCCGGTCCATGTCATGATTCACCACCGGCAAGCCGATATGTGAATCTACCGTTGTATCCCCGTGGCCCGGAAAATGCTTTACAACCGGGATCACCTGACTTTTCTGCAAACCCTTCATCACCTGAATCCCTATCGCAGCGACACGTTCGGGCCTGGAGTCATAAGACCTGTCCCCGATCACCGGGTTGTTCGGGTTGCTGTTTACGTCGAGCACCGGAGCGAAATTCATATTCATTCCGAGCGCGGTCAACCCCTTACCGAGCGTTTGTCCAATGTTTTGTGCTAGCTCCGGGTTGTCTGCTTTCCCGATCTTTTCCGCCGCGGGCACTTTCACAAGCTCCGGCGGCATCCTGGTTACACGACCGCCCTCCTCATCTACACTGAGCCAGAGCGGCGGTGCACCCGTTGCCGCATTGGCTGCTTTTAACGAATTAGTCAGCTCTATCAGTTGCCTGCTGTCCTTTATATTGTCCTTATAAAAAATAAATCCGCCCACATGGTACGTACCGATCATCGCTTTGGCTGTCTCGCTTATCTCGGAGCCGTCCAGTCCGACAATCATCATCTGTCCGATCTTCTCATCCTGCGTCATCCGTTCGATTCGTTCTTGAACCGGATCCTTGGTCGGTCGCTCCGTCTCACGCTCCTTCTCGGCAGACGGCTCGCTCTGCTGGTTGGAGGATATACAGCCTGTTATCGTCAAGAGCAGCATGACGCACCATACCGCAAGGACGAACACCCTGAAGCGGTTAGTTGCTGAATAGCGCACAGTCCTTCATCGCCTCTCTTTGCCCAGATGAAACCCATAACGTTATCATTACCCGAAAATAGAGGGAGGTAAACCATGTTCGGGATGTTCCATGGGTTTGCTATTTATTGACAGACTGCGGGACCGCGGCGCGAGAACCGACGTCCCAGGCAACAAAAAAGGCCGCATCCTTCTGGGTGCGCTCCTTTTTTCATTGCCCGTACAACCTCTTCGCAACCAGAAAGAATCAGACGGCATAAATCCCTGTTCGGCAACCGATACGTGCGGTAATGCATTCCGTATCGTCTATTGACGACACCATCGATATCTCCTCCGTGGGATCCCGGAAGGACGCCGCTTGCTGCAAATAGAAAAAATTCGGGTATGTCGCCTCATCCAGCAAGTAGGCCGACACTGTGCTTCCCGGCTTCCGATACCGATTCAATCTGGAGATGATTCCCTCCGCATTCATAATACCGATTCCGTGGCCAAAATAGAGGTCGCCGTTTAGCTTAACGGCGTTCTCCCCCTGCCAATGGATCATTTCCGGATCCACATCAGGGTTTTTGAAATACACGATATCCCCCGGAAATGCCAGCCGTTTTCCATACACCGTAATCAGCCGGAGATCACTGTCATGATGCCAAGAGTACAAATATAAATTGGCAAACAGCCGATCGAAAGCAGCGGTACCGATCGTTTCAAGCACTGCTTTATATAAAACGATGATTACCGCCGTTGCGCACTCAAAACCGTACAAATGACCGTTTACATAAATATCCCTTATCGCATCAGCAGGCCTCACAAACGGTCTTTGCTGAAATGCTCCGTTCTCGGTACGAATCCAATACGCTTCATTGCAAAATGATTTTTTGAACGATCTGAAAACGGCACCGCTCCTCTGCATAGCGACGGAAGAATCAACGATGGCCTCTCTCAGCTTAAGCTCGAAGCGCAGCGATTCCATGGATTCGTAATGGAACGGCGTCCCGCTCCTAATCTTTTGCTCCGCGATCTCCCGCTCCAGCGGAGTCATTCCATACAAGTCGACGGGGACGCTCCCCCCTGCTATGATAATCATGCCCGTTCCCCCCTTTGGCCCAGTCTCGCGATTAGATCGCTCGATCCATTATATGCCTTGGAGGCCCTACGGCAGACCGACGAATCAGTCCATCTCGTATATCGAACCGGATTTGCTGGCGAACAGCTCGGCATACACCTTCTCGGCGTAAGCATCCGTCATCCCGGAGATGTAGTCGGCCACAAAACGCGGCCAAGACCACTGAGCCTTATGCTGCTCGTAACTGGCCACCCAATCGGCCGGGATGATGAGCCGACCGTGATCGGGTACCTTAAAGCTGTCCCACAGGCGCCGGATCATGATCTCGCTGCGCTTCTGCAGCCGCTGTACGCGAAAATCCTTAATCAATGTAACCCAGGCCAGCTTCTTCAAGATCTCCATCGTCCGCAGCAGCTCCAGATCCTGCTGTCCGTCCCGTACGAACGTGACCCGCTTCCAGCCCTTCTTAGGATCATCAATAATGCCGACGCGGCCCGCAAACGTGCTGACCCAGCGGGCTTTTATCTCTCTGCGGGTTCTGGAAGCTTCCTTACCGCATTCCGCATAAATCTTTTCCCACTGCTCCAGATAAGTATCCAGCACACGTCTGACCATCGCACCGATATCCACCTGCTCCCAACCGACCTCCAGATTGCCTTGGTCGTTGACGATCTCCTGAATGAGATGCTCCACAAGTCTGTCATCTTCAAAGAAGGTCCGATTCATCTGGATCTTCCCCGCACGAATGCCATCCTCAATGTCATGGGTGGAATACGCAATATCGTCGGACAAGTCCATAAGCTGGGCCTCTAAAGTCGGGCAGCCCTCGGGCATTTTCCACCGGTCCCGAAGTTCGGCGATTCTCCCGTCCCATTCCATCGAATATACGCCCTTATGCCGACCGGGGTCTTCCAAACGAAAAGGATATTTATTAATGGCCAGCAGTACGGCGGCGGTTAAATCGAGTCCGCTGTCGCTGCCCGCCCGCTTTTCAAGAAACATGAGGATACGGAAATTTTGCGCATTTCCTTCATATTCCAGACCGTATTCTTCATTAAGCAGCTGATTCAGCACTTCTTCGCCCTTGTGGCCGAACGGCGGATGCCCCAGATCATGCGCAAGCGAGGCGCATTCCACTACCGCCGGGTCCAGCATCAGCCCCGGATGTTCTTTACGGGCCAGAAAAGGGTACTGCTTGCCCATTCGGCGAGCTGTCTCACGGGCAATTTGCGATACTTCCAGAGAATGCGTGAGCCGCGTCCGATAGTAATCGCCCGAGCCCGCTCCGAACACCTGCGATTTGCCCTGCAATCGGCGAAAGGCCGGAGATTGTATTAACCTGGCATAATCCCGTTCATACTCGTCCCGTTCCTCGCTGAAAGTGCCGTGCACCGGTTCGTCCAATCGAAGCTTTCGCAGATCCATATCCCTTCCTCCTCCTGATGTAATTTACTATGATCCGTTTCAACATCAGAAATGTGTCATCTTCAGGAAATTGTAGCATATTTGTTTTTCCAAAGAAAAGGTACAGGTGATCGCATAAAACACGCATCTCCGAGGTTCCCGGCCTCATAAGCGGCCGCAAAGAAACGCCGCTCATTGAGCGGCGTCGACTTCCTCTTCACTTGCAATATTCACATGGTCAAAGCCGTCAGGCTGTTCATCGCTGCGGGTAAACCCATTGGAATCCAAGTACTTGGCAAGATACTGCGCGCCGAACATTTCGTCATACTGCAGCTCGCGGTACTTCTCTACATCGCTTGCTACGGAAGACGGAGGCGAATTGTATAAAACTTGACCGGAATCGACCACCAAGCCGCGCAGCAGCCCCGGCACCTTCCGGGAAAGCTCGAAATTGTAAGCCCAGGCCGCCGGCTTCTCCATCTGCAGCCGGTCAAGGACATAAGCGTTCAAGAACGAATTGCTCAGAATCGGCACATGCTCCTTAGGCAAGTCCATATTGGACCACATCACAAACGGCACACTGTGAATCCGTTTCTGTTCTTCAAGCGACCACTGGTCGGACCTTCCCGTAGACACAAATCCGCTTTGAACATACACATCATAATCATAACCCAGCATCGGCAGATGGTCCCCGTAGAAGACGATGACCGTCGGCTCATCCGACTTCTCGAAATGATCGATCAGCATCTTCAGGCTGTGGTCCGCATTGTACACTCCCTGCGCGTACGTTTGAAGCGTGTTTCGCGCTTCTTCGGTCAGATTCCCTTCTACTTTAATGTCGGTCTCTCCGTAACGGTTATCATTGTAGGGCCCGTGATTCTCCATCGTTACGGCGTATATAAACGTCGGATTGTCGTTTGCTTCCACCTCGTCGATTATACTGCGTGACACTTCATCGTCGGAGATGAAGGCACCCCGATATTCCGGATTGTCAAAATCTTCTTTGCTTTTGAAATCATCGAAGCCCATATACTGATATACTTCTTCCCTATTCCAAAACCAGCCATCATAGGAATGAATCGCCACGCTCCGGTAGCCCTGGTTTTTGAAATAGCTGGCCAGGCTCGGAATCGGTTTTCTGATATACTGCTGGTATGGTATGGACCCCGCAGGCAGGTTGCTCATCGATTGCCCGGTCAGCACCTCAAACTCCACGTTGCTGGTGCCTCCTCCGAATTGGGGAGACAAGAGGTACCCCGACGTCGTTTTCTCCTGCAGACGGTGAACCGTCGGGAGGGGGTCTTTATTGAATTTAACTCCCGGAAGCAGCGTCGGATCCCAAAACGCTTCATTCATAATGAAGATCACGTTCGGCTTTTTGTCATTCGATACGGAGGCCTTCGACGCGCCGACCAACTCATTTAAGCCTTCCGCCATATTGGCAATGGAGAGCTCGCTGTAGCCGGACGGTTTGGGAACGATCGAATTTTTCACATTCATGGTAAAAGCCAACGAAATCCCGTTTTCCCCGTAATTCTGCTGCTGGTTCCAAACGATTTCATTAACGCCCGCCTGAGCCATGACCTTCTCCGCCCAAGGCGCCCTCACACCGAAGGAATACAGCGCGAGAACAGCCATCAGGCCCAGTGTCATGCGAACCCACAGCTTCATCGGCCATCGCGGCAGCCAGATCCTGAGCAGGAAAATACCGGCCGAAATCCCGAAGACGAGGACCAAGCGAACCAATGCCTCTTTACTGGTGACCAGGGGAATAATATTCATGCTCTCTTTTTTCAGGAAAATGTCCCACGGAAAAAATGGTTCCCCGATCAGCTTCTGCTTAAAAAAACTGATGAGTGACATCAGCATCAGCAGCAGGGTGCTGAATCCCATGGCAAAAAAGAGCGATCCGATCAAACAATAGATTAGTAAAAACACGAAAAAGGCAAGCAAAGCATTCACAGCAAAAAGCTTCGGATTGGCGGTGAGCCAATCCCAGGTTTCCTGCACATTACCCCTCTGTATCAGTTCCATCCCAAACACAAGCAGAAATGGAACAATAAGCAATGACACTAGGATCACTTTGTTTTGGATCGCGCGGGCTTGCGCTAATCGTGATGACTTTGGCTGTCCTCTGGATGCCAAGGGACGCATCGTTTCTCACTCTCCTATCAGCCCGCTTCTTTATACAGCGGAAATCAATATTAAGATATTGTAAAGAACAAACATTAAATTAACATGAAAAAAACATGAAAGTCTTAAAATAGCGCTTTAGTCGCAGAAAAAACCTTAAAAACGACAAAAAAAGACTTAGGAGATCGCCAACATTTCTCCTTACTCCGAGTTACGGGCGAAACCTTCCGGATTCTTCTTCGTAGTACCCACCAAACCAAGGGAGGGATCCGGTATGTTCAAAAATTTGCTGAGAAAAATGGTTTATTCGTTTCGCAAGCCTAAACACGGCGGCTACCGCTATGGGAACAGCTCGGACAAATACCGTCATTCGCGCAAGTATTCCTCTTCGCCGTCCCGATCCGGCTACGGTCATTCCCCATACGGGCATAAATACTACAAAAATAAAAACCGCTCCAGTTCATAACGTCCGGAGCGCTTGCTTCAAGTCCCGTATAAGCGATGACGCATCTTCATACGGCGGTTCGATTTGCAGCAGCCGCCGTACTATTTTTCTGGTATGTGACGTAAGGGAGAGCTCCTCCTGCCAGTCTTTCTCTAACTGGCCGGGCCGCTCTTCATAAGACAAATACAGCATAAAAAGCAGGAAATGGCCGACGGCGTACAAGTCGCTCTTTACCTCCGGCGTTCTCCGTATTCCCGATTGTTCATTCATGTCCGTGTCCGATCCGTCCACATCCCCAACGCGTCTCGCCAAACCAAAATCGATCAAAACGGGCTCGCCGTTTCTGATCATCACATTCGGTATCCGGATATCCAGATGAACATAGCCTTGAGCATGGACAAACCGGACAATACTCATCAAACGAACGATCCACTCCAGACTTTCCCTTTCGGAAAATCCGCGATTCTGTTCAAAGAGAAGGTCCTCCACCGTATGACCCTCCACCCAATCGACAGCCATACATAAGTGCTTGTTGTGCCAAAACGACCCGCGGCACCCCGGAATGTTCGGATGACGGAGCCGTTCCAGTATGGCCATCTCCCGTTCGAGCAGATGCCTGCTCCGCTTTCCTTTACTAGGCTTGGCCTGCTTTACGACAACCTTGTCGCCCCTGACCGTATCCTGGCACAAATAAGTCAAGCCATAGCTTCCTTCTCCGAGAAATTCAATGATTTCGTACCTGTCCGCCAACAGCAGGCCTTCCTTCCACGGATAATCGATCCAAGCCTGGTATACCTGCTTGATGTAGCCCAGTCCCAGCATGGTGCGCTCCTTTCACGATTCCGGATGGGAATGTTCGGAATTCACGTCTTCTTCAGCCGCGGCTTTGCAGACGTAACAGTTGGAGCTAATTATAGCAGAATCTTCGAAGATTGGCTTGGAGGGGGTCTTTCGCCGCTCTATACATCCGGCTGGCCGTCCATGTACAATGGATGGGAGATATCATGGAAACAAGGAGGAGCCATGGCCTCTAGAGAGACTCTGTACATAGGTTTGTTTCTTATAGGTTGGGCGTTTCTCGCGGCGGTCTTCGCTTTTGCCGATCTTGAGATTTCCCGGTCGCTTGCCGATCCGCGATCAGGCTGGGCTTATTTTTTCGAGGCGTTCGGCGAACACCCGGCACTGCTCATTCTATTTGCAGGGACGAATTTTTTATGCCGTACAGCGCGAACGTATTCTCCCGCGGTCCGGTTCACAGTGACCGCCATCAGCGGGGCGGCCGCCATCCTGACAGGCTGTGTAATCGCTTATTTAACGGCTCATCGGTGGATGAACATAGAGCTTACCTTTCTCTCATCCTTGATGATCCTGCTCATTGCCGGCCTGGCGATGGCCGCCGTTCAACTGCTGCTCCATCGCATCCCGCAGCAAAAGCTGCTGGAGCATCGGAAAGCCGTCTGGATCACCCTTGCGCTCATCATCGGCGAGCTGCTGCTTGTCCATACGCTTAAGCTGTCTTGGGGAAGAATCCGGTTCCGGGATTTACTGCCCGATTATTCGAACTTCATGGCATGGTATGCTCCGCAAGGCGCCGAGGGACACCGGTCGTTTCCATCGGGGCATGCGGCTAATGGATGGGTGCCGTTATCCCTCATGTTCTTCGTCCCGCTGCACCGGAAGTTTTGGCGAACCGCGGCTCTGACCGTCGCTCTTGGATGGGGTTTCCTAACCGCCTACAGCCGGATCGTGATCGGGGCTCATTACGCTTCCGACGTTCTCTTTGGAAGCTGCTTAACCCTCAGCTTGTTTTATATTTTGTACCGGCGATCGTTCTCCCCGCTAAAGCACGACAAGCCGGCATAAGGCTCCCTGTGCCCGGACATGCTATGCATCGCATACGGCGATGACAAGTGAACGGCTCCGCTGACCGTTTGCAGCTTTACACCGCGGCTTGCCGATGACGCCCACCAGGGACGGCAATCTTGTCTTGATATGTCGATGGGATTATAATCGTAACGAGCATGGCCTCCTCGTCAGTAGGATTCGGTGGCCCGTGCTTCAGTGATGGACAACATCTGGAAGAACATTGCTTGGAGGGGTTTCTGTGTCCTTTGGCGCTCGAGTATTAAAAACGGGTATCGCCGTTACCCTGTCTTTATTTCTTAGCGGTTTATTTGACATTACGCCACCGGTGATTGCTGCGGTAGCGGCTATTTTTGCCATGCAGCCCTCCATCTACCGGTCATGGCGTCATTTATTGGAGCAGCTTCAAACCAATACGCTCGGGGCGGCGCTCGCCCTGCTGGCAGGCATGTTCTTCTCCAGCGAACCGATTGCCATCGGACTTGTCTGCATCGCGGTCATCATGATTTGCTTAAAAATGAAAATGGAAGAAAGCATCGGGCTGACCCTGGTTACCGTCGTTGCGGTCATGGAGGCTTCGGGACATTGGGACTTCGCGCTCAACCGGTTCCTGCTCATTTTAATTGGGATCGGCTCGGCGTCTCTGATCAATATCATCTTTTTCCCTCCCAAGCCCAGAGAGCAGTTCCTGAATCAAATGCAATCCGTATTTTCGAAAATGTCGCTTCTTTTAAGAACCGCGATCTCCGATGAAATCAAGGAGAATGTGTTCCGCGATGAGAAACAAGAGCTGGAAAAAGCCATGAAATCGCTGTCGGACAAGTACCAGCTTTTTGAGGAAGAACTGAAGAAGCTGCGGCGCGCAAAATACAGCCAAACACGCAATCTGGTCATTTACAAGCAGATGCTGTATACTCTGCATAAAGGGATGGAAGTTTTGGATGCGGTGGAAGAGCACTATTTCCCCGCTGCCCGGACGCCGGAGACCGATCAAGCCTTCGACCAGCACCTGGAACGTTTGATTAAATATCATGAGCACGTACTGCTGAAATTCGACGATAAATTGAAGCCCGAGAGTCTTGACGGCTCCCGGTTCGAAGAGGAAAACGACCGGTTCATGAACACGCTGTTGGAATGCGGCTCAGAGTATCGGGAAGGCAAGCTCCGATTGTCCGTTGTAGCGGGAGCCATGTACGATTACGGTTATCAGACGGGCAGGCTGGATAAGCTGCTGGAACAGTATAACCGGAGCAGCGACGATAAAGAACCGCTGGAGACGCTGACCTCCTGGATCAAGAAGTAGCTCTTTAGGCTTTTTGCTTCAGCGTTTACAATAAGACACGCCGGTCCGGCTTTCTTTCATTTTTCGCATATAAAATGACTTTATATCTCATATTATAAATAAAGGCAACGGGGGACCGGGGACTATCCAGTAACTTCACATATGAAATCTCTGCACCGAACTCCCTCATTAAGAACTGTCCTGCAGGGCAGTTCTTTTCTGTTCAACTCTATGACGCTAAGGAGGAACCATCATGTATTTTTCCAAACGGGACATTGAGCCTCTGCAACAGGAGGAAACTGCGGTTTGGGCGTGCAGCAAAGAAGAGTGCGGTTGTTGGATGAGAGACGATTTCTCCTTTGAGGAGGAGCCTTCCTGCCCGATTTGCTCTTCCTTTATGATTCGCGGCACCAGGATGCTTCCGGTCCTCGTCAACATCTATAAAAGGTAAGAAAAAAGAACAGCTTTCCGGGACAATCGGAAGCTGTTCTTTTTGGTCCGCGCCATTTTCCTACCCTTTTTCCAGCCGTTTCATGAAATCTTCTGCGGCGCTGTAGCCCTGCTGGCGAAGATACCAGTTATTGGCCGCCGCCTCCACCAGTCCCGCGACATCTCTTCCCGGCTGAAGCTGAATTTCGATATGCGGAATTCGAATGTCCATATACTCGGTGTACTTCGGCTCCAGCTCCAGTTCATTATTCAACGCATGCTCTTGCCACTTCGTCAATTCGATATCAAGTACAATGCGTGTCTCATCCTGGAACGCTTTTCTTCCGTAAAGACGGGAAACATTGATCAACCCGATACTGCGAAGGGCCAGAAGCTCCCGCGTTTTGCCGTCATGAGTGCCAAGGATCGTCTCCGGGCCAATTTTTTTCAAAACGACGATATCATCGGCTACCAGCCGGTGCCCGCGCCGAATCAGCGTATGAGCGGTTTCGCTTTTACCGACGCCGGATTTGCCGCGAAGCAATATACCGATTCCGGACACATTGACACAAACGCCATGGACGGCAATTTGCGGCGCCAGCGCTTTCGCCAGGTACGCATCCACCAGTTCAAGAAACCGGAATGTAGGCTCGTGCGTGCGAAGCAGCGGAATCCCCTCTTCTTCGCAATATTTCAGCAAATACTTCAGCCCTTCCTGATTTCGGGTCACTACAAAACAAGGCGGGTGATACTTCACGATGTTCCCGATGCGATGATTTCGTTCCTCTTCACTCAGCGTATGTAAATAATTGATTTCTTTTCTGCCCAACACTTGTACATGAGCATGAGAAAAGAAATCAAAATATCCGACAAATTCAAGCCCCGGGCGATATGCCCTCGGTTTGGGTATCGTTCGATGCATATGCGATTCCCCGACCAGCACTTCTAATGAGAAGCGGTCCACTAAATCTTTTACTGTGACAGACTTCATTTTTTAAATCTTCCTCTCGCACCTTCTTCAATCTTCTACAGGTCAACAGATGAACTCTTTTTTGTGTATGACCATGCCATATTAATTCTACACAACGCCCTGTTTCCCTTTTGCAGATACCGATATAGAAGTGACGAATCGGGTAAAAATGACTTCGATTAAATGACAGGAAATGGGTTACGGAACGCACCTTACAAGGTTTTGAAATGAATCTCTTATTGTATTCATTATTATCCATTTAAACATTTATGATCCTAAAAGATCTAGCCGCAAAAAAAGCAGTCATCACAAAGGCGTCTTCCGTCTTCTGCGATTACCGCTTTCCATGATTGAATGTATAATTAAGCACCCTTACAAGAGGATATCTTAACCAGTGTTCTGCCTTGGGCCTGGCCTTTGAGAATACTTTGAACGACGCCGGGAATTTGCTCCAAAGCGATTTCTGTGTACATGCTGTTCAACATAGCGGGCTTCAATTCCGAAGTCAACCGGTTCCAGATGCGGACCCGTTTTTCCATAGAAGCCATGACGGAATCGATTCCTATCAGCCGTATTCCGCGGAGAATAAAGGGAAATACGGTCGTTGCCAGCTCTGCGCCTCCCGTTAAACCGCTAATGGCTACCGTCCCGCCATATCGCGTGCTGCTTAAATATACGACAGCGATTTCCCGCCGACACAATCGACGGCGCCGGCCCAGAGCTGTTTGTCCAACGCCCGGACTTTTTCAGGAACCAGTTCGTCCCGCGAGATGACCCGCGCGGCACCCAATTTCATCAAATGCTCCTTCTGTTCGGCTTTCCCTGTGCTCGCCACGACTTCGTACCCCAGTTTGGCAAGCATAGCTACAGCCATACTCCCTACACCGCCTGTGGCTCCTGTCACCAGAATCGGACCTTGGTCAGCGTTCACGCCGCCATCTTGTAATTCCTGCACCGATAAAGCGGCCGTGAAGCCCGCGGTGCCGAATATCATCGCTTCTTTCATGGAAAGTCCCTCCGGCAATTTAACCGCCCATTGGGACGATACCCTGGCATATTCGCTAAAACCGCCATAATGGCTCACACCCAGCTCATATCCCGTAATCAGCACTTCGTCTCCCTCTTGAAACCGACCATCTGTGCTTGACTTCACGATCCCTGCAAGATCGATACCGGGAATAAATGGATACGTTTTGACAACGTTTCCATTTGCGATGCAGGCCAATGCGTCCTTATAGTTGACACTGGAGTAGACGACTTGGATCAGCAGCTCGCCTGACGGCAAATCTTCTATCGTCATCTCCCGGATGCCGCTTGTTACATCATTTCCCGATTGCTCCACAACCAATGCTTTGAACGCTTTGATAAGAATCACTCCTTAGACGACGAATGTTCCTTTATTATAAATCCTACGGCCCGCAAAGAAAAACTAAACTTTCAACCCGGCGAGGATGGCTAATGGCGTTTAAGACAGAACCCATCCGGAAAAGAGCCCATGTCCCTTTCTTCGCCGTGGCTTTCATTAGGCGGATATGCAAAAAGCCGGCCTGACGGGGCCGGCTAATCCATTTATTTGGCCTGAGCCAAATCCTGTATTCCCGTGTTCGCTTTGACTAATATCTCGTCATACTTCACATCATCCCGCTTCGAGGACAGGAAGGTTCCGAGGAAAGCCCCCAGGAAGCCGAGCGGAATGGAAATGATCCCCGGGTTCGTAAGGGAGATGAGCGGGGTACCGACGAAAATCGCTTTCCCTGCTACCGGATCCCAAACGTTAGGACTGATCGCTACAAGAATGAGCGCGCTGAGAACGCCGACAATCATACCTGTAATTGCTCCTGCCGTATTAAACCTTTTCCAGAATACGGTGAACAAAAGAACAGGCAGGTTCGCGCTGGCGGCTACGGCAAAAGCCAGGGCTACAAGAAACGCAACATTCAGCTTCTGCGCAAACAGAGCAAGGATGATCGAGATGATCGCCACACCGACGGAAGCCAGTTTCGCCGCTTTAATCTGCTCTTTTTCATGAGCCTTCCCTCGCCGAATAATATGGGTATAGAAATCGTGGGCGAAGGCGGAAGCGGCGGAAAGCACAAGACCCGCAACAACAGCCAGAATGGTGGCAAAGGCTACAGCCGATACAAAGGCGAACAGGAATTCTCCGCCAAGGACTCTGGCAAGGAGAGGCGCAGCCATATTGCCGGCGGCGTTAGCGCTTACAATGGCATCATGGCCTACGAATGCCGCTGCACCGAAGCCGAGGAACACCGTCATGACGTAGAACAAGCCGATGATCCAAGTGGCTACAACGACCGATTTACGTGCCGTGGGGGCGTCTTTTACCGTGAAGAATCGGATCAGAATATGCGGTAATCCGGCTGTGCCAAGAACAAGAGCAAGGTTAAGGGAAATCGTATCGAGTCCGCTCGAAAATTTGTTGCCAGGATTCAAGAACGCTTCCTTCAGCGGAGTTACAGACCGCATCTGCTCAAACATATGCCCGACGCTGAAATCGAATTTGGCAAAAACAATGAGCGAAATAATAAACGTACCGGCGATCAGCAGCACACATTTAATAATTTGCACCCAACTTGTCGCCGTCATGCCGCCGAAAACAACATACACGGTCATGAGAACGCCGACGATGAGCACGGAGGTCGTGTAATCAAGACTTGGGATAAGAAGGGCAATGAGTCCCCCGGCGCCAACCAGTTGGGCGATCATGTAGAAGATCGAAATCACGATCGAATTGATTGCCGCCACGCCGCGAATCTTCTTATGATCAAAACGGGCGGCGATCATATCCGCCATAGTATATTTGCCTAAATTTCGAAGCGGTTCCGCTACGAGATACAATACGACAAGATAGGCGACAAGGAACCCGATGCTGTAGAAAAATCCGTCAAAGCCGAACAATGCGACCATTCCTGCGATACCCAAAAACGATGCCGCCGACATATAGTCGCCCGCAATGGCCAGCCCGTTCTGCCAACCGGTCAATCCTCCGCCGGCGGTATAAAATTCGCTGGTCGTTTTTGTTTTTTTGGAAGCGTAATAGGTAATGACAAGGGTACCGAGCACGATCACAAGAAAAAGAAGGAAGGCCGTATTCATGGATTATCCCGCCTTTCTTTGTTCAGCATGCATTTGATCTTTGATTTCTTCGCAAATCGCGTCGAATGTTACGGATTTCTTGGAATACAGGGAACACAGAACCCACGTCATAATAAATTGAGCGAAAGCAAAGACCCACGCCCAAGTAATCGAGCCGACGGCAGGTGTATTCAACACATTGGAGAAAGCAGTAAGAAACGGAAGGGTAAAATAAAATGCACAAAAGAAGAGCGTCATCGGAATAATAAATCGTTTTTTCTTATCCATCAGCTTGCGGAAAAGCTCAGAATGGGCAATATCGCTGTAAGTCAACTGGTTCTTTTTCATACGCGAATCCCTCCATAATATGGGCTTCACCTGATGCATACAGGCACAGCCGGCTTAAAATGTAAGCGCTTTTATAATTATTATAGCGTCTCTTATTTATTGCAGTTCGGTTTCGGTATGAAACGTCGAAATTCGTTCCTTAATTGCAGAAAAACAGTCCTCAACGGACTGTTCATTAGGATGATGCTTATTGCCCCTGCAAAAGCCGAATCAAATCTTTTGCCGCAATCCGGGAAACCGGCAGCTTCGTCCGTTTGGCATCCTTGAGAATGGCATTGTACGCACCGTTAAACCAAGGCTCGATCTCTTGAATATAATCCAGATTCACCAGATAGCTCCGGTGAGGCCGGAAGAACGTGGCGCCAAGCCTTTCCTCAAGCTCCTGCAGCGTCTGCTTCGTTGCATAGGAACGACCGTCGGCCATATGGATATGAGTTACCTTCTCCTCCTTGACCGCGTAGAGAAAAAGCTCCGCCTCGAGCACAACCATCCGGTCACCGTCATCGATCAAAAGCTTGTTTCTTTTGAAAGCGGGGGCTGTCGGCGCTTCCGTCTGCTTATGGGCTTCCGAACCGCCTCCGGCTTCCGTCTTTCTCGCGCGGATGCGATCCAACGTCCGCCTAAACCGCTCTTCATCATAGGGCTTGAGCAGATAATCCACCGCCTCGAGTTGAAACGCTTCCAACGCATACTGATCATAAGCCGTCGTGAAGACAATAAACGGCCGGGGATCCAGCTCATGCAGACGATAAGCCGCCTGAATGCCATTCATCTCAGGCATCTCGATGTCCAGAAAGACGGCGTCCGGTTTATGCTTTTGCGCAATCTCCAGGGCCTCAGCACCGCTTGCGGCCGATGGGAGCACTACGATGTCCGGCTCCTTCGACAGCAAATAGACGAGCTCTTCTCTTGCCAGCCGTTCATCTTCGGCGACCATGACACGAAGTTTCATTTGGGTGTCTCCCTTCATTCCCCATTCGGATAAGGTATGGCTAACGTTACTCGCGCCCCGCCCTCCGCCCGGTTCTCGAACGAAAGCGCAGAGTCGGGACCGAGCAAGCTGATTAAACGCTGATTTACATTGTGCACGCCAAGACCGGTGCTCCCGCTCCCGCTCATCGGAGTCGTGCCCAGCTTATCCAGAAAATCCTCCCGAATCCCCGATCCGTTGTCCTCGACAACAATCCGTACGTTCTTGTCTTTGCGTTCCATGGCGATTCGCACCCAGCCGCCGTTCGTTCTCTTCTTCAGCCCGTGCTGGATGCTGTTTTCCACGAGCGGCTGCAGCGTCGACGGCGGAATCGGCACCATTTCCAGCCCCCGTTCCACTTTCCACTCCACTTTGAGCTGATCGGCGAACCGAACCCGAATGATCTCCAAATAAGCATTCACATGCTCCACTTCCTGATAAAGGGGAATGAGCAGCGATTGGGTGATCTTCAGGCTCATGCGCATGAACTGGCCCAACTGCACCGTCACATGGCGCGCCTGATCCGGATCGATCCGGATCAACGTCACGATGGAATTCAACGTGTTGAACAGAAAATGCGGATTGATCTGCGCCTGCAAAGCTTTGAGCTCGGCATCCTTCATCAGCGCTTCCAGCTTCTCCGCCAACGCGATCGTCAGTTGACTGGAGATCAGCTTGCTGAAGCCGTACGCAAACTCCACCTCCACTTTCCGAATCTGTTTCGGGCTGCGGAAATAAATCTTGGTCAATCCCGCCGTCCGGCCCGATTGGTTGAACGGTACGATCAGAGCCGCGCCCAAAGCTTCATGATGAGGCTGAATTTGATCGCGGTGCATGGCGATTTGAATTTTGCCGGTTCGGATCGCCTGTTTGGACAATTCCGTTAACAAGGGTTCCCCGGGAACGTGCCGGGAGGTGCCGACACCCACATGAGCAAGGATCCGCTGCGTATCCGTCACGGCAACCGCATCGGCTTGCAATTCACGCATCAGTATGGATGCGGTAGCCTCTGCTGTCGTGTAGGTCAATCCTTCCTTCAGATGGGGAAGCACCATTTCCGCAATCGTTAATGCCCGCTGCGTCTCATGCGCGGCCGCACGTTCTTCCTCTTTGAACGCAACCTGAATCATCGCGACGAAAATGGCGATCCCGATACTATTGGCGATCACCATCGGAACGCCGACACGATTGACCAGCTCAATGGCCGTTTCCGAGGAGGTCGTATACACCAACAGAATGCCCATTTGCAAAATAGGGGCGAATACCCCGATAAACATGGCCTTGATGGGAGCGATGATCCTCTCTTCATAAAAAAAACGGGCAATAAGCCCCGCCAGAAGCCCGATCAAAGGAGTGGAAACCGCATGCGAAGGACCTGCAAGACCCCCGAGCAGCAAGGAGTGCAGACCGGTCAAAAATCCCGCGCCCGCGCCCACGTAAGCGCCACCAAGCAATCCTGCCAGCACTACCCCGATGAG
Source organism: Paenibacillus sp. JMULE4 (assembly GCF_013337105.1). NCBI lineage: Bacteria > Bacillati > Bacillota > Bacilli > Caryophanales > Paenibacillaceae > Paenibacillus > Paenibacillus sp. JMULE4. Next base: position 166,324 of record NZ_SGWF01000020.1, read on the forward strand.
CGCGGAATGGGCCATGATCTCATCCGGGCCGAGAGCGGACACCCAGAACGTCGAATCGATTCCCTCCGGGCTCACTATGGCACCCGAATACGTCCCTGCAATCCCGATCAAACCAAACAGCAGGGCAAATACCGTTCCCGTCCGGGCATCAACCTCCCGATCCAATATATTTCGAAACAGGGGGATACGTGTCAATGTAAACATCAGGATCAGAAGCATTCCCATTCGTTCGAACAATACCAGTAAGAGCTCTTTCAAAAGCATTCCTCCCGCCGTTCAGGCAGAAAGCCCCATAATTATAAATTGTTAACTATCGGTCTCTCACCTATTCAGAATAATCAATTGTTTTCATTCACGCAATCGGTTTTCCAATTTCAAGACATGCAGAACGGCCCGCAGAATATATCGGCTAAGCGTGAAATATGCCCTCTCATGGTCTTGAGCATATTTTCTATTCTCCAAATATAGTATATTATACAATGAATATCATCTACATATAGTGTGGGGTGGACCATATGAAATCAATCTGTGTTTTTGCCGGATCCAATGCGGGAGAGCATCGCGACTATCCAATGAAAGCGGCCGAGCTTGGACAGGTTATGGCTCAAAAAAGATTCGATTAATTTACGGCGGATCCAGGATCGGCTTAATGGGTGAAATCGCCAACGCCGTTCTGAAGGGCGGAGGCGAAGTGATCGGGATCATGCCCAGAGGATTGTTTAACGGGGAAATGGTACACCGGGAGCTTACCCGGTTCATAGAAGTTGAAAATATGCATGAGCGCAAAGCTCAAATGGCGGAGCTTGCGGATGGATTTATTGCTCTGCCCGGCGGGTTCGGAACATATGAAGAGCTTTTCGAGGCCTTGTGCTGGTCACAAATCGGCATCCATCGAAAACCCGTCGGCATTCTCAATATCAGAAACTATTTTGATCCCTTCATGAATCTGATTCATCACAGCATCAGCGAAGGTTTCTCCAATACATCGCATCTCCGGCTGATTCTGAACTCCAGTGAACCTGCGGAGCTGATCCATCTCATGGAAAGCTATGTTCCTCCTCTGCTTGAGCGAAAGTGGAAGCAGTTGGATTAGTTCCGAAAGGCTCTTTGATATAAATAAAAAGCATACGGCTGATCCCGGTTTCAGACCGGCCGCATGCTTTTTCCCAAACCCAATCTATTTCGTCAAACGCTTGATTTCCTGATGGTAACGCACGAATCCCCAAACATACATTCCTATAGACCAAGCCTGCAGGAAGCAGCCGTTGAGAGGCTCCGGCTTATTGGCGCGGTACAGCTCCGCCGCCATTCCCATCTCATCCAAAATCCGGGAAGCGATCATGCGCAAGAAGGCGACGCCTTGTTCCGCACGCCCGGCTTTGAATTCGGCCATGGCTGTCCAGCCCGTGGTCAAATTCCAGACCGCCCCTTCCTGATAGCTGGACGGATCGTACCCCTTCCCTTCATCCTTGCTGCTGCGGGTGCGAAGGCCAAAAGGCGTGGTCATCTCCTCGGATTCCAATCGTTCCAGGGAAGACTTCACCCTCTCAGAATTGGCCAGCGTAGAGAACATGAGATTGACAGCATAATTGGGACGCAGCGTCGGGTCCGGCGTTCCGTCTTCCAGCAGCCGGTCGTAATAATAACCGCCGTCCTCAAACCAAAACTCCTCCTCATATTTACGCTCTACGATGTCCGCCTTCCTGCTCCATTCGCGGGCAAACTCCGGCTCCCCGACCAGCCCGGCTACATCGGCCGCCGCACGCAGCGCGTGCCAATACAATCCCTGCACATCGTTGCTGCTCTTTCTGCGGTCGATATGATCCATCCACTGCGTATCCGGAATGGTGAAGGCCTGCGACGTGGAGACATCGCCGACAATACCGTGCTCCAGGAAGCCGTCTCCGTCACGGTCACACCGCTGCGCCCAAGCCATCGATTTTTGAATACTGGAAAAATGGGCTTTGGCGAATTCCGTATCCTGAGCGGCATAAACATACTCGCGGAATAATATCGTCTGGAGCAGCACCCCTTCTGCGGACCCTCCCCAGGAAGTCTGATGCATAAAGCCCGGTCCGCTGATGACCGTCGGCATATCCCCGGCGAATGCTCCCGGACGATCCTCTTCCAACTGTAGAGAAATGAAGTTCAGAAGCACTTCCTTGACGAATTCCATATCCCCGATCGCAAGATAGGCGAATGCCGTCCAAGCCGAATCCCTGCTCCAATAATTGGGAAACCGGGGGAAGCCGGCGCAAATGCCTGCACCGATCTCGGGGTGATTGAATTTAAGATTTTTCAGCGCCAGCTTGGCAAAGTCAAACGCCTGGTCCAGCTCCGCATCCCCTGTTCTAACGGCGATAGTGTTCTCCAGGTATTCACGATGAGAGGAAACCGCTTGAGCGAATTGTTCTTCGGCGTTTTGCAGCGACCGGGAAGCGATATGCACAGCCCGTTCTTTGCTTTCCGGATCCCCGGACAGCACAACCGTAACGGTCACGGAAGCATGAGGCTCGACTTTTACCGGAATCCGGAAATGAAAGCCGGGATCCGCGCCTTCATAGGAGGTGCCGAAAGAAGCTGTCATATCCGCGTCACAGGCGATGACACCGACATAAGGCAGTTGCGGGTTCTCCATCACAATGCTTCTTGGCGTTGCCCTGAACTTGAATTGCTTGGCTTTCACTCCAAGCAGGCCATACGGTACCAGCATCGCTTCCGTATTTCCGATCAGTTCAACCTCTCCCGCTTCGTCCCCGTCGTTAGATAAGATAAACCGGGTGAACACCGCAGCGTCATCCACCGACATAAATACTTTCCGTTGAACCGTCAATGGGCCGAAACGGCTGTATGCTTCCAGCCTTCCCGGCAGATGGTCCGCTCTATCCGTATAACGGACGAGAGGATACGACCCGGCTGCTCCCCTCTCCGCAAGTTCCCATTTCAGATGCCGGATGTATCTTGCCGGCGGACTGTACAAGCCTCCGTTATCGGTGACCAGGCCCCACCAGTTCCAATCGGCGGACAAATCTCCGGCCCAGTTGATCACGGCGAACGATGCATCATTGGATAAGGCGAGCGGACGATGGAAGGGGCCGGTCGACGTCAAGCACGGCTCCTGGATATCCGATACCTCGTCTTGAATCGTGAATCGGGAATAAATTTTGCCGAAGGCATACTGCTCCGTCACAATGACGATCGAATGCTCGCCCGGGGCCAAGCCTCCCGGCAGCAGAACGGTCCACTCCGTCGGAGCGCCGACTTCAAACGTATACGGTCTTGTCTCGGAGATGGTTCCCGCGTTCCGTCCCTGATATCCCTGCCGGATCCAAACCAGAGAAGGATCGACCTCGCTGCCGTCCAGCAGCAGTTTAAAGTCGATCGCCACACCGCCGAGCGCCAACGGCGGGTTGTCCAGATTAAAGCGAAAGCCGATCCGCTCCCCGCCTGAATAAGCATTGCGCAGGCTGCCCTTCACATAAGTCATTAAGTAGAAAATATCGCCCAATTGTTTGGCTTGAATTGTATTCAATGGTTTCTCCCCGCTTTTCATTGAACTTACCCCTTCACGGCCCCCGCCATAAGCCCTTTCACAAACTGCTTCTGCACGCTCAGGAACAAGATCAGCACCGGAATCAGCGAAAGCACATTCGCCGCCAGAATCCTTGACCACGGAATGGCGATATTCTCCTGAGCCAAGAGCGCGAGCCGGAGCGGAATCGTGAACTTGTCTTCGCTTTGCAGCAGGACAAGCGGCATCGTAAAGGAATTCCAGTTATGCACAAACTCGATAATGGTTAACGTCGTGATCGCCGGTTTAATGAGCGGAAGGACGATCTGGAAAAACAGGCGGAATTCCCCGCTGCCGTCGATCCTTGCCGCTTCGAGCATTTCCGTCGGAACATCGTCGATATACTGCTTGGTGAAGAAAATACCGAACACGGTGACCCCGAACGGCAGGATCAAGCTGGCCAGACTATCGTATAACCCTATTTTGGTGATGATAAAGTAAATCGGCAGCAGCAGCACGGTCGGCGGCACGGTCATCGTGGCGATCAGAAGAATAAACAGAGCGTTTTTGCCCATGAATTGCTTCTTGGAGAAGGCATAGCCGGCCATGCTGGAAAAAACCACTACCAAGGCGGTGCAGCTCACCGATACAATAATCGAATTTGTAAATGTAGTACTAAACTTTAGCGCTTCCCAAATTTTCGGGTAGTTGCTCCATTCCAGCGTATGCGGCCAAAAGGTTGGAGGAAACCGGGTGATTTCCAAATCGCTTTTCAAGCTGGAAGCAAAAAGCCAGTACAGCGGCAGGAAAAAGACCAAGCCTATGGCCCAAAGGACAATCGTTGGAATCCATTTTTTGTTCATCGTTTCCTCCCCCTATCCTAACCGTTTATCCACTAGTTTTTTCTGAATGATGGTAATAATGACGACTAAGAAGAATAAAATGTACGACATCGCAGCCGATGTTCCGATACGGTAATATTTGAACGCCTCATTAAAGATAAGGAACGGTACCGTCGTAGTGGAATCGGCAGGACCTCCGCCGGTCATAATATAAATTTCCTGGAATACGTTCAATGAATCAATGAGCAAGAGTATAAATACGACAAGCGAAATCCGGCCGAGCAGCGGCCATGTGATCAGCCTCAGCTTCTGAAAGGGAGTAACCCCATCCACATCGGCGGCTTCATACAAATCCTTGGGAATGTTCTGCAAACCCGCAAGATAAATGAGCATGAAATAGCCGACTTTCTTCCAAACAGTCATGATGGCAATGACCGGCATGGCCCACACGGAGCTCGCAAGCCAGTTGGGACCGGTAACACCAAACAAATTCAGGAGCGCATTGATCAAACCGCGATCGCCGTTGAACAAAAACATAAAGATCAAGCTTGCGCTTACAACGGATAAAATATAAGGAACAAAAAAGATCGTACGAACCAGGTTCACCCCTTTAAGCTTTTGATTCAGCAGAAGCGCAAGGCCTGCGGAAGCAAACATCGTAATGGGGATGAAAATGACGCCGAAATAAATCGTATTGAAGATGGCTTTCAGAAATAGTTCGTTTTGCAGCACTCTGGCGTATTGCTCCAGTCCGACGAATGCGCCCGGGATTTCGAATAAACCCGAATTTCTTAGCGCTATGGGCTTGATATCCTTAAAGCTGGCGACAAACGACCAGACGACCGGATAAACCAAGAAAAGTCCGAGTATGATGACCGAGGGCAAAATGAACACATAGCTGGTCCAATCACCGATCACGCTGCGGATTTTTTCTTCATAATTTGCCTCCCAACAAGCAGAGCACCTGGGTTAGGTGCTCTGTTTTTTACCCGGATATTAGTTTTGCTTCAAAATGGCATTCCCTTTTTCTTCAAGTATTTTCAAGCCTTGCTCCGCAGACATGGAACCGGAAACCACTTGGTTCAGAACGCTTTGATAGACTTCGGCTTCCACTTGAGACCACTGCGGTACAGGAGTGGAGATACTTGGATACTCTAACCCTTTGATAAAGACGAGGAATTCCGGATGCTCCTTGAAGTATGGCATGTCTGCAAGGTCTTTACGAATAGGCACGCGGTACGGATAGAAGTTGCCGTCATCGGATTTTTCACCCTTCATGACCAATTCTTGTCCTTCCTTGGAGCCCAGGAATTTGATCAGCCTGATCGCAGCATTCAATTTGTCGCCTTCAACGCCGGATGGAATGCACAGCATGTTCGGTCCGATATCCGCCGCTTTGCCTGCAGGTCCGGCCGGCACTTCAGCCGCTGCCACTTCGAACTTGTTGGTCGCCTTCCAGGCATCCGACACTCCCCATGGCCCCTGGAACTGCATGGCTACCACTTGGTTGCGGAAATCCGCCATCACCGCGCCGCCGTCTTTGTTTACCGTATCCGGAGGCGTCACCTCTTTAACAAGCTTGGTGTAGAACTCCAGCGCCTGCTTGCCTTCCGGAGAGTTCAATCCAACCTGATAACCGCCTTTGCCGTCTTCTTTTACAATCTTGGCTCCAGCCTGGTTCATAAACATGTTGACCATCCAGGTGATATCGTACACTTGCTTGCCCACGAGACCAAGGCCGAATTGATCCGGCTTGCCGTCTCCATTGGTATCGATCGTCAATTTCTTGGCCGTTTCATACAGCTCTTCCCATGTGGTCGGCGGATGCTGGATGCCGGCCTTATCAAAGAGCGTTTTGTTATATACCAGCTGTACGGAATGTCCAAGCCATGGGTAGCCGTATAGCTTGCCATCCCATGTACCTAATTCCCAGAGCTGCTCATAGTAATTGTCTTTTTCACTATTGAATTCTTCGGACAGGTCGACATAAGCTCCCTGCGGCGCCAGTCCGCGCACATCACGGTAAGGAATTTGCATCACTTCCGGCGCATCCCCGCTGAGGATTTGCGTCAGCAGCTTCTGGCCGTTCTGGGCGCTTCCCAGCAATTCTACTTTGACATCCGGATTTTTCTTTTCGAATTCGTCCACAATCTCACGGATCGCTTTCCCCCGCGGGGAATCGCTCGCCCATGTGATTTGCATCCGGATGGAAGTCGTCTTGCCCGGCTCCGATGCCTTTTCCCCGGCGGACCCGTTATTTTCCTGCGCAGCTCCACAAGCGGTAAGAGATACCGCCATCATACCCGCGAACAATGCTCTTGGCCACTTTTTCATGTTAGGTAAGAACCTCCCTCAATCATTTCTTGATATAAAAATCCTACGTATGCATAATTGCTAACGTTGGCATTTTTAGCGAAAAAAATTAGATCGACTGCCTTTCACAAATCGTCGGCGAAATGAGTACCCGAGTTCCGGCTCTGGCACCCGTGTCCAATTGCTTGGTCAGCACCTGCAGCGCGGATTGGGCCATAGATGGAATCGACTGGTCAATCGTCGTAATCGGCGGGTGGTAATACTCGCCCATGTCGAGCTTATCAATACCCAATACCGCTACATCCTCCGGTATCCGAAGTCCACGCTCGTAAATCGCACGGTATACCCCGATTGCTCTTTCATCCCCTGAAATAAAAATAGCATCCGGCCGCTGAGGCGACCCAAGAGCCTCCTTGGTACGGAGATAAGCCGATCCAATGTCGGATACGTCGTATAGAATGCTCCACCGGTCTGCGGACACATGACGGTCTGCGAAAAAGCGGCGGATCCCCTCCGATCGATCCTTGTTGACAATGTAGTTTGGATTGCCAAGCAGAAACAGCATGCGGCTGCGCTGCTTGGAATACAAGTACTGCGCCGCCAGGTACCCTGCGGCCACATTATCAAGATCCACATACGAGGTATCATAATGATCAAGGTCTTTACCCAGAATAACAAACGGAATCTGCTTTTCCCGTAAATATTCAACGCGCCGGTCATTTTCGATCATATCGAACATCACCGCGCCGTCGGCCATTCCGTGCTTCAGCAAATAAAATCCGTCGTTCTCATTGTCCTCGTAGCTGTCGGCAGAAGAAGAGGAAATCACCATCCGATATCCCAGTCGATGCGCTTCCTTCATCATTTCATGCAAAATTTTGTTATGAAATGCACCCCAAAAGCGGCCCCGGTGCTGATCTACAAAAGCAATCAAGGTGTTCGTTTTTTTCTCTCTAAGGCTTTTGGCCAGCAGATTTGCTTTAAACCCCGTCTCAGCCACCACTTTGAGAATCCTCTCTCGAGTCTCGGCTTTTACATTCGGATCATCGTTGATCACCCGGGAAACGGTTCGGATCGAAACTCCGGCCAACCTAGCTACATCTTTGATTGTTTGCGTTTTCATGTGCATTCCCTATTCCTTCAGACCGTTTCATTATTGCCATCGTTGGCATAATTATTGTATCCGTTTTCCGACAGGGTGTCAATACCAGGAGGTTGGATCGCGTTTAAAATAATGATGCCAGCATTTTTTTCAGAGCCTCGTAGGACAAATGTTCCTTTCCCAGTTCGAAGTTGTGCTCCATACAAGCGCTGCGGAACTCCCCATCCAGCAAATATCTAATGACTTCCTGACCAGCCTTTGCCATGAGTTCTCCGTCAATATGAACCAATCCCTCCGCGTCGACCCGATGCTCATTTCCAAGAGAAACGATATGGAAGCCGTAAGGTTTAATATCCGTGCCAAATACCGGGTATTCATATACGGCCATCGGTTTTTTGGCGTACAATCCTTCCAAAAACTGATTTCCCCAGCCTTCCAGCACACTCGGATAAGTGACGAAATCCGCATGGACATAGGCATCCCATAAGGAATATATTTTTTTGCCGTCTTTGGTGACACGAGTCGCTTCGATCCATTCATTGACGTAAAGCAGCTTGACGTTCTGCGCCGCAGCCCGCCGGTTCAACCCCTCGATGTATTTGGGGGAAGCCTCTTGAAGCCCCGCCAGCACCAGCACAATTTCACCGTCCTCACCCATGATTCGGCCGTCATATAACGGCCGCTCCTTGAGCCGCTTCAGGTTCTCAGGCTTACCGATTTCCGCCGCCAGATCAATGGCCAGCTCGATCGCCTTTCGTTCGGCAATACGCGTAGCCTGCAGCAAAAGAATGTCGTTCTCCTTCACGCCGATAACTTGGCGGAAATCGCCGTTATAATCGTCAATCGTCCAAGCCGGAGCCGAGAAGTCGAACACGTTCGGAACGACGGTTGATTGCTGCCCCGTCCGCCGAAGCAGCTCCTGCTGGGCAATTTTATTAATCACCACCTGCTTGACATTCGCGAGCTTCGGAGGGAAGTACTCCGTCAACCAGCCACTGACATAGCGGTTTGTAGGACGGCTGTATTTGATGCGTTCCCAATGAAAATCGTGATTGTGCGCTACACAAGCGATGTTTTTTTTGCGTGCAACTTCCGCGAACGCGAGTCCCGCGGGCAACCCCCATCCCAACGACCAAATGTTATTGGGAACGATCACATCGAGCTCGTATTCATCGATGATCCTGCAAAGCGCTTCTTCAATCCTGGCAGCGAAGGCCAGTACATCATCCCGGAAAGCTTCGGCATCGGGATAATCCGTAAGCTGTTCGTAAGCGTTAGCCACGAATCGGTTATTCACCGGATGCTGATAGTGCAGTTCTTCGATCACGATCCCTTCTTCTTCCCCTAAACTACCTGCCAATAAATAGACACGATGTCCCAATTCCTCAAGGACCTTCTTCCATTTCTCCATTTCTAAGGAGACGCCATCGGTTTCTCCTGCGCGAAAATGGCATAATGCGATATTCATGCTGCTTCCTCCTAAACCCATTGAGTGGATACGCTACAAAATATTTTTGCCAACGTTGGCAAAAGCAAAGACATTATGATTCTAAAATAATTTCTTTTAAATTACAACTGATTTTTCAAGAGCTTCCGCTGCATCAGTTAAACGCCTTCACGTTCTTGAAAAAATCTTAATCTCTGGGCCAACTCCCGCATATAATGTTAAAGAATACGGTCGGGCAGGGGAGGGGGGCATTGTCTACGGTTATTAATATTTTCTCCATGAAAATCAACAGCATCTCCAACAATGGTTCCGTCAACATTGGAGAGTCGTTTCACAACAGCCATACCGCCAATTCCAAAACAACAGGCGAAAATTCCTCATACGGCGATCATGCACCGCCCACTGCAACCATGAAAAATATTTACGTGGATCCCGACGTCAATGATCAGAATGAAGTCGGGAACGTAGATAAGGTGAATGCCAAACAAATCTAGGAGGACTTGTGCATGCCTTTTCTCATAAATATCGCTAATATGAAAACAAACGGTGTAACGCAGAACGGCAATATTGATATTGGTGCAACTGTGCATAACAGCCATACTGCAAACACCAAAATGATCGGAGCCAACTTTGCTCTGGGCGATATCTCCCTGACGGTCTCGAACATGTTTAACGCTGTTATAGATCCGGATATCAGCGATCAGGATCAAATCGCTAACCCTTCGGCTCCGGTGACCAATCAGTTTTAAGTCCTTCCTTCGGGAGTGAGCGGAATGAATATGAAGAAAGTAAAAGAATGGATGGAATTGGCGAATCAATGCGCCACCGGTGACTTTTGGGGGACCATCATGGATTCCAATGATCAAGACGACCCCCTGTCCACAACCCCCGAGAGCTGGAGCCCACCGGTGGACATCTTCAGTACGAGCGACGAAACCTTCATTCTTGTGGAGCTGCCCGGAATCCGTAAGGAAGAATTGGATCTAACGATGATTGGCGATTCGCTAATTATCAAAGGAATGAAAAATAACAGAATACCCATCGAGGATTCCATCCTGTCGGAGCGATATACGGGTACCTTCGAGCGCAGCATCCGCCTTCCTTACCCGGTACAATGGAATACGGTATCCGCCAAATTGGCAGAGGGGATGCTCGTCCTCAGATTCCCTCTCCCCTTGTACAGGGAAGCCAAAATATCGGTTGAATAAGCCCTCCGCCAAAACCATATCGCTCATCTCCAAAAAGAAGCTTTCCTTAGATGGGCTTTTGGCATAGTATAGTGCGATAACACGATCAAATGGTAAAGGAAGGTAACTCATGCTGAATTATGTTGTTCAACGAGGCGATACCCTTTATCTGATTGCCGGACGGTTTGGAGTCGCCATAGAGGCGCTCATGAAAGCAAACCGCCTGACTGCACCCGGTTTGTACGTCGGACAAACGTTAACCATTCCGGTATCCGTGCCGTTTGAATATGTCGTGCAGCCCGGCGATTCGCTTTACTCGATTGCACTGAGATTTAATACGACGATAGAAGCGATCATGATGCTTAACAGGCTGACATCGGCCGCGCTCCGGCCGGGTCAGCGGCTGCGCATTCCCATCTATACGGAGGCCGTCGTCGATGCGGATACCGCCAATGTACGCGGCAGCGCGGGGACGGCTTTTCCGGTCATCGCCCGAATGGATCGCGGCGCCCGCCTTCCGCTGACCGGCATCGCCGGGGATTGGGTTCAGGTTCGCCTGTACAATGGACGGACGGGCTGGATTTTCCGCGATATCGTCAATCTGGTCCCTCACGACGGAGAACGGCCGATCCAGGAAATATTCGGTTATTATACGGAGGAAGAAGGTCCGACATTACCCAGCTCTTACAAGGTCTTCTCGGAAAATACAGACAGGCTGTCCAATATCGGCATGTTCCATTTCCGTATAGACAGGGAAAACCCGGAGCAAATCGAGAAGTTTCCTTTATTTGAAGATGCTTATATGCGGGAGGTCGTGGGGCTAGGCCACCGCCACAATATTAAAATGCTCGCTACCATCCATAATCTGCTGTATGAACGGGGAAAACAGGAGGTCAATAAAGAAGTGATCCGGCGGATGCTGACCAATCCCGACACCCGCAAAGCGTTTATTCAAAATATCATCGCGCTCCTGCAAAACTATAACTTTGACGGTGTAAATATCGATTTCGAAGATGTCCACTATGAAGACCGCGAGCTGCTTAACTCTTTCTACAGAGAATTAGGACGGGAATTAAAAAGCAGGGGGTATTATTATTCCGTCGCCACCCCGTCACGAACCTCGGACGCTCCTACAAATCCTTTTTCCGCTCCCTTCAATTATGCGGTCATCGGGGCGGCTGTCGACGAATTTGTCGTCATGCTGTACAACGAGCACGGTTGGCCCGGCAGCGGCCCCGGACCGGTAGTTTCCATCGGATGGATGGAGAACGTCGTCAAATATGCGTTAACCAAAATGCCGGGCAGAAAAATTACGGCGGCCGTTTCCGTATTCGGTTTTGATTTCAATTTAACGACCAACCGGAACACGTATGTGACTTACGACATGGCGATGGAACGTGCCAAAAAATATAATAAACCGGTCGTTTTCGATCAGAAAACGCAGACGCCCATGTTTGCATATACAGACGAAGCCGGAAATCAGCATGAGGTATGGTTTGAGAATGCTGCAAGCATTCGCGCCAAGCTGCAGCTGGCCCACCGTTTGGGTATCCGAGGGATTGCCCTTTGGCGTTTAGGGATGGAGGATCCCGAAATATGGACAATGCTCGCCGATGAATTTGTCATTGCCAAAAGTGTTACTTAACATCCGCTATTCCATGCTCAAGACTCCGCTATATGGACACCTTGCCCTATATACCGGAGTCTTTTGACGACTAGCGGATCTTTATGCGGAGTCCGTCATGGCTTGGCGGGAGACGAATCCCCATCCTCGACGATCTGCGCATCCACATCGATGATATCCGGATGTTGATCGGCATCTTCGCCAAAGAAATCCTTTAATTTATTTTTCGCCTTCAGCTTCACAGCTTCATCAATATTCATAGCGACGGTTCCAACAGCCAACATCAGCGCCCCTAAATCATCTACGTACCCAAGTACAGGGAGCAGATCGGGCACAATATCCAAAGGGAGTATGAAATAGCCCAACGCTCCATAGATTTGCACCTTGGTCTTTAAAGGGATGTTGGGACTCCCCAGCGCATAAAAAAGCAGCAAGCCGCAGTACACCACTTTCATTCCCGCATCCTTGGCATACCTGCCCAGCTTTGACCACAGTCCCGTCTCCGAGTAATGCTTTTCGTACTTGGAATTGCCCATATCTGAATCCCTCCTCTCCGTAACATATACAAATTTCGATAGATGATGTATATTTCCTTTAACCCCCACACAAAAAAAGCCGGCCAAGCGGCCAGCTCGTCATACGCCTGTGAAGGCACTTTCTTTTCTTATCCTGTTTGCAGCATTTTGTGGAGCATGGTCCCGGTCTGCGCGAAATTCGTATGCCAGGAAAATGCCTTTTCCAGGACATGAGGGGTTTGCCCTCCCCTTGTCAGGGCTTCATTATAATATTCCTTCAGCTGCTCGCGGTACATCGGATGCGCACACCGTTCAATAATAAGCTCCGCACGCTCTCTCGGCGCCAATCCGCGCAAATCGGCATAGCCTTGCTCGGTGACCACCACATCCACATCGTGCTCCGTATGATCCACATGAGAAACAAACGGCACGATACTCGATATATTTCCGTCTTTGGCGGTGGATTTCGTTACAAAAATCGCCAGACGGGCGTTTCGGGCAAAATCCCCCGAGCCTCCAATACCATTCATCATGTTCGTTCCCATCACATGTGTCGAGTTCACGTTGCCGTAAATATCGAACTCTAACGCCGTGTTGATCGCGATGATTCCCATACGGCGAATCACTTCAGGGTGATTGGAGAGCTCCTGCGGCCTTAAAATGAGCCGATCGCGGTATTTATCCAAGTTAGGGAACACACGTTCCATGGCGGGGGCGGACAGCGTTATCGAGCAACAGGAAGCAAAGCTGACTTTACCCGCATCCATTAAATCGAAGACGGCATCCTGCAATACTTCGGAGTAAACTTCCAGATCCGTAAATTCCGATTTCAGAAAACCATGAAGGACCGCATTGGAGACCGACCCGATCCCGGACTGTAAAGGGGCAAGCCGCTTCGTTAAGCGACCCGCCTCAACTTCCTTACGCAGAAAGGAAATCAGGTGCTGAGCGATCGTATCCGTCTCCTTGTCCGGCACAGAGATGGTGGATGGAGAATCGGACTGGTTCGTGAAGACGATCCCCCGGATTTTACCCATGTCCACCGGTATTCCCACGGACCCGATCCGGTCATCCGGCTTCGTGATAGGGATAGGCAAACGTTCCCCTTGCCTGCCCGGCTCATATAAATCATGGAGCCCTTCCAGCGCCTGCGGCTGCGCCATGTTGATTTCAACGATAATGGACTTCGCATGCTGTGCGAAGACCATCGAATTGCCTACGGAAGTCGACGGAATAATCATCCCGTCCTCCGTGATTGCAATCGCTTCCACAATAGCGAAATCAATCGGCTCCAGTACTTGGCCGCGAACCATTTCAGACGTTTTCGATAAATGCTGATCTATAAAGTAAAATTCTCCCTGATTAATCTTTTTTCGCATCGTAGGGTCCGCTTGGAAAGGAAGACGTTTATGCAGCAAGCCGACTTCAGCGAATAATTTATCAATATCCGATCCCAGCGATGCGCCGGTGTACACATTCACTTTCAATCTTTCGGTTTTGGCGCGTTCCGCCAACGCCATGGGAACCGCTTTCGCATCTCCTGCACGTGTAAAGCCGCTCAGCCCCAGTGTCATACCGTCTTTAATCCAGGAAGCAGCTTCTTCCGCAGAAACAACTTTGTATTGCAGGTGTTGGTTTCTGATTCGATGATAAACGCTTTCCAAAAGGCTCTCCCCCAATCGACTAGTCTTTGCATTTATTTTAAACGATGGCCGTCAAGGGAGAGGATTTTTCGGATGAAATGGATTAAAATCGGGATAGAGCACAAAGATCGGCTGATGAAACAGAGATTTTTTTCAGAACGCGAGCAATTTCCTGAAATAACTGGTGTACGATTGACTGACCGTGATTTTGGTTTGGTTTTTCATGATGAGCACAAGGGTCGAATGAGTATCAGGATAAATTTCCTTGATGTGGTTTACATTTACGATATAGGAGCGATGGCATCGCACAAAGTAATCCTTCGGCAAAAAGAAATCAAATTCGTTCAGCGTATATTTATGCGTACCGGACAGCTTCTCGGTCACCACATAGGTTTTGCGGTCGCTGGCCTCCAGATACATTACTTCCGGAAAAGGGATCGGAACCCATCCGTCGTGATATTTTACGGTCACTACCGATTTTCCGGTCGTCAAGGTTGGGAATATCGCAGAAACACACCCCGTTAAAACGCCTTCTTGAATGATAGGCACCGCCATGCCGTAATAAGGTACGCCAAATATATCCCGGTCAATAAACTCGGAGATTTTTTGCCGGGCGGTTAACGCTTTATGCGTAATGGTCCCCTCTTTAATCGGGTCGCCGGGCTTGATTTTAAGATTGATCCTTTTGCTTGGCCGGTAATACACATATTCCTCAGTGTTTGAAACGACAATAGAGGTTTCGTCCGAGAACAGCTCCCCTATCGCCTCAAAGATTGAATCCATTGTAAAATGTTCCATGTCACGCACCTTCTTCAACACGATCATACGATATCGAGAGGAACTTTTCTGGAAGGGCTGGGAAATGCTTCGTCCAGTTTTTTTATATCTACTTCCGTTAATTCGATGCGTCCTGCCGCGGCATTGGCTGTAACATGTTCTTCTGTCGATGCCTTAGGTATGGCGATGACGTCACCGCTTCTTATGCACCATGCCAAAAGAAGCTGAAAAGGTGTAATCCCATGCCGTTCGGCAATCTCCCTGACGACCGGGTTTTCTACCAGCCCTCTTCTTAAAGAGCCTGCCTGCGCTATAGGACAGTAGGCCATAATCGGCATGCGGCGTTCTCTTTGCCAGGGAAGCAGGTCATACTCTATACCGCGGGACCCCAAATGATAAAGCACCTGATTGGTCACACAATGCGTTCCTTTATCCAGACGGACCAGCTCTTTCATATCGTCCGTATCCAGATTCGAAACGCCCCATCGCAAAATTTTCCCCGCTTTAACCAAGCGCTCCATGCCTTCGATCATTTCGCTTAAAGGAACGCTCCCTCTCCAATGCAGCAGATAAAGGTCGAGCCTGTCCGTCTTCAACCGCCTCAGGCTGTCCTCACAGCTTCGGGCTATACGGTTCAGTCCCGAGTTATGCGGGTACACCTTGGATACCAGAAAAACTTCATCTCTTATCCCTTCCAGCGCTTCCCCGACCAGAGACTCCGATCTTCCCTCGCCGTACATTTCAGCCGTGTCGATAAGAGACATTCCGAGCTCCACGCCGAGTCTCAAGGTTCGGATCTCCTCTTTTCTCTTCGCCGGGTCATCCCCGATATGCCAGGTTCCCTGACCCAGTCTAGGTACGAAAGTTCCGTCTGAAAGCCGGACTTTACGTTGATCATTAACCGCTTTGATCTGTTGAATTTGATCCTGGTTAAGTGCAGCCATATTCTCCCCCTCCTTCGATTTTTATCGGATGGTATTATTCCCTGATGAACCGGATTATAACATGATATGATCTTCATCGACAGCAGCGAAAAAGCTCTGCGAATCCTTTGGTTCAATAGACATCCCGTCCGGTAAACGCTGCAAAAGAAATCACCAGCGCCGCGGCGCCCCAGACCGAAAGCACCAGCAGCGAGGAGCCCAGCGACATGCCGGCGATCGGCGGAGCCGCATCTTCCAGGTAATCGATAAGCTGCAGATTGACCATAAACAGATATTTGGCCGATTCCCAGGAAGCGACCATCGCATTCAGAATCGTCCCGGCAATAAGACAAGCCAGCATGATCCCCATAACGGCGGCGGTGCTCCGGACCAGGACCGAGAGCATAAACGTAATCGTAGCAACCACCACCGAGACAAACCACGCCAGACCGAGTGCCATCAGGATAAACTGCCACTGGGGTACCATTCGCACACCCGAGGAATCCAGCTGCCCCCCGCTGACTGAGAATCCGGTAAGGACCGGCGCTGTCCAGCCCTGAAAGCCGAACACCAGCCCGGATATGACGGTCGACAGCAAGCCAAACAGCGTAATAATGAACGATACCGATAACAGCAGCGCCAAATATTTGCTGAGCAAAATTCGCCATCTTCTTACAGGTCGCGTCAACAGGACCTTCATCGTTCCGGAGCTATGCTCCGAGGATACCAGATCCGCAGCGACCACCATCACCATTAAGGGCAGAAGGAGATGGATGCTGTTCTCCACAAAGCCCCTTGCGAACGTCGGAGCTCCCGGCTCGGACGGATTAATGTCATGGTCCAAATAATACCGCTGCTGCGCGATACGAATCTCCAGACTTTGGCGCGATTCCTCCGTCGTCCGGGGGTTGGTTAACCGGTTCTCCCAATTGGCGATGCGCTGTTCCAAAGCCGTACGCCAATCGATATCGCCGAATCGTTTGCGGTTTTCTTCCGCCTGCCGATACTGTGCATATGTAAACAGGGAGATCAGAATCCCGATAATCAGCGTAACGACCAGAAGTCTTCTTTTTCCGGTCAGCTTCACCATTTCATTGTAAATCAGGTTAATCAATGCTTTGCCCTCCCGTCAGTTCTATGAATAGATCCTCAAGAGAGGGAAGCTTGCGGCTCATCTCCGTCACGGTTACTCCCGCTTCCACCAGCGCTTGATTCCACCTGCCGACTTCCTGTTCGATATAGGGGGTAATCACAGCATCCCCCTCCATCTGTACCGAACCCGCCAGCCCCTGCAAAACCCGGATCCCCTTCGATATAGGAGCTAGCCGCCAGATGACCCGTTCCTGCCGAGCCAGAAGGCTGTGTACCGTGCCTACTTGAACGACCCGTCCTTTAGAAATAATCGCAACGCGGTCGCACATCATTTGAATTTCACTTAACAAATGACTGGACACCAGCACGCTTAAGCCTTCTTTTTCCGCCAGATAGCGTATGAACTCCCTCATCTCCCGAATGCCGGAGGGGTCGAGCCCATTGGTCGGTTCATCCAAAATCAGCACTTTCGGTCTCCCCAGCAAAGCCTGAGCGATGCCAAGCCTTTGGCGCATACCCAGCGAGTAAGTCTTCACCTTATCGTGGATTCTTGCGCCGAGCCCGACCAACTGAACCACTTCCGAAATCCTTGTTTCGTCAATCCCATCCATCATTCGGGCAAAATACTGCAGATTACTCCATCCGCTCAAGTAGGAGTACAGCTCCGGATTTTCAACAATACAGCCCAGATTCTTCATCGCCTCGGGGAACTGCTTATCGATATCATAGCCGCATATGCGAATGAAACCCGCCGTAGGCTTAATCAGCCCTACCAGCATTCGAATGGTTGTCGTTTTCCCGGCGCCGTTCGGCCCCAAAAAACCAAACACCTCGCCGCGCTTTAACTCCAAGTCGAGGCCTTGAATGATTTCCCGCTTCCCAATGACCTTTCTCAGGCCCTGCACCGACAATGTAATATCGCTCATGCGCCCACCTCCTACCAAGTAATTAACGAAGCGACCCTTTCCCCGATTAAGCGGTACCCGTCTGCATTAGGGTGGAACAAGTCCCTCGCCAAATAATCCTGCACCTTCAATTGAAACAAGTCGAAGGTCGGAACCAGGACGGTTTGCGGATACCGGGACGCGACCTCGGCGGCTTTATAGTTCCAGTCTCTTACGATCCTGCTTGTGATTTCCGTTTCCTGCAGTTCAATGAACGGATTGTACAACCCGATCAGAAAAATGCGTGCGGCGGCGTTTTCCTCGCGAAGCTGCTTCAGAATTCCATCCAGTTCGCGCAAATAGGCAGACTCGATTTCCTGAATCTTCACCGGATCCAGGTGCCCCAGTGTTTCCCCGCCCCGGAACAAGTCATTCCCGCCTATACTGATGACAATGACGTCAGCGGCTTTCACTTGAGCCTGCAGTTCTCTTTCCCGAAGGAGCGAAGCCAATTGGCCGGAGGTTTGTCCGTTTACCCCGTAATTCTCCACCACAATCTCTTGCTCCGACTTCTCCTTGAGGCGATCCAGCATATAGCCGACATAGCCTTTTCCTTCCGGGTCTCCCGTCCCTCTGGTCAAAGAATCGCCAAGCGCAAGCACCCGGAAGCTCCCGTCCTCCACCACGGGTGTATACGGCTCGTCCTGGGCTGCAGGAGCCCTCTCTATAGGAGCGGGCGCTGCATCGCTGAAATAATGCTGCAGTGTCCACGCCAATCCTCCCATCCAGACCAGAAAAGATACGGCCGACACGGCCATAAGCCATTGAATCGATCTCTCTTTCATCTCGCTCCCTTCCCCCATCTCACTTTCCCTTTTTTTCCGAGCATAGCACACAAAGCTGAAAAGAAGCTGAAATAAGCTATGCGGTCTGCAACCGCTACGGCATCGTATACGGTTCGAACAAGTTCGCGTCTCCCTTTGCCAAAACCAAACCCCGAACCTATGCGTTCGGGGTAACCTATACGTTGGGGTTTATCATATATCCATCCCTGTGCGTTTCATCATGCTCCTCAGCCGATCGATATCCACTTCAATTCCCTGTGCCGCTCGGCTTACTTCTCTAACCTTGTTATATTCAAACAAGCTTTTCGACGGCTGCATTTTATTCCCGATGAAATAATAATAATCAAGTCCGGCGTGATGACCGCGCCTCTCGGTCCCCATAGCCTGCCGCCGGGGATAACGGCCACAAATGCGCTGTGATGAAGACGCTGGTGATATTCCCGGGGAGTGAACGCTTCATCCAGCCCTTTAGGTGTACTAAATTGACTGTCATGTTCAGAAAAAAAATCCAGCTTGTTTCCTTCCGTCGGGTTGCCATTCGATTGACACGCCGAGAACCATTCCTCTACGGTCCGATAATAGCCTGCCGGAGGAAGAAGCCTCCCATCTGGTCTGGTCAATGGATTTCCCTCCGTTTCTTATTCTTTCCATAACGACTTTTGTTCATTTGCCGGGCCGTCTCGTATGCCTCTGCCGTCCGATCAATCATGATTTGCGGATGCCAATATTTGCGTGCCCATTGTTTACCCATTTCTGCCAATCGAACCCGCAGAGACGGATCGTTCATCAGTTTTACTATCGCTTCATACAGCTCTTCCGGATTGCGCGGTTCAACCAGCAGCCCCGTATGGTCCGGAATAATTAATTCCGCATTTCCTCCCACACGCGTTGTGATCACGGGAAGACCTACAATCTGAGCCTCCATCACGGCCAATGAATGGTTCTCGATCAGGGTTGGCAGGACAAAGATATCCGCCTGTTTATACAAGTGAATCATATCCTGCTGGTTGCCTAAAAATTGCACGTGTTTTGTTAAACGGAATTGATCCGCCATAGGAACCAGCTCTTCCATTGCAGGACCGTCACCGGCAAATTGACAGATGAAATCATCCCTTTCGTGCAAAAGCTTGCCAAGCGCTTCGATTAAATATGACTGTCCCTTATAAGAAACTAATCTCGCCGGGCAAATGATTACCATTTTACCGTTCATCCGGTTTTCACGCGGATTCCCGTTCGCTTGGGCGACAATGGAAGCGGTATCCAGCCCATAAGGAATGACGGCAAGATGATTGCTTGAAACAAAAAACCGGTTCGTATATTCTCTCCGGAGCCATTCGCTGGAAAATATCGTGATATCTGCGGAGGATGCTCCCATATGTTCCTCAATAAAGCTGTATTGCCAGCTCGAAGACCCGGTATCCGCGATTTCCTTGGTCAAAAAAACTACGGCGGCATGAATAACTAACAGGATCTTCCTAACGGTTTGTCGAAGTAATTACGGTCAAAATTTCCAAAGGAGTTGACCCGCATTGCTTTCCAAAAACCGTCTGCGTCCACAACGGAGAATATACTTTAGACCTGAACATAAGAATTGTCCTCACTGCCAACAGAAATTACGTCGTTCACATACAGCATGGAATAAGAAAATCGCCACATTGAAAGAAGTCGTTCACGTTTGGAGCATGGCCTACCATTGCGAAAATCCAGATTGCCCGAAGCCAGGTGTATACTACAAATCGGCGGAAGCAGAAGCAATAAGCATGAAGCATTCTCCTTACGGCTTCGACGTTGTTTGCCTAGTTGGTGAACTTCGCTTCAAACGGCATATGACCCGCAAGGAGATTGCGGATGAATTGAACGCGAGAGGTGTTCAGACATCCGAACGGAGCGCACAAAATCTGTATGAACGGTATCAAACATTGCTTGCTGCTAGTCTTACTGAACATACGAAGAAAGTGCTGGCTGAAGTCACAGAACAAAACGGCGGTATTATCTTGTCTATGGATGGCGTCCAGCCAGAGAAAGGCAATGAGACACTTTATGTAATTCGTGAAGTATTCAGCGGTACTGTCTTAATAGCAAAAAACATGAAAAGTGGTTCATCTGCCGAGTTACAAACGCTCATCCAACCGATCATCGAGCAAGGCTATCCGATCGTCGGTATTGTTAGTGATGGACAGCAATCCATTCGTCTAGCGATGGAGACGCTTTTGCCCGATGTGCCTTATCAATATTGCCAGTACCATTATTTAAAAGACATCGCGAAACCGGTTGTTGATGTCGATCGAAAGTTAAAGACCGAGCTCAAGAAAAGCATGCGCGGCATTCGTGAAGTCGAGCGGAAAATCGAACAGTCGGATTCACAAGAAGCAAGCATCGCGAAGGGTTACGTTGCTGCCGTACGTGCATTGCTCTTGGAAGACGGAAATCCTCCATTAGATTTACCCGGTATGCGTATCTATGAACAGGCCCAAGCCATTCAAGCGTCCCTTCAAAAATGCTTGGATAAAAAAGGGGGCCACCCTACTTCAAAACGTTTTCAGAATATTTAGTAAAGTCGATTCCCTTCAGCAACAATACGAGAAAGTCGCTCGCTGGATGAAGCCAATCCGTCACATTGCAGAAATCCTTGAACCCAGCATGGATAAGACAAGCAAGACAGTTGAATGGGAAATGACAAAGCTGTTGGATTGGGTTCGGCTTTCCTATACCGAAGAGAATGATCTGGAAATGGTTAACAATCTCCTTAGTTACAGCAAGGGATTCTGGAAGGGACTCTTCACTTGCTACGATCATTATCATGTGCCAAGAACGAACAACGATCTGGAACGCTTCTTCCGAGCTACGAAGACACGACACCGTCGGATGACCGGGCTACGCAACTGGAACGAATACATCTTACGGAATGGTGAGATGGTTGTGCTCGTTGATGATGGACTTAAACAGGAAAACCTAATCGCCCGTTTAAGGATGGTCGACTACACAAGCTACAAGAAACAGAAAGAAAAATGGAATAACCGGTTGAGCGATAGTGTTATGCGCAAACGGTTTAAACGCGATCCACAAAATTATCTTAAAAATTTAGAAAACCAATGGCTCAAATAACATGTATGTTATTCATGCCGCCGTAGAAAAAAAACTCTTCATTCAGCAGCCCGTGAATGGTGGCGACATGGGCAGCTTGTACAGGTTTAACCCGGGAAATCGCTCTGGTGGAAATGACGTCATGCGTATGAATCAAATCATATTGATCCAGGCCGATCAAGGCCGATGCCATTTCAAACACATATCGCTCAATCTCCCGAAAGCGGGCCCAAGGCTCCAATTCCGGAAGCTCCTGGTCAAAATAGTCCATCATGATGTCGTGCACAGGAAATAAAATGGGATTTTTTTCTATCGTGAGCTGATCACTCAATCGATAAATTTTATTCATATCCGGATGATGGGCCAGTATGTCCACCTGATGTCCGAGTTTTTCCAAGCCTTGTTTCAGCACGTTTAAGTACGTATTGACTCCACCTATATGAGGAACAAACCAGTAGGTGACAAGCAAGATTTTCATAAATGAAACCTCCTTATCGGTACCCCAGCTGTCAAGAGCCTGTTTGTTTGAATGCGGCAGCATGGGAATATGGATTACCTTAGAAAAGCCATCCATATGAACCCTAATGATCTGATCACCATATCGACTGGATTGGCCTACCACTTGGTATGCTCCGGCCGGCAGCCCCTTACACTGATAGTACCCCTTCTTATTAATCCCTATTTTCCTGACCAGGATTTGGTCTTTGTTGAATATCTGAACCGTCCCCTCCGTTAAAAACCGTCCCGTAAATTTGTCATACACCATACCGCTTATAGAGGATAGGCTGTCAGACCTCTTGTCCCACCACAAACTGTTCTTAAATGGATGCAGCATTTCTTTATCGGGAATTTTATACGTATCGGCAAAAATGAAGGATAACCGGTCCCATAGGGGTTCGTCTGTGCAGTTAAAAATGTTTCTTGGCTTGAAATCGAGCAGATCATGATACGGTTCCATCGCATCAGGCAGTTCGGGAATGACGATATCATCAAGCAAAAAGGAGAGTTTCCTTGTATCTTCGCTGATCCCTTTTTCCTTCGGTACAAAAACAGAGCTGGAGATAATCAGCAGCTTTCCCTGCATTACGGGTTTCATTTTCGTTTGCATGGTGAAATGGCCTTCTTGGATCTCTGCCTGATCCATCAGTTCACCATTGATATAAACGGAGATCGTGAGTTGTTCAGGCCATGGGTGTCGGCGTCCGGAAATGATTAAAGCTGTTGTTCTCCTGATAGGAGGCAATGGAATGACAAAATACTTGGAAACCCATCCATCAGGATAACGGTCCGTAAATATAGCGCTCATCAACATCCCTCCGTTTTTTTGATTTTGTTGCCGCCACCCTTTGATGGACGAACCGATCGTGGTCAAACCCGGAAGGTGCGTAAGCTCCCCGGACTTTATATTAAAATATGTGATAGAAAATATATTGAAACGGCAATAGACTACGTCTTTCATTTTTAAGATCGCCGGGGTCCGGGCGGCTCTATCTACTCGAATCTGTATGCATAGAAAAAAGACAGCCCGAATGAAAATATCATTCGGACTGCCCTTGTTAACCATCGGGTGGATCGGTCATCTCTCAAGCATGCTTCTTTCCACCCAGATACGCGTCTTTCACCCTATCATTGTGAAGTAAATCCTGCGCCTCGCCGCTCAGAACGATTTGTCCGGATTCGAGAACATAACCGTAATCGGCTATCTTGAGCACCTGCCGAACGTTCTGCTCCACGATCAGCACCGTCGTTCCTTCTTGATTGATCTGCCGGATGACCTTAAAGATATCGGAAACAATGATCGGAGCCAATCCCATAGAAGGCTCATCGAGCAGCAGCAGCTTCGGACGGGACATCAGCGCACGCGCGATGGCAAGCATTTGCTGCTGTCCGCCGGACATCGTTCCGGCAAGCTGGTCCACCCGCTCTTTCAGAATCGGAAACCAGGCGAACATCTTCTCGATATCCTGTTGAATACCTTGGCGATCGTTGCGCTGGTAAGCGCCAAGCTCCAGGTTCTCGAGTACGGTCATCGGAGCCAGCACCTGACGGCCTTCCGGAACCAAAGCCAGCCCTTCCTTGACCAATTGGTGAGGCTTCATTCCCTGCACCTGCTTACCGTTAAGGGTGATGGAACCGCTCCGCGGCGTAAGCACACCAGCTACCGTCTTCATCAGCGTCGTCTTCCCGGCCCCGTTAGCGCCGATCAGAGAAACGATTTTCCCTTCGGGCACTTCAAGCGAAATGCCCTTTAATGCGCGAATATTGCCATAGTACGTTTCGAGATTTTGGATCGCAAGCATCAGTCATCCTCCTTCCCGAGGTAAGCCTCGATGACATCAGGATGGTTTTGGATTTCCTCAGGTGAGCCTTCGGCAATTTTCACGCCGAAATTGATGCACACCACTCTATCGCACAGGGTCATGACCAGCGGCATATCATGCTCGACGAGCAGGACCGTCGTACCGTTGTCCCGGATTTTACGGATCAGGTTCATGAGCTCATGCGTCTCGCTTTCGATCATTCCCGCCGCCGGTTCATCAAGCAAAAGCAGCTTCGGATTCGTCGCCAGCGCGCGGGCGATTTCGAGTCTGCGCTGCTGTCCATACGCCAGCGTATCGGATCGGATGTCTGCGACGTCCTTCAGGCCGACGAATTCAAGCAGTTTCATCGAACGCTCCTGTACATGGGCTTCTTCTTTCTTTTGGCCAGGCAGATGCAGCAGAGAAGCCCAGTAACCGGATTTGGTTACCGTATGCATCCCGACCTTAATGTTTTCCAAAGCGCTCATATGGCCGAACAAACGGATGTTTTGAAAGGTACGGGCGATGCCAAGCTCCGTAATTTTGTGCGGAGGCAGCTTCAACAGATTCGTTCCGTCAAAGACGATGCTTCCTATCGTCGGCGGAAAAATGCCCGTGATCATGTTGAAAATCGTCGTTTTTCCAGCCCCGTTCGGTCCGATCAAACCAAGGATCTGGCCTCTGTCCAGACTGAAATTCACATCCGACAGCGCCTTAATCCCGCCGAATGTTTTACCGATTTGCTTCAATTCGAGCAGCATGCTACAGCCCCCCTTTGCCGGAAGTTTTGCTTTTGCGTTGTTTCCATTTGGCAAATGTGCTGGCCGTGATCAAGCCATGCGGACGGAACGCCATAACGAGGATCAGCAAGGTGCCGTAGAAGATCATTTTGTATTCGGCCAGAACGCGCAAATACTCCGGCAATCCCGTTAACAACGCCGCCCCGAAGAGCGGACCGATAATGACTTCCGAACCGCCGACAACGGCAAACGATAATATTTCCACAGCCCGGTGATAATTGAAATCGTCCGGCGTGATGCTCGTCGTAATGTGGGCATAGAGGCCGCCGCCCAGCCCCGCGAGCATGGAACCGATCAAATAAGCCAGCATCTTGTAATACGTAATATTGATGCCCATGGCGCGGGCCGCTGTTTCATCCGCACGGATGGCGCTGAACGCCCGGCCGACCCGGGAACGGTCCAGACGAATTTGGCATAATAAAATAACGATAAATAAAAGCATCATCGCAATTAAGGTCGATAAGGCTTTCATTTGAGATACGGAAATCCCCAAAACGGATGCATCCAGTCCAATTAACTTCTCCAGCTCGTATAACCGCGTTCCGATCGATTGCAATCCGGTCAGACCCAGCGCACCGTTGGTGATTTCCAGGTTCAGCATAATGACCCGGACAACCTCGCCGAAACCAAGGGTAGCAATAGCCAGATACAGTCCATGAAGTCTTAATGTGGGATAACCGATAATTAAAGCCACAATTCCGGTAATGGTCACTGCGAGAATCAACGCCACAATTAACGGCAAATCCGCCGATTTGGTAGCAATGGATGCGGTATACGCTCCAATACTCATAAACCCTGCATGTCCAAGCGAAAGCTGTCCCGTAGACAACGTAATATAAATACTGATAGCCAAAATCAAATTCAGGAACAAAAAGGTGAAAACCTGCAGCGTATAAGGATTTAAAAAGTCCATTTTCTTCTCATGTTCCCCCTTTACGCCTTTTTCCCAAACAGACCTTGCGGCCGGATGAGAAGGATGACAATAATCATACCGAAGGCCACGGCATCCCTGTAGGAAGAATCACCATAAGCAACGGCCAATACTTCCGACATGCCGATCAGCACGCCGCACACCATGGCCCCGGGAATGCTGCCGACTCCGCCAAGGATAAGGGCAGCCAAGCCTTTGAAGCCCAGTGTAAGACCCATCGAGGGGATTAATGCCGAATAAGCAATACCGATCAGCATGCCGGCGATGCCGCCCAGAGCCGAAGCAATCACCACGGTCATAATAATGACGGCGTTCGTATTGATGCCAAGAATCCCTGCGGTTTCCGTATTTTCCGCAGTTGCTCTGAGCGCCTTACCCATTTTGGTCTTTTGAATCCAATAATTCAGAATGACCATTAAACACAGTGAGATGCCGATGATGATCAGATCCGCCGCGCGCATCTGCACGGGTCCTATATGGAAAACGGCCGCTCCGACACTCGGCACCGACCGGGAATCCGCTCCAAAGAATACATGAGTCAATTCTTCGATCAGGATTGCGAAACCAATCGTGCTGATTAGAGGCGCCAGATGCGGTACGTTCTTTTTTCTTAGCGGCCGCAGCGCGGTGAATTCAAGCACAAGCCCCAAGATTCCCGATACGATGACCGCAACGGGAAATGCGACCATAAACGGCAATCCGGTATTAACCGTAAGACTCAATCCCACAAGCGACCCGAAAATAAAGATCTGACCATGTGCCATGTTGATAATGCGCAGCACACCGAAAATAAGCGTATAGCCGATAGCGATCAATGAATAGGTACTTCCTACGGTCAATCCGTTGAAGAGCTGCTGCCAAATCACGCTGTCTCCTCCTTTTTTTCAAAATGGGCTTACGAAACAAGCAACCCGGGCAGCACCCGGGTAACTTGTTTGTTTCCCTAACTATTCAAACCTTCATTAACTTACACAAAGGGGGCCTAAAGATGGAGTGGATTATTCGAACGTTACAAACTTGCCGGCTTTCACCGTAACGACGACAGGCACACCGATCGGATTACGTTTTTCATCAAAGGAGAGCTTGCCCGATACGCCATTGAAGTCCTTCAGCTGGGCCAATTCGTCACGCAATGCGTTACGGTCACCGCCTTTATTCGTTTTCAAAAGGGACTGGGCCATGATATACATCCCGTCATACGCCTGAGCCGCGAATTGATCCGGTTTCTTGCCGTATTTCTCTTCATATTTTTTCACGAAATTTTGTACATTTTCGTCTTTTTTGTCAGGGCTGAACGGCGTGGCTACGATAAGACCTTCCGCCGCGTGGCCGGCAATTTCCAACACTTGCGGATTGTTAAAGCCGTTGCCGCCGATAATCGGTACATTCAGACCGATTTCGCGTGCTTTTTTCACAACAAGAGAACCTTCCTTATATAATGCCGAAACGAACAATGCATCCGGATTGGCTGCTTTGATTTTGGTCAGCTGTGCGGCGAAGTCTACATCCCCATTCGAGAACGTTTCTTCACCCAGGTTGGTTAGTCCCATCTTTTCCGCCGTGGCCTTCATGGTTTTAAACCCGGATACGGAGAAATCGTCGTTCTTCGCATAAATGAAAGCCGCTGTCTTGATCCCGTGCTTCTTCACAGCCACATCCATAGCGGCAGGAATCGCTACGGACTCAGGCAGGGAATTGCGGAATACATATTCGCCGATGTCGTTAATGCCCTCGGCAGTATTGGAGATTCCGAGAATCGGAGTTTCCGCTTCACTGGCTACCGGTCCAATCGCAAACATTTCGCCGGACAAGGTCGGACCGATGATCCCGACGACTTTATCCTGGTTAATCAATTTATTGGCCGCATTGATAGCGCTTTCTTTCTTTCCTCCCGAATCTTCGGTGATGAGCTCGATTTTTAATTTTCCTTTGTTCGCTTCATTTAACTCGGTTAAAGCAAGCTCTAAACCTTGTTTTTGGGCTTCGCCATAGGCCGCCCCGCTTCCGGAAAGGAATCCGATGTAACCGATTTTAGCCACCTGTTCGCCATTTCCGGCTTCCGCCCCGGACCCGCCGTTGGTTGCCGCAGGTTGCGCACCGCAGCCTGCCAATAAGGCCAAGCTCAATACAGCGGAAAGAACTGTACCCATGCCTTTTCTCTGTCTCATGTCGCATCTCCCTTTGAATAAGTATTAATAACAAAAAATGTAACAAATTTATTAACAAAGTGTCAATAACAAATCTCTTACTATTTCGACACTTTTCCCGCACGTTTCCAATTAATAAATAAGCAAAAAGCACCGACCCGGCGGTCCGTGCTTTTTAGATCACATTGACTTGTCAATGATTACCTTTAGTATCCGTTTTTCATCCGCTTCCCCCGCCTTAAAGACCACGCCGTTCCATTCCAGGACCGGTTTTTCGCCCAATTCGGGTATTCGGCCCAATTGGCCTATCAAAAACCCGCTTAACGTATCGTAGTCATCGGTCGGCAGTTCCATATCCAGCAATTTTTCCACATCGTCCAAACTGGTGTAGCCTTGTACCATAAATGTATTTTCACCGATGGCGATGACTTCCTTCTCTTCCTCATCATGCTCGTCGAAAATATTGCTGACGATTTCCTCAAGCAAATCCTCGATCGTCACAATACCCGCTGTTCCCCCATATTCATCAATGGCAACCGCCATATGGACCTTGTTCTTCTGCAGGTCCTTGAACAGTTCGTCGATCCGCTTGGCCGCCGGAACAAGATACGGTGCTCGTATGACATCCTTGATATCAAGAACATGCTCATGACGGCTTTCCAGACACAATATGATGTCCTTTACATGTAGAATTCCTACAATATTATCAATTCCCTTCTCAAAAACCGGGAATCTCGTATATTTCTCCATATGAATCAATTGCACGACTTCTTCGAGCGTCGCCGTGATCGGAATAGCCACGATATTCGTCCGGTGAGTCATAATATCGGAGACGACTTTATTGTCAAACTCAAAATATTGTCGATCATCATTTTCTCGGTTTCCTGAATGGTTCCCCGCTCCTTGCCGACATCCACCATCATCCGGATTTCCTCTTCCGTCACCTGCTCGTCATTGGCATGGGGATCCACGCCGAATAGACGAACGATCACATTGGTGGAGGCTGTCAGCAGCTTAACAAACGGAGACGCGATCACCGACAGCGCGGTCAAAGGCCGCACCACGATCATGGATATGGCTTCCGCTTTTTTCATGGCCACCGCTTGGGCACCAATTCACCGAATACTAACGTGAAGTAGGACAGCACCAGCGTAATAAAGATCACGGATATCTTTTCCAATAGATTCTGCGAGATCGGCACTCCCATTTCATAAATGAAACGGGCCAAGCTCCCGGCAAAGCTATCTGCCGCAAAGGCACTCGCCAGAAATCCGGCCAGCGTGATTCCGATTTGTATCGTAGCCAGAAACCGATAATCTCCGCGCTTGTTCATCCTCCGTTAATGGTACTTGTCCATCATATAAAAGCAAAGGCATCCTTCAAATTCACAACGGAGGGATCAATTGCCTTGATTCGCGTCTATTTCAATGGCCTGCTCCTGCTGCCCGAAACGATGAACATGATCTCCGGAAAAGTCGGCCATGGACTTCCCATCCCCAATTTATATTTACTAATAAATAACTTACATATCAAGTTTTTCGGACCATCCCTTAACAGAATTTCCCAAACCCTAAACGTTCATCCCGTTTTTTTTTGAGAATATGATTGCCGCTGCGAGCCCAATCGATTTCTTTACCGCCGCAAGTCAACAAAGACCCGACTGCAATCGAGCATTGCCATCAGGTCATTGATGATTCGTTTACTTCAGCCATTCATGAGCCGGATCAAAATACGGCACTAACGTCCTGCCATCGTCTCCGGCCATCACCCACAAATAATAGATGGGATACCCTCCCGCCGCGCTAAGCGGATGATATCCTCTATCCACTGCGAAGCTGTCTCCATGTCTTACTACGTAGGCTTGATCGATGCTTTGATCCTCCGTGTAATGCATTTGGATGCCATACCCCTGCTCAGGATTGAATTGATAATAAAAAAACGCTTCCAGATGCCGCTCATTTGAAGAAAATTTATGAGGGGGATAGCTTGACCAATGCCCGGGCTGGAGATAGGTCTCTCCCAGGATCATACGGTGGACGCGGCCTTCGCCATTGTCGCCGATAATATCATTGACTTCCCGCCGCCACGTTTCCTTGCCCCGGGGGTGGGCAACGACTTCGTTCGGCCTGACAACGAAAGGCGCATACTTGCTTTCCGCTTTAACCTTGCATACGGCGATTTGGACATCATTCGACTGCGCGGTCACTTGATAACCGGATTGGCATGGGATGTACACCGCAGTTGCTTTCCCTTTAAATACATTGTTCCTTTCTCCCAGGTCCGTCCACTTCTCATTCTCGCAAGCAACCGTCACCTTACCCGTCAAAAGGACTAAAGCCGTTTCATAACCGCCCGTCTGGCTGGAATAGTCTTCACCTTCAGCAGTTAAGGATATTTTTCCGAACGCAACATATTTTAAATCGTGGTCTTCGGTGATGATATCCTGATATCCTGCCGCTTCCTTTGCTTTGAATAAATAAGCCAATGCTGCCACTCCTTTTTTATTTGGAAATCATTGTATACATTGTGTATTTTATAATGTTATGTGATAAGCGCTTACATAGCAATAGTTTTTTGCTTAGGAAAATAAAGAAGAAGCCCCTCCAAGTAAACGGTTGTGCTCTTCTTGCACACTTGTCTGCTTAAAGGGGATTCTTCGGATTGGAGAATCGCCAGGGCTTTTTATACGGATTCTCTTTTCATTAATCCTGAACCAGAGCGTATTTCTTGTCAATTTTGGCTACCAAAGAATAATAAGTGTCTACCATGTTGCCGACATGGAGCTTGCCGATTTGGGTTAGCGCCTGATAGGCCTCCCATTGATCCCAGCCGAGCTCTACCATCCAGTCAATTAATTCCGCGTAAGCGATGCGTGCCGCATCCTCCATCGGACGCGCGCTCCCTACGACCATAAGCTCCGTGGGACTTTCAATTCTGGGCCATTTAATGGCTTTCCCTTTGATTAATTCAAATTTCAGCGTGACCTTCGCCGTAATCTCCAAAGCCACACCGCATAATTCACCGTCGCCTTGACCTGCATGACAATCTCCTGTAAAGAAGTACGCTCCCGGCACCCGTACAGGCAAATAAACGGTGTTGCCCGGCTTCGTATCGGGTACGTCCATATTTCCCCCATGGTCTGCCGGAGTCAATGCGGATATCGCTTCAAGCTCCGGAGCCGTACCGATCGTACCTAAAAACGGACGCCAGGGAAATTTCAATCGCTTGTTGTAAGTTAACTCGTTATCCTCCAGTTTATAAATAAACACCTTCTCCGGAAGCGGTTCGTTCAAGGTGCGTGTGGTGTTCGTGGCCGTTAACCCGCCGAAGTTAGGCAGATGCGCGCTAACCGCCCAATCCCTGGTCGGCTCTATGTCCATAATGTGTACTGCCAGCGTATCGCCGGGCTCCGCCCCTTCGACAAAGATAGGCCCTGTTTGGGGATTTAAATAGTTGCCCAATATTTTTGACGGAATATCGGTATCCTTCGTAACCCGATCTTCAAAGGCGTCCCTCGTATAGATGGCTACGGTTTCCCCCGGATTCACTGTGGCTATAGGCTCCAGATAACGGCTGAATACGTAACTATGTGCTCCGGGTTGTCTGATTTCTTTCATTAGGTTCGACTCTCCTCATCCCATAAGATTTGATTTCATAACCGACGTTTTTCGGCTACACGGCCAAATAGCGTTTGATCTGATCGTAATCGGCCATCACTTCGGCCGTGAGTTCGCCTACAATACTCCCTTTATCCATCGCGTAGCAGCGGTCGGACATCTGTTGAATCAGTCCGATATGCTGCTCCACAAACAGGACGGTCAAGCCCCAGTCCCGATTAATCCGTTTGATGATATCGCTGATTTGCAAAATAATACTGGGCTGAATGCCTTCCGAAGGCTCATCCAATAAAAGCAGCTCCGGTTTGCCGACCAAAGCTCTGCTGATGGAGAGCATCGCCTGCTCGCCGCCGCTCAGCGTGCCCGCCTTCTGGGTTCGCCGCTCCCTTAATCTCGGAAAATAGTCATATAATATGCCGAAGTCGATATTGGCCTCCTTTTTATTAATTTGGCTACCCATTTTCAAATTTTCTTCCACCGTCAATTTCGGAAAAATCCCGTGTCCCTGGGGAACATAACCGATGCCAATCCGAGCTCTTTCATGCGATGCGCTGGATGAAATGTCCTGTCCTTTGAAATAAATCTTTCCTTCTTTGGCATGATTCAGGCCAATCAGCGTTTTCATAAAGGTGCTTTTACCTACACCGTTACGTCCGATGATCGACACGATTTCCCCTTGCCTTACGTGAATATTCACATCGCGAATGATCATGATCTTGCCGTATCCCGATACCAGCTTCTCTACCTTAATCATCCGGTTTCCCCCTTAAGCTCACAGTCTGCCCGAGCCGTCTGATGTCTTTAGCCGCAATGTTAAACCTTGCCCAAATAGATTCTGACGACTTCCTCATTCGCTTCAATTTCGCTCAACGTCCCTTCCGCAAAAGGCTTTCCGTAATGCAGTACCGTCACATTCTCGGCTATCCGCCGGACAAATTCCATATCGTGGTCAATAAACAAAATCGTGATGCCGGATTCATTCATCTTTTTCACCAATTGTGCGGTAAATTCCGTTTCCTCAGGCCCCATTCCGGCGGCCGGTTCGTCCAGCAGCAGGATGTCCGGTTTTGAAGCAAGCGCCATAGCGATTTCCAGCCATTGCTGCTGCCCATGAGACAAATTGCTGACCTGAGGGTTGCCTAATTGTTCAATGCCTACGAAAGAAAGCAGACGGTCAATCTCAGCTTCGACATCGCCCGGCTCGACGAAATTTTGAGTGGCGATCCGCATGTTATCCCGCAATGAAAGTTCTCCATATACACCGGGAACCTGCATTTTAATGCTGATTCCCATACGCGCCCTCTTCCAAGTATCGTATTTCGTAATGTCGTTTCCTTTGAACAGTATATGTCCCTGGGTTGGAGGATAGATCCCCATAATCAACTTAAACACGGTACTCTTGCCTGCACCGTTAGGACCAATCAGGCAGCGCAGCTCACCGCGCCTGACCGACATGTTGACGCCATCCACCGCCTTTAACCCGCCAAACTGCTTGACAACGTTCCGGAGTTCCAGCAGCGTTTCCTTCCGGGGGGGCTCCAAAACCGGCGAAATTTCAGATCGTAGATTTCCCATGGATACCCTCCTTCATCACTTGCATAGGATTCACGTCCTTTTTCCGGTTAAAAAATAGGCGGTCCAGTCCTTTGAAAAGCTCGACAATAATTCCTTCCGGAACGAACCTGACGACAAGCAGGAGCGAAACGCCGAGAATGACTAAGGCAAACTGATTTCCGCTTGAGGAAAGATATTGGGAAAACCAGGAATAAATCAGGGTGAAAACCATAGCCGCCGTTAAGTTCTTCCGTCCTCCGGCTGCCACAAGGACGACGGGCAGCGTCGCTGCAGCCAGACCCATGGTGGAGGGTGTCATATAGTTGCCCCATGCCGCATATAAAATGCCGCCTAATGAAGCTATCATGCCGCTTAACGTGAATACCATCGTCTGAATTTTGGGAACATTATACCCGAACATATGACTGCGTTCTCTGTTTTCCCGAATCGCGAGAAGCGCGTATCCCCACCTCGAAACGACCAGATAACGAAGCAGAAGGTATATGGCTATGAGCAAAAAGAGAACTAAATAGTAAAAGCTATTGCCGTTGAAAGTGAACAAGGCTTCCCCGAACCCGATGGAAACGGTAGGAATGCCGTTGATCCCGTTATAGCCTCCCAACAGCACGTCGCCGATTTTCCATTCAGAGCCCGCCGTCTGCGCCATGAAGGTTTCCAGAACGAGCGTAACGCACAACGTAATCAGCCCGACGAAAACGTCGTTCACTCCTCCGTAGAACATAAAATAACCGAGAATCCAGGCCACGACGCCTGCCGCCAATACGCCTGCGACAAGAGCAACGGGAGTAAAGGAAGGTTCGCCCACATTTAAATAAAGAATGCCGTAAACATAACCGCCGATACCGAAAAAGATCGTTTGACCGAAGCTGAAAATCCCGGTATAGCCCCAAATCAAAGCCAGACTTAATGACAGAAACACCGAAATCATGAAGTTAGCCACATTCAACACTTTATATGCGGATGCAAACAACGGGATCAAGATAAAGGCGGCAAAAAGCAAGACCGCTATGACATTCTCCGCATTCAACCGAAATTTCATTGCCCGTTACCTCCCCCGCATTAATTTTTTCTCGATCAGTCCTGAAAAACCAAGCGGGAATATTCGAATGAAAAGAATCGCTACGACCAAAAGACCCAATTTGCCGATCAGCGTGCCATAAAGCATGGACAGCACACTGTTCACTGCCGACAAGGCGCCTCCGGATAATAAAGTGCCCACCAGCGGATTCGCGCCGCCGACAATCACCGTAACAAAGCTCGGCATAATGAAGCTGGACCCGAACGTCGGCGAAATCGACATCGTCGGAGCATACAGGCCGCCTGTCAGCCCGGCGAATGCCGACCCCAGCATAAAGGTAATGGTATACATCCTGGAAGTATTGGTTCCCAAACTTTGCGCAACCGCGCGATTTTGCATCGTCGCTCTGGACCTTAGTCCAAACTCTGTATGCATAAACAACCAGTACATGAAAAACAGCAGAGCCAAAGCACAAACAAATAAAACCACCCTGTAGTAGGAATAGGATCCATCGCCTAAAGTAAAGGAACCGAGCGGAGTCGAGATGCCCTGTAAAGAAGGACCCATAAGAATAAGCATGCCCTGGCCCAAAATAAGACTGATCCCCCAGGTCGCTACTACCGAATCCAACGGACGGCCATACAGGTAACGAATAATTAAACGGTCAACAATGTAACCGAAGATCGCTACGAAAACTGTCGCCGCGACGACCGCCAACGGCAATGGAACACGGGAGTGCGCCAGCAATGTCGTAATATACGCTCCGAGCATGATAAACTCTCCATGAGCGAGATTGACGATGCCCATCATACCGAATATAATCGCCAAGCCTATCGCCGATATGATCAGGAAAGCAAAGCTGTCCATGAGCTGATAAGATACGTTGAAGATACTAAAGAGAAAATTCACCGGGCCGCCTCCTTTCCGAACTTCTACCCGATGCTTGCGAGGGCTGCCCTAAGCGATATCCGCACACCGGTATCCGCCAGGCCAAACCCAAAGCCGCATGTTGTATTTCTATTTATCCAAAGGTGTATATTGTTTGTTGTCCGCTTTCGTTGTCAAATCGACGCCCTTCTCTTTGGACAACCAGTCCGGCACCACATTCTCGAAGGTTTCGGGGAAGGTGATCTTATGATTCTCGTCCGCGTGCGCCAAATACACATTCTTAATCGCATGGTGCGTTTTTGGATCAATGGTTGTTTTTCCCGACGGGGAATCCACGCTAATCCCGCTTTCAAGCGCCTTGATTACCGCTTCCTTCTCTACGGTTCCCGCTTTTTTGACGGCCTCCGCCCATAAATAAACGCCTGTGTACTGGGCTTCCGCTTCCATCCCGATATACGGCTCATCCGGGAATTTCTCGCGCCATTTTTTCACAAAAGCCTTCGCCTCCGGCGTCTCCAACTCTTCCATAAAGGTTGCCGTGACATACATATTCGCCAAGGCCGGCGGTTTGAACCGCTTGTGCTCGTAGGCTTGAGCCATATTGACCGTCGTGGCCATCGGCAGACCCTTGATACCGGATTTGGACCACTGCTCATAGAAAGATGACTGGGGAACGCCTACCAGCAATGTCACCAGGACATCCGGTTTGGCCTGCTGAATCTTGCTGATGGTGCTGCTGAACTGAGATACGCTTAACGGGATGAATTCCTCGCCAATGATTTTGCCGCCGTTTTCTTCCGCCGTTTTCTTCACCCATTGAGCCGTAATTTGGCCGAAGTTGTAATCAGCCGCAATCGTGTAAATATTCGGTCCGTACTTCTTGATCATGGATTTGATCAGTGTCACGACTTGATGCTCCGGCACGGCGCCGGTAGCAAACGTATATTTGCTGGCAACGCCGCCTTCGTATTGATTGTTATAGAAGTAAAGCATTTTGTTTTGTTCCATAATCGGACGGATCGCCTCGCGGGATGCACTGGTATATCCGCCCATCACCACATCGACTTTGTCCTCGAGAATCAATTTGCGGGCCATTTCCTGATAACGCTGGTTGTCTGACTGCGTATCGGGAGCCACGATTTCAATTTGCCTGCCCAATAGCCCTCCGCTTTTATTGATTTCATCGACAGCCAGCTCGGCCGCATGATATTTTTGCATACCTACCAGAGCAAAATCGCCTGAGCGATCCTCTAATACTCCGAGCTTAATGGGAGAATTGCTTGCATCCGATCCGAAATCGGATGAGGACGGAGAAGAAGAACCGCAAGCGGCCAACATGGACATACACAAGACTAGAGCAGCGCTAATGAAGGTCTTAGGTTTTAACAATTTGCGATATGAATGGGTCATAAGATGTATGTACCTCCTGATCATTTTTTTAATTTCCGGCCTTACTTCATTCCTGATTGACCATCCCATTCTCTATGCCGAAATACGTGTCCCCCCCGTGTGATCATCTGAAGAAACTTGGTCAGACCAGAAGTGTGTAAAAAATTTTGTTATATTATATAACATGAAACTTGGTCTGACCAACTTCTTATGGGCTATTATAGCACTATACATTGTTTTTGAATAGTATTTATGTAATATTTATTTACACTAAATAAAAAAATAAAGGCCTTTAAATTTTATAGTTAACATAATAAGTAATATATTTGCTCTCGTTACCTTAAAAAATGGATACAAAAAAAGGCCTGCAGCAGGCCTTGGGTAGCTGAGCATGATATGTTCTTCATCCATCGTTGGGCGTAGGATCGAGGGACTTGATCAACTGAATGGTGTAATCGATATGCTTTTCCATTTCTTCAGCGGCACGACGACCGTCCTTGTCGATAATGGCCTGCAGTATGGCTTGGTGCTGACGGGTAAATTCAGCGTTGGCTCCGCTGATCATCTGCGTTTGAACACGAACGGTATACAAGTTCGGCGTGACCAGATCCGAAACCAAAATCAATATATCCGATAGCGTATTATTATAAGCGGCTTTCGCAAGAAACAAATGAAAATCGATGTCCGCCTGGATCATGTTTTCCAGATCAGCAGCTGCAACCATCCGCTCCATGACGCCTTGCATTAAACGGATGTCGGCGTCTTTTCTGCGTTTTGCCGCCAGTTTAGCAATACCGCCCTCAAGCACCTTCCGGGATTCCAATAATTCAACGGATGTTTCCGTAGGAATCGTGAAAAACGGGAGCATATTGGTCAATATTTTGGGAATATGAGGAGTTTTAAGAACGGTGCCTTCACCCGGTTTAGAGTGAATCACGTCGAACATCTCCAATATTCGCAGCGCTTCTCTTACCGAAGACCTGCTCACCTGTAAAAATGAGGCCAACTCGCGTTCGGTCATTAATTTATCACCGGCAACCAAATTGCAGGAAGTAATATACTCACGAATTTGATGCAATACTTGTTCAAACATCCGATGATTTTTTTGGACTGTCGTCATTCCAATCACTTCCCGTCCTTGCGGTTATTATTGGCTTTTTGCAGGGGTTCTCCAAATCCGCACTCATCGTCTTCCATTCTCAAGAAGCGGTCACGGCATAATGCCGAACAAAATGTATGATCTCTTTCAGGAAATCCCGCAACATGAATGACCGGCTCCCCGACGATGAGTTTGGAACAAATCTCACATTGATCTTTAGTCATCTTATCACCACCTGTCCACTTAATCCAGACCTTCCTCTACCCGTCAGGCGCTTTTCCTCTATAGTAGGAAGGAGGTATCCAATGGGTCTCCCGGTCATACGGAAACTCGGTAAAATAATAAAAGCCTCTCGTGGCTGCAGTCAAAATAATATGCAGTACAGCGCCGACGATCATGGATAAAAAGGATGCATAATATATCGGATATAGCCCCAGCATGCCGAAAACCCCGACAGATACGCCAAATCCCAAAGAAATCAATCCTGTCGGATTCCACCGGTATAAGAAAGGCCTGCGGTATTCGATAAAATCGGTCGGCCCCAGTCTAAGCAGCTTACGGCATACATAATGATCGGCGAGCATGATAAAGATCCATGTATTCGTCAAAATCCCGGTAATCGCCAGCCAGTTTTCGAGGTACTGCACAATATTAAAAGAATAAAACACGCATCCCAATACATAAACTATGATCATCCAAAACTGGCGCCCGGGCTTAAATCGGAAGGCCAGCGAAAACGTATTGGAAAGAGCCAATGAACCGGAATACAAATTCATGACATTCACCCGAAACTGGGTAA
This sequence comes from Paenibacillus sp. JMULE4, assembly GCF_013337105.1. Lineage (NCBI taxonomy): Bacteria > Bacillati > Bacillota > Bacilli > Caryophanales > Paenibacillaceae > Paenibacillus > Paenibacillus sp. JMULE4. Next base: position 204,676 of record NZ_SGWF01000020.1, read on the forward strand.
CCAGAACAAACAGCACTCCCCAGATTCCTATCACCTTCGGGAAAACATAGCCGGAATCCGCAGCCAGCATCTTAGCATCGCCACCTGTAATCGTGGGCATTAACGTGTAAGCAAACAACGGCCCGATGAGGATTGTAACAAACATCGGGACAAGCATGCCGATCATGGCCAGGAATCCTCCCCGATATCCCGAATTTTCTTTTGCAAAACGCCCGTAATCGGCAGCCATAAGACCTTGAAACACCATTTGCCCATTCGCCATCATGAATGCAATCCACATCGAGTGTTCCGGAAGCCACGGCAGCACCCACCGATCCGGTCCCGCAACCTGATAATGATGGGTCAATTGATATAAACAAAGTCCGAGCAATAAGGCGTATATCACGACTCCCCAGGTTTGGAAAATTTGCAGTGCCTTCATTCCATACCATACAAACAACAGCTTGACCAAACCTAATGCCCCAAATATCAAGGTCCCTTCTACCGCATCAAACTCCACATGAAAATATAAGGAAATAGCATGCGTTACAATCGTACCTTCAAATAAAAAATAAAATACATAGTTCATTCCGTAAATGAAAGAGGTAACGGCAGAACCCATATAACCGAAGCCCATGCCGCGCGTCATCAAATCTATGGTCAGCCCTTCTTTGCTGGCTAAACGGATCATCATCATACCGATGATCGTCGAGCCGATAAAAAAATAGCTAAGCGGCCACAGCATATCAGGCCACCCTACGACATAACTCAACTGCGCCCCGAAGGTGAAAAAAAACATGGCCGTTGAGTTGCCGAGCAGAACGGCAATGATGGCCGGAATCGGCCAACGATAATACGAAGGAATCTTACGGATCGCATAATCTTCAATGTGTTCGGATCGAGTGGTTTGTGTCGGACCTTGGAACCATTTCATAGAAATACTCCCTCATAAACTTTCCAGCTTTCCAGCATATATTGAATTCCGGGTTTGTCGTGTGGTTTGGAGCAAAATAGGGAGCACCCTACGAAATAACTTCATGTAATATAATATAACATAAAATGGCTCTTCGCTCTACTGGGTGGGTAGAGGCGCAAATATTAGTTTTATAACCCTTCCGCCTCTAAGAGAATTTCAGAGATTGAAACAGCCCTCAAGAAGAGCACTTGACCGCTGTTTCAATCTCTGAAGCGTGGTATTAAGGCGGTAAGGGTTATTGTGCTCGGCGTGCTCCGAGCGTTGGAAGTCGGAGCTTATTCGCGGTCATGTAGACCATGGCGATCAGATTTTCTACGTTGCGGTAACCTCTGGCTCGCCGTTTGGCTGCTTGCACCAGACCATTAATACCTTCGAGCAAACCGTTCGTCATCTTGCTGTGGAACCAGCGTAATATGCCTTCCTCATGTTGCTTGATCGTCTTGGCTAAGCTAATCATGGGCGAGAGCTTTGATCGAGTGGCCCAGCCGATCCATTCCCGCAAATACATATCCGCCAAAATATGCGGGGTAGTCCAGAGATCCTGTAAGGCCAGCTTAAGACGGTAAGCCCGCCCAGTCTGCAGGTTGCTGTCCTTTAGGCGCAGTAAGGTTTCTTTCTGCTCCGCTTTGAGGTTTGCTTCGTTCTTCAACCAGATGTATTTCGTTCGCTTCAGTTCTGGCATTTGCTTCTGCTCTTGAATTCGAACCTCATCCAGGGCTTCGCCCACCAGCTTCATCACATGAAATTTGTCAAAGGTGATCTCGGCATCAGGAAAATATTCCTCAATGCCTCGGATAAAGGCGGGTGACATATCGCAGCATACTTCTTCAATCTGCTGCGCGGCAGCACCTTTTGTTGTCAGATACGACTTAAAGCGCTCCAACGTATCCATTCCTTTGCCTTCAGTTGCAAACAGCACGGTTTTGCGATCAACATCAACAAACAGGGTAATGTAGCGGTGCCCTCGCCTAGATGACGTCTCGTCAATCGCAATCCGTTTCACCTTGGATATATCAAGCTCTGCCATCGCTTTATCGACGTAGTGATGGAAGATGCGCCACATCCGTGTGTCATGTTCTCTCAGCTCACGGGCTGCCGCATTGACGGGCATTTCCGCCATTAATCGCATCGCCCATGCTTCAAAGAGCAAAGTGAAATGAGAAAGCGGTCTGGCCCACTTCACCGATACTTGCGTTATCTTGTTACACGCCTTGCATTTTACTCGTGGCATTCTGGCGTGCATATATGTTTTCCAATTCCAGAAGTCCAAGTGTCGCCAGGTCTTCTTCTCGGAGTCATATGCTTTACAAGCGATCCCGCATAAGGGACAAGCGAAGGTTGCTCCTCGTGCAAAGTCGATAAACAGGTGCCAAGCTTGATCCATATCGTCAAACTCAACATGCGTCAATTTCCATGGTTCTTCCAACTGTAACGCCACTTTGAACATCTCTGAAATCATATTGTCACTACTGCTTAATGTAGTCCACACTAGTCATCCCGCCCTATTAATCATCTTACAGAGCAGTATTGACTAAATTTCTATTAAGCAGACATTAGCCATGAACTATAGCGAGGAAGCCATAAAATAAATGAATTGTAGCTTCCTTTATGAATATGATCTAAACGGTGTTAGAGGGTATCGCTTCTTTCATAACTAATATTTTCCTGAGTTTTTGGTAAAAAATTGGAGATCGAGGTGGTAAAAATTTTTTAATAAAAAAATGACACAAAATCATGCAAAATGTACAAAATAGGTGTACAATAAGAAAAGTGGCTCGGATGCGTGCAATTCTGTGATCCATTCAATGTGAAGATTTTCACAACGGAAAATATAGTAAATTATGTTTATTATATATAACATCCATATTTGCAGCGACGAGCAAGATACTATTTACACGAAATAAGGAGGAACGTAGCAAATGTTAGAAACAACCATTCAGAAATCGGAACAAGAAACTCCCGCGGTACAAGGGAAGCCGGATGTGCTGGATCAATTGTTAAAGCCTGAAGTGCAAGAATCCTTGACTGTGTTGGTGGATCAGCTTCCGAAGCTCACCGAAATGATGACGCTTCTAACGAAAACATATGATCTGGTGCAAAAAGTAGCTACAGACCGCGTGCTTATTCAAGATATGGTAGGCGGTATCCAGGAAGTGGTCAAACCGCTCGAGGAAAAGGCAAAAGCCATAGCGTCGGCCGCAATCGAAGCCAATGATCGTGCCGAGCAAAGCGATGCCACCATCGGCCTGTTCGGCATGCTGAAATTGCTTAAAGATCCGGAGCTGCAAAGAATGCTGCGTTTTGCGCAAGCGTATCTGGATATTATGAACGAAAGAAAACAAAAAGCCTAATTGATGGAACTGAACGGGGGACTGAACGTGAAAAAGCAAATTTTAATTTTGGGTGGCGGCTACGGCGGCTTGTTAAGCGCCCTTTCCGCTCGTGCAAATTTATCGATAGAAGAAGCTTCGATTACTGTAATCAATCGCTTTGGGACGCATCAAATCATTACGGAGCTGCACCGTCTTGCTGCAGGTAACGTGGCGGAAAAAGCGGTTGCGCTGCCATTGGAAAAATTGTTTAAAGGCAAAGACATCCAATTAAAGGTCGGAACAATTGAACATATCGATTTGGAAGCGCGTAAAGTCTTAGTGGCCGACGGCACAACCTACAACTACGACGCATTGGTTCTAGCTCTTGGCAGCGAAACCAACTTCTTCGGCATTCCAGGTCTTCAAGAAAACAGCTTTACACTGAAATCCGTAAACGATGCTAACCGCATTTACAAGCATGTGGAAGAACGGATTCGCGAATACAGCAAAACGAAAAATAAAGCGGACGCTACTTTCGTTATCGGCGGCGGCGGCCTCACAGGCGTCGAGCTGGTTGGAGAACTTGCGGACGAGCTGCCGGGCATTTGCCGCAAAAACGGCGTGAATTTTGAAGATGTATCGCTCTACCTGGTCGAAGCTATGCTAACCATTCTGCCGATTTTCTCTGCGGATTTGATCGAACGTGCGACAGCGAGCCTGGAAAAACGCGGTGTGCAGTTCTTGACAGGTTTGGCAATTACCGAAGTGAACGGCAACACCGTCAGCTTGAAAGACGGCAGAACCATCGAAACCAACACACTGGTTTGGACCGGCGGCGTACAAGGCAACTCGCTGGTAGCCAACTGCGGTATTGAAGTGAATCGCGGCCGCGCAACGGTGAATGAATTCCTGCAATCGGTATCCCACCCTGAAGTATTCCTCGCCGGCGACTGCGCGGTCGTCTTCGGTCCTGAAGGACGCCCGTACCCGCCAACAGCACAATTGGCATGGCAGATGGGTGAGCTTGTGGGCGCAAACATCGCGGCTTCCTTCAAGGGCGGCAAAATGGACGCGTTTGCTCCGGTCTTCTCCGGAACACTCGCCAGCCTGGGACGTAAAGACGCTATCGGTTCCATCGGCCAAAACGGCATCGAATTGAAAGGCGCACCGGCTTCCATCATGAAAAAAGCGAGCAACGCCCGCTACCTTTCCCACATCAACGGCTTGTTCGCACTTGCTTATTAAAAAAATAGTTTTCCTAAATAGGGCTTGCTGAACAAGATTCGTTCCATTTACACCCAACGTAAGTCTCTAAACCCAAGCAGTCTGAAAAAATGCAAAAAGAGAACACGCAGTCGCCGCTCCAGATTCATGACCAGAAACTGAAGGGCGATGACGGTCAAACTGGTTTCGGCGCCACGCGCCCGAATGCGACCTAGGCCCAATTTGCGCTTGCCTTCTCCAAATTTTCCTTCGATCGCATTACGCTGTACAGCGTCCTGGCGCTCTTGCCGACGATCGGCGACTTCACTTTGCTCTTTCGAGGGTCTGCCGAGCTTCGGGCCACTAAGGCGAATCCCTAGCGTTTTGCAATAGTTCAGGTTGTCTCGATTGCGGTAGATTTTATCGGCTAGAATGACGGCGGGATAATACCCGAATCGCTGTTTGTACGCTTCCACCGATGCTTGCAGCGTGGTTGCCTCGTTGAAGCTGTCCCATTGTGCCGTTTCGATCCAAGCGTAACCGTCCACCAGACTGGCGGCGATTTTGGCGCCGAACTCCACGTTCGCTCCAGCTTTGCCTCGAACCATCGGACGTACATGCGGCTGTTCGATACTCACGATGCGATCGGCGACGATATGTGTCTTCTTCTCCATCATTTCGCGCTGCTGACGGTAGAGCTCCGAGATGATCAGAAGCTGGCGATAGTGTCTTTTGCTCAGTTCCGTGAGAGGCGTATACTTCACGAGGGCTTCAATAATCCGCAGATTCCGTCCCACGTAGCCAAGTTGCTTTTTGATCGCTTTGCGGATCACCTTGCCCGATGCCTTGCGTTGCTTGGAAACACTCAGGTACGATTTTCTGGCTTTCTCGCGGTACGTGCGCGGCTTCTCCATCGCTCCGACATGGGGACGGTGCAGTACGTCGATGATGTCTTCCAGGATTTCACGGGCGTGATTCAGCAGCCCCAAGTCAGTCGGATACTTGATGTCCGCAGGCGCGCATGTCGCATCCAGCATGAGGGTGCCCTTGTTCATGACTTCCGCTGTCGGTGCGGCTGTAGATGGCAGGACGTGTAGCTTTTTCGCCATGTTGCGGGGTTTCTTCGCCACAACAGGGGGCTCCTCGGGAATAGAGAAAGCGTCCCCTACCTCCATGGTGAGCTGCGAGCCGCCCGCGTCGTTGTCGTCGTCATCGCGATCTCGCTTGGACGATTTCGGTTTCGCCTCGACCTCTCGCTCTGCTTGCAGCGCGGCTTGGGCGATCCAGTCGTTGACTTCAGCTAGGATTTCCAAGCCGAGCCGTTCCCGAAAATGCGTGAGCAGGGAGTGATGAAACGGCACTTCATCGACATACGCAGTGTAGCCCAAGAAGAACTGCAAATATGGATTTTCCTGGATTTGTAAGGTGGTCTCGCGGTCACTTAAACCAAGGCGCTCCTTGATGATGAGCGAGCCGAGGGCGATACGTGCCGAGTACGCCTTTTGGCCGATGGCTGGGGACTTGAAAGAGCTCACATATTTCTCTTCTACTTTGTCCCAAGGGATGATCGCCGCAAGCTGCACCCACCGATTGGTTGGATTTAATTTTCCGCCAAAGGGCAAATAGAAGTTTTCCAACAAGTCTGCCATATCTCGATTCAGCACGAACACTTTCGCTCACTCCATCTGCAAGGTTTTTTACCGATTTTCCGTGTTTTCTTTGCAGATGAATTCGACAAAAGTGCCTCTAAACCCTTGTGAGATAAGGATTTTTTGATTTTTCAGCAAGCCCTAAATAACAAGCCTTCGGGATTCCCCGAAGGCTTGTTTGTACATATCTATGTCTGAACCTCCAAACCGATAGGAATGGCCGCTGAAGTCCCCTTCCCTAAGCCCTTTTTACTTGGCAGTACCCTGGCAAAGGTTAGACTACGCCCTGTTTTGATTTCGTGCATCTCAGTTTGTAGGTTCGCCCGTACCCTTTGGCATAGCGAATGATCCGGCGAATCATGCTCCTGTCTTTCAGTTTGGTAAACGGACAAGGATCGGGGTGCGTATTCACTTCGATAATCCACGGCTTAAGACGCCGGTCAAGGGCGATGTCCGCACCGATTTCCCGCATGCCCGGATAGGCGGCGCTTAGCTGCCTGGCGGCCTTAACCCCGATCTTCTTCATTTTTGACATCAAGGCCTTACGCTTCTCTTTGCCGGTGTAAACTTTCAATAATACCTCAACCGGATAAATGGTTCCCCCCTGGCTCCCGTTTGTCACCACCTTGTGCGGATGCGCCACGCGGCCCACAATCCCTGTAGCCTTCCAGCGGCCCTTGGGATTTCGCTGCACCATGACACGGACATCGAACGGCCGGCCGGCGTGAACCAAAAGCCGGACCCCCTTTTGCACCAAATAGGGCCTTCCCCGGGTCTCTTTTAAGATGGCGCGGTAAGCCTTGCCATAATTGGTAAATTGATGCACTCGAATACCCGTCTGATAGCGGTATTTTATCCTCTTCTTCCGGTCTATGACGTCTATGCTGTCTTGGCTGTCATTGCCGCCGCTTTCGGGTATTCGTTCCACACGAATCACACCCTTCCCCTGAGAACCATTGCAAGGCTTGATGTACACTATGGTATACTTTTGCAGCATCGCATACAGCGCATCCCGGTCCATCCTTCTTGTTGCAAGAATGCGTCTTCGCAGCGACTTGTTTCCCCTCAGCACCCTCGTTTTCGTCAGCTTGTTGGAGACACGCCTTATTGCCCGTTTCATTCCGCTCTCCCCCCCCCATAATTCCACTAAATTACATTACGGGAAAGGTGGGACATTTGTTCGGGCATCCGCCCAATGGCAGAACCAAAGGGGAATTTTTACATATGATTTACTATAGGGGTTTGTTTCAGAGCTACAGATTGCAGCGAACGGGGAGACAACCATGATACCGTTGGAGAAATTGCAGGATAAAGTGCGAAAAACAACCAGGATATTTCCCTGGTACAAAGAGCTGATTGGCGGCGATGGCGATATAGCGAGCGGAATCAACCGTTTACAGGAATTGCCTCTCATGACGGCGGACATTTTCGAAACTTATTATTATCACCGCCCGCACGATCCTTCCCTGGCCGTATACCGGACGTCGGGAACCGGCTCGGGCCGTCGAAAAGCCATCCTCTACTCTGAGGAAGACGATACGAACTACATTCAGATCAAGACGAAGCTGTTCGGCGAACTTACCGCAGGAAGCGGCTGCATCAAGGCTTTGGCGGATATGGGTACCGGCCATGCGGCGAATACGGCCCTGGACATATTTGAAAGGCTGGGAATGGAAGGGCGCTCCATTGCCTTCGAACTGCCGATCGAGCGGCACATTGAAGAGCTGCAGACGTTTCAACCCGACCTGCTGTACACGATGCCTTCCATTCTGGACCATATCGTATATGCTACCGAGAACCCGCGTGCGTTCGGGATCCGCAAAATCATGCTGGTCGGGGAAATCGCTCCGCCGGAGTGGCAGCGGAATATGGCCCGCCTGTTCGGTCTTGATCCAAGCGACATCATCGACACCTACGGCTCGATTGAAATCGGCACGATCGCTTATTATTCCCACGATCTGGGCAGATATATTCTTGTCGACGGCCTATTTGCGGAAGGAATCGGGGCGCAGGAATTGGATGAGGGACTCGAGCCGCTTGGAGATAACGAGAAGATCCTGGTGCTCACTTCATTCGTCCGAACCATGCTGCCGGCCATCCGCTTTGTAACCTACGACGTCGTCAGGGACTTCAGGCCCGTGATGGTCGACGGCGTAATGAAGCAGAGCTTTCAGTCCATTGTCAAACGGGTGGGGCGAGAACTAAAGCATGGGGAAAAAATCAGCCTGTACGATATCGAGCAGGCCGTATACCGGCATGTCGAAGATGCGATCATCCGGGTCAAGGTGCGAAACAATGTGTTGGCCGTGCAAATTAAAAGCAAATCGGAAATGGACTCCGTCCTTCCGGCCATCCGGGAGGAAATCAGGGCGTGCATTCCGGAAATCGGCATGATGATTCGGAACCGTTTGCTTGATGACATCGAAGTCATTGCGGTGGGGGAAGACCAACCGCTGGAGAACGGGAGGGTCAAAAACAAAAAGATCTATTACTAGATCAGCAAAGGTTGGGTTGTCATGGACATCAATGGCGGTATTTTGTCGGTCATCGGAAATACGCTTCTGGTTAAGCTGAGCAGCCTGTTCCGGGACCGCGATCTTGAAGTCTATGCGAAATTGGAGCTGATGAACCCCGGCGGAAGCGCGAAAGACCGCCCCGCCCTGCGGATGATCCGGGAAGCCTGGAAGGAAGGGAAGATTGGCCCGGGGACGGTTGTCGTCGAATCCAGTTCAGGTAATATGGCGATCAGCCTGGCAATGATTTGCAAATACCTGGGGATGCGCTTCATCAGCGTGATCGACCCGAAGACGACGGAGAATAACATCCGAATCCTGAAGGCTTCGGGCGCGGAAATCGACTATGTCGCCGATCCCGATCCGGAATCCGGAGAGTTTCTTCCTGCAAGGCTGAAACGCGTGCAGCGGCTTCTGGCGGAAATCCCGGGCAGTTTCTGGCCGAACCAATATGCGAATACGAACAATTACTTGGCTCACTACCATACGACCATGAAAGAAATCGTGGATCAACTCGGCCGGGTGGATTATTTGTTTTGCGGCGTCAGCACGTGTGGAACGCTTCGGGGCTGCGCGGAATATGTAAAGGATCACGGGTTGGCAACCCATATCGTGGCCGTAGACGTAGAGGGCAGCGCCATTTTTAGTGCGAATAAGAGCAGACGGCGGTTCCCCGGGCTGGGCGCCGGCATCGTGCCGCCCTTCTGCAAAACGGATATCATCGACCGGATCGTGCATGTCTCGGACTGGGATATCGTCACCGGCTGCCGGGCATTGGCGCAAAAGGAATCGATCATGGCCGGGGCGTCCTCCGGGGGTGTCATCGCCGCCGTCAGGCATATGGAGCAAGAGCTTGTCCCGGGAGCGAAATGTGCGGTCATCCTGCATGACCGGGGCGAACGCTATCTCGATACCGTATATTCGGACGCATGGATCGAGAGCGAGTTCGGCCGGGGGCTTCCGGCAGGAGATGATTGATTGACGCTACCGATTACGAAGGGAGGAAGCGGCATGCTATATATCTACGACCGGAAAATCCGCGCGATCGGCATGGACTGGCAGGCTCTGGCCGAAATGGCGGATTCCACGGTACACATTGTCGATTCCGGGGATTTCGCGCAGCCGGTCAAGCCGTATTTGCGGTACAACAATCTCAAAAACCGGATCATTGCGATGCCCGCTTATGTCGGGGGAGACGTGAATGCCGCGGGAATCAAGTGGATTTCCAGCTTTCCGGATAATATCCGGATTGGCCTTCCCCGAGCGCATAGCGTCATCGTATTGAATGACCCCGACACGGGCCGCCCTTCCGCCATCCTGAACTCGCCGCTTCCCAGCATCGTGAGGACTGCGTCCGTCAGCGGGCTGATGATCCGGCATTTTCTGCAGGCGCGTTCACTCGAGCGGTTTCATCTCGGCATTATCGGTTGGGGGCCGGTAGGACAGTATCATGCCCAAATGGCCGAATCCTTATATGGGGACAAGATCGAACGCATCCGGGTGTATGATATCAGGGGAGTGGATTTGTCCGGAATCGCTTCTCCTTACCGGGACCGGATCACGGTCGAAAAGACGTGGGAGGACGTTTACCGGCCGTCCGATATTCTCATTACGTGTACCGTATCGGAGAACCGGTATATTGATAGTCCCCCTGGAAAAGGCAGCCTTTTGCTGAATGTTTCCCTGCGCGATTACAAGCCGGAAGCGTTAGCCTCGGTGAAAACCGTCATCGTCGACGATTGGGATGAAGTGTGCCGCGAGAACACCGATATCGAACGGCTCCATCTGGAACGGGGGCTGGCCCGCAGAGATGTCCAAACGCTTGCCGATGTCGTCTGCCGCGACAGCCTGGCGGAAATTGCCGACGACGAACCCGTCTTCTTCTGCCCGATGGGCATGTCCGTCTTCGATATCGCGACGGCAGTGTATTATATGAAGCTGGCGGAAGAAAGAGGGCTTGGGGTAGAATTGGACTGAGGCGGTGGGGGGGCGGATATAACCGATCCCGGACGCCGCTGAACGCCGAAGACTTTTGAACGGGTAAGCTCAGATAAACATCCGCTGTAAAAACGAGCGTAGCTCATCCTTTTCCACCCTGCTCCCGGCCGTTCCTTTTCCCCAGTGGCAACCGATTTTCCCGAATGCTTCAAGCCGGTAAAAGATCCTTTTCTAAGGAACCATTTCTTTGACGTTCAAAGTCCCGGCCCGTTCTTTTTGGAAGCCAAATAATCGTAAAGCTTCTGTTGTCCCGATACGATGCTGTCAAGGAAGGGAGCGGTGCCGTACGCTTTGCGCTCAAACGAGGAGAGCCACATCAAATGTTCAATGTCGGTATGCTCCGTTAAGATGTCGGCGGCATCGTGAATATTAGTCATCGTCCATTCCCCGTGACGCTGAATCATCTGCAATGCCGACTTGTAAATTTCCTCTCTTTGGGCATAACGGTCCGAGGCTGCAATGTAAATATCCCGAGTGCCTATTTTTCCGGTCGCATCGACAACAATACGTATCCCCTGAGGCTCCAATTGACTAATCAGGGGCTCCGAAATCACCCAAGCGTCAGCCTTGTGGCTGGAATAGGCATCCAGCAGCTCCTGGCCAAGCTCCGAGTTCGGTTTTATATCCTTCATGGACAACCCGGCCTCTTCCAACACCTGCAGCAATAATAAATGTTCATTCGTTTTAGGAGCGAACGCTACCTTCTTCCCTTTTAAGTCGCCGGCTTGGAAAATCGTTGAATCCAGCGGAACAATGACCGCATAAGCCGCCGGATTGCTTGGCTCCGCAGCCAGATAAACGATGGGTGTATCCGGGTCGTGAAGAAAAGCGGGAACCGCTTCTCCCACGGACCCGAGGTCCACTTGTCCTGCCTCAATGGCCTGAAACAAAGAAACATCGTCCTCATACAAAACCCATTCTAATCCGACATGATGTTTCTCCGTCAGTCTCGACTCCAAATCCCCTTTCTTCATGACAGCCAACAACATGCTGTTGGGGGTATAACCGATCCGAAACACATTTGGATCAACGGGAGGACGGGAAGAACCGCGAGGCGAGGAATTCTGAAAACAACCGGCCAGGAGCATTGCCATCATCAATAAAAGAAAAAAGGCCGGCCCATGTTTGCCGGCCTTGCGTACTGCATTACGCATTGACAGAGAGTCCTTTCTTCCATCTGGTGAAACGGGCCTCAATCACAGCGAGGATATAATTCAGTAATAATCCCAGAAATGCCAAAACAATAATGCCGGCATACATATCGGGAATTTGGAAAATTTCCTGCGAATTTAAAATGTAAAATCCAAGGCCTGCGGATGATCCGATCATCTCGGCAGCCACCAGCGCTGTAATACAATAGGCTCCGCCCAGGCGAATGCCGGTAAAGATGCTCGGCGCCGCAGCGGGAAGAATGACCCGGAAAAAGAGGAAGCTTTGCGAGCCACCCATGGATTTCGCAGAGTCAATCAATAGTTTGTCGACATATTTCACACCGCTTACGGTATTTAACAGGATCGGCCAGAAAGAAGCCCATAGAATGATCGCAGTTTTGGAAGTTTCCCCGATTCCGAGAAATAAAATAAATACGGGGAACAAGGCAAAAGCCGATATTTGACGAAACAATTGAAGCAATGGATCGACAATCGCTTCGAATCGCTTAAACCAACCCAAGAATAATCCAAGCAGCGTGCCTGCTACGATGGCCAACAGCAGCCCCGACAACGAGCGTTGAAGACTGGCGAACACGTGAACCCATAAATTACCGGTCGAAAACAGCTTCGTAATGGAAACGACAACGCTGGACGGCGGGCTTAAGAAGGCTTTATTCACAATGCCGAGTGTCGGCAGCAATTCCCAAACCAGTAAGAAAAGAATGATGCCTAAACTTCGGTCGGCAGATGACCTGATGATCCTGATGAAACGTCCCATTTCATTCCCCCCTCAACTTTACTTTACGGTCACGGCGCTGGCGCTGGACGCTGCTTTCTCGGCAAACGGATTAAATTCGTTCGTGTAGACGTCTTTTACGCTTATCTTTCCTTTCGGAATCATGCCCTCGTTCTCAAGAATGTCGATATAATATTGAATCGGGGGCTCAGTAATGACGAGATCTTCCACATAAGCGAACCGATCAATGAATTCGACATCCATATCCAAACGCTTGGCGATAATTTTCCTGGCTTCTTCCGGATTTTCGTTAACCCAGTTCGCTGTTTTCGCAATGGTTGTTACGAAATCCTTCACCGCTTCGGGATGCTCTCTCATAAACTTCCCGTTGACGCTGTACGGAGCCATACCGCCGAGCCCCTTGTCAAGATCATAGTCGCTCCAAAGCTTCACAAGATCCTCGTTTTTCTCCGCTTTCCCCGACAGCGGAGCGTGCAGGATGGCCAAATCGATTCCGCCTTGAAGCAGCGTTTGTTCCATCTTTGTTTCCGGTACGACGAGGAAGTTGATCTTGCTTACATCCACGCCTTGTTCTCTAAACCATTTCTTCGACACGAATTCGGCGCAAGCTCCAAAGCTGTTAAATCCGATGGTCTTCCCTTCCAAATCCTTCGCTGTCGTAATCCCGCTGTCCTTCCGAACGAAATACTTCATATGAGGCGCTTCTTCCAGCGTTTTTCCTCCCGCGGAGATGACTTTAATATCCGCACCGCTGGAAATCGCGGAGATGACAAGAGGCACCATTCTTGTTCCAAAATCGATATCTCCTGTGCCCACCAGCGGGATAATTTGCGGAGAGGCAACGGCGCCGACATACTTCGGTCTCGTGCTGGTTCCTTCAAAATAACCGAGTTCATCCGCAAGATAGACCAAATCGAATCCCGGATTATCCGGATATTTAAACTCAACGATGGACTTTCCCGAAGAATCGACCGCCTGATTCGAACTGCCGCAGCCGGCCAGTACCCCCATCATGCCTATGATGACAGTAATAAACAACAGCTTTGCTTTCTTCATTTCACCTCTACCTCTTTTCGTCTACTGGCCCAGAAATTCAGCAGCACCGGCTTTCCCCGATAGTCCGATAGCCGAACCCACTCCCCCTCCAAAGACTCCAGAAAAAAATCTTCCGCAGCCGGTCGGTCCAGGGTTTCTTTCGTATCTGCCCGAACATGGTTAACTATCGCAACGATCACAAGGATGATGATCACAAGAAGGGCGAACCGGTTTCGAGTCCGGTCCCCCCGCTCCGCTTCATAATGCTTGTCTCTCAATGGCCATCGCGCTCCTTACGATCGAGTTTACAGCTTGGATGCTCTGCGGCGGGAAACGACTGCGATCGAAACGATGGCTAACACAAGCGCTAACCATGAGATTAACGCGGCAGAAGATTGCACCCAGTTGGATTGGGCTTGATGAGAAACGGCATGGTGGTCGCCTGCGTTATGCCCGCCGCCCGGGGCTACTTTGGTCACCGAAGCCGGTTGATCCGAACCCGCATCGCCGGTCCATTCCACAACGGAACCGTCGGAATAGGTCTGATAAGCCTTCCAGACGGGCAGATGTATACACAATTAAATAAAGGTGAAGAGACAAACGTTCTTTCAAGATATTATGAAAACCCAAGGTGTATTGGGCGGGGTGCAGCATGAGCATTAAACAATTTATATTTCGTAATCTGAAAAAAAATCTAAAAAATTACTATCTTTATGTCTTTGCCTTAATTTTTACCGTTGCCCTTTATTTTGCCTTTGTCACATTGCAATATGACCCGTCAATGGAGGCAACAAAAGGCTCGATTAAAGGTGCCGCTGCCATTCGAACAGCATCCGTATTACTTGTTGCCATTGTGACCATCTTTCTCTTATATGCCAATAACATCTTCATTAAACGGCGCAGCAAAGAAATTGGCTTATTTCAATTATTCGGCATGACAAAAGGCAAAATATTCTCCATTCTTACTGCCGAAAACTTTATCCTTTATTTCGGTTCAAAACCGAAATCAGTGCTTGACGAATTGATCGAAGGCTAAATATGGAAAAACATCTGCTAATCCTGTATTGTTGTAAGTCCTACCCAACAACAAAGAGGAATAAACAGATGCAAACTCAGTATATCAATGAAATGCTCGACTTACCAGAGCTGAAAATTAAACAAATTCTGTCCATCGATGCCGATGAACTTCACATAGAAGCTCTACCCGTGGACGCCAAGCAATGCTGTCCATGCTGTAAGTCCATTGAACATGTCGTCCGCAAGGGAAGAAATGAACCGCGGATCGTCCGGCATCTTTCCGTATTCGAAAAGCAAACCTACCTGCACGTGCCGTCGATTCGGATGTATTGTACGCGCTGTGAAGCCGGATTTGTGTGGGCGTACGAATTTGTCGGTCCCAAGCAGCGCTACAGCCGACTCTTTCGCTCCCAGACGGTCGAACAAGCGCTGGGGTCCACGGCCGCGCATAGCGCCCGGATGCAGCAAACACCGGCCAGTACCGTACAGCGCATGCATAACGAGGCGGTGCCAGTGGAGTGCGAGCGGATCTACGAACGTGTCTGGGAAGAAGCGCAAGAAACGTCCGGATTGGTTCTGGGGATCGACGACTTTGCCATCAAGAAAGGCCATACGTATAACACCGGCATTCACAACCTCAAAGGCGAGACGATGCTGGACTTGCTGCCCGGTCGAAAGCTGGAGGAACTGCGGGCGTATTCGCAAGAGCATCCTGGCTTCCTGCTGTTGAACCCGAAGGCGGTGGTCATGGATTTAGCTCAGGCGTATCACACGTGGATTCGCGAGTGTTTTCCAAAAGCGATTCGCATTGCCGATCGTTTTCATGTTCACGGTTACGTCATCGAAAGCGTGCAGGCGGTTCGGAAAACCGTGCAGAACACCCTGTCGCCACGGGCGAAGGCTTATCTGAAAGCGAACCATCGGTTGCTCAATCCGCCAGCGGAGTCGCTTGATGAAAAAAGCCGCGAACGTTTGGAAACGCTGCTCCATTACTCCCCTCTACTGCGCGGCGTGTGGGAATGGAAAGAAGCATTTACGACGTGGTACAACTGCTCGCCGAATCTTGCCATTGCCCAATTGGGATTTGAGCGTTGGTGTGAGCAGGGCGATCGGATTGATCACCCCGCCGTCCAAAGCACCCTGAAGACCATGCGCAACTGGAAAGAGGAGATCGTTAACTACCATCAATGCCGCTGGACAAATGCGACTGTAGAAGGCCGCCACAATCGCATCAAAGCCTTTCAGCGCCGCCACTACTTTACACGAAATCGCAGTCGCTATAAGGCTGGCATTCTGATCGAATGCAACCGACATCGGATGTTCGGCTAATTGTCAAGCACTGATTTTGAGATTGAGCCTTTATTTCTGTTCCTTATTCATTGGAATTTTTATCGGATTTGCCAGCTCCAAATTATTGACCATGGTTTTGTTTAAAATTACGGCTGTGGATACCATTGCAGCACTTACCTTTTCATCACAAGCCTTTATACAAACAGTGATTGTTTTTATTGTGATCTATATCTGTATCATGCTCATGAATTATGTATTTATTAAAAAGCAGAACATTTTATCTTTATTTAGAGTTACTTCAACAACAGAAGTGAAAAAAATATCCCTGCTTGAAATGATGATCGGGATTTTCGGTATTCTATTCATCATTTCAGGCTATTATCTTTCGTCTAAATTAGGGCTTGCTGAATAAACCAAAAATTCTTAATCAACAAGGATTTCTCACCATTACTGTCGAATTTATCTGCAAGGGAAATATGGAAAATCGGTAAAAAACCTTGCAGATGGAGTGAGCGAAATTGTACACGCTTAATCGGAATATGGCGGATTTGTTGGAAAAGTTCTATTTGCCCTTTGGAGGAAAATTAAATCCTTCAAATCGCTGGGTTCTGTTAGCTTCGTTCATTCCTTGGGATAAAGTGGAAGAGAAATATTCAAAATCCTTTCAGTCTCCTGTCATCGGCCAAAAGGCATATTCCGTTCGTGTCGCACTTGGCTCCCTTATCATCAAGGAACGCTTGAATATAAGTGATCGCGAGACAACACAGCAGATTCGGGAGAATCCCTATTTGCAGTTCTTCATTGGCCACACGGAATATGTGGATGAAGAACCGTTTCATCATTCACTCATGACGCATTTTAGGGAACGACTGGGCATCGAGATCATTGCCGAGGTTAACGATTGGATTGCCCAAGCGGCATTGAAAGCGGAACAAGAAAAGGCTGCCAAATCCAAGAAATCATCGAGACGAGACAATGATGACGACGATACTGGCGGTTCTCAGTTGACCATGGTGGAGGCGGGAGAAGCTCTCACCGCACCCGAAGAAGTTCCAGTCACGGCTAAGAAAACCCGGAACACAGCGAAGCGGTTCCATGTCTTGCCGCCAGCGTCCGAACAGACTGCGAACGTCACGAATAAGGGAAGCCTCATGCTGGATGCCACATGCGCGCCAGCGGATATCAAATATCCGACGGATCTGGGGCTTTTGAACCATGCCCGTGAAATTCTGGAAGACATCATTGATGTGTTGCACCATCCGCTTATCGGGCAGATGGAGAAGCCGCGAACCTACCGCGAGCAAGCCCGAAAAGAGTTCCTGAGCGTATCCAAGCAACGAAAAGCGTCAGCCAAAGTGATTCGAAAAGCCGTCAAGAAGCAACTCGGCTACGTGGGCAGAGATTTGCGGATCATTGAAGGACTCATGGTACACACACCTCTTACCGTACTGAGCAAAAGACAATATCGCCAGCTTCTCGTGATCTCGGAGTTATACCGTCAGCAGCGCGAGATGATGAAGAACAAGGCACATACCATACCGGATCGCATTGTGAGCATCGAACAACCGCATGTTCGTCCGATCGTCCGCGGCAAAGCCGGCGCTAACGTGGAATTCGGCGCTAAAATCGCCACCAGCCTGGTGAATGGCTACACCTGGATCGAAACGGTACAATGGGACAACTTCAACGAGGCGACCACGCTGCAGGCTTCGGTTGAAGCATACAAACAGCGGTTTGGGTATTACCCCGCCGTCATTCTGGCCGATAAAATCTATCGCAATCGTGAAAACCTGAACTACTGCAAGGAACGCGGAATTCGTCTAAGCGGACCAAAACTTGGCAGGCCTTCCAAAGAGCAACGTGACGCCGATGATCGAAAACAAGAGAAGCAAGACGCGGCAAAGCGCAATGCGATAGAAGGAAAGTTCGGCGAAGGCAAACGCAAGTTGGGTCTGGGCCGAATTTGCACCCGCAATGCTCACACGAGCTTAACAGTTATCGCCATCCAGTTTCTGGTAATGAACCTGGAACGGCGACTACGGGTTCTTTTTTTCTCTTTTTTCAGATTTATCCCATTCCGACAGCCTTTTCGCTTGAAAATCCACCGGAAAATCACGGTCTAGGCATGTTCGGTACGGGAAGGTACAAATTGATGTTGTTCAGCAAGCCCTAAATTATTTGATGGCGACTTTACATCTACGAAAGAGCTTTTCCTTGCCATGATCTTTATCCTAGGGTCTGTCATTATCGGCACATACTTATTTTATAAAGGGACGGTTAGTTTTATTTTTTATCTCATTAGAAAAAAGAAGGATGGTTATTTAAATATTCATGAGGTATTATCTTTGTCATCCATTATGTTTCGTATGAAGTCCAATGCCTTGTTATTAACCATCATTACAACCATATCTGCCCTGGCCATTGGTTTGTTATCTTTAAGTTATATTTCATACTATTCGGCTGAAAAATTTGCTGAACATAATGTCGCTGCCGATTTTTCGTTGACGAATACAGAAGATGCAGAGCAATTTAAAGAAGAATTAGATGCAAATCACATTCAATACAGCGAAAAAGTGATAGATGTCATCCAAATAAATGCCAATGTAGGGCAAATATTGGATGCAAATGTAGATGGATTAAACGTTGATCCAAATGTAATGACACTTCCGGTAATCAGTGATCAAGACGTTGAAACCATCGATCTGTCTCCAGATGAAACTCTTTTTACCGGTTATTATGATTTGCTGCAAAAATTTATGCCACTGAAAAGTTCCGGTCAAATCGAATTCAAAGGACAGCATGAAGTCATACCGCAGAAATATTTAGGTTTAAAGAAGGAATACCTCATTTCATATTATTTCACAAGTGGCGGCCTGCCTGTTGCCATTGTGGACGAATCCATATTTCAGCGATTATTGAAGGATCTCGACCCGGCGATTCAAAAAAATCATCCATTTATATTGGCATTAATATTCAAGATGAAACAAAGATTGAAGAAGCGAATGAGATTTATCAAAAAATGACTTTTAATGGTAATCATGATTCACAGCTTGCCATGAGCAATCATCAGAAACAAACAATGGGGATTATCATGTTTACCGTTGGCTTTTTAGGCTTAACTTTCCTCATTACATCCGGTTGTATCCTTTATTTTAAACAAATGGATGAGAGCGAAAACGAAAAATCCAATTATACCATACTAAGAAAGCTTGGCTTCACACAGGGGGACTTGATCAAAGGAATTCAAGTAAAGCAAATCTTTAATTTCGGAATTCCTTTAGTCATGGGGCTGCTTCATAGCTATTTTGCAGTCCAATCGGGATGGTTTTATTTGGCACAGAGGTTTGGACACCGATGATTATGGTTATGGTACTATATACCGCATTATATTCAATTTTTGGAGTACTGTCCGTCCTCTATTACAAAAAGGTCATTAAACAAGCACTTTAGTATAGTAGATAATAAGCTCCGGGCCAAAAGGCACTGGAGCTTTTTCTTCACCAAATCAGAATTAGTAATGGCTTTCTTCAGCAGCCATGGCCACTGCTTTGGTTTCATGAACTGTTCCAAAAGGATGCTGAGGCGGCGCGTAGATCGAGTAAAGCTTAAGCGGCCTGTTACCTATGTTCGTTACATTGTGCCATGTTCCAGCGGGAATCATGATCGCATAGCCATCGTAGACTCTTTCTTGAAAGTTCAATTCTTCTTTGCTTTTGCCCATCTGGACAAGACCCTGGCCTTCTTCAATTCGCAGAAATTGATCGACTGTCGGATGAATTTCTAAACCGATATCTTCCCCGACATTGAGACTCATCAAGGTAACTTGCAAATGCTTTCCTGTCCATAAAGCCGTACGGAAGGTGGTGTTTTGCTTAGCAGCCTCTTCAATATTAACGACAAACGGCTTAGTTCCATAATCTTTTAATTTAACGTTTCTATAGTACGGATTCCTGTGATTATTCCAATGATTATTGCTCGAATTGTAGTAAGGATATCCGTTATAACTCCAGTAATACACTGGATTATACCATTGACCGTATGAATTGTGATACACGCTCATTCTCCTCTCATAATCCATTACTCTTTTTATCCTATGCTGTTGCCCATTTATAGGTAACTCATGTGCAAAAAGTGGGCTCAAGATCCTGTATCCGCACGAAGATTAGACCGAAAGCCATTTTGGGGCTAAATTTCGCCGTTAATTGGCCCAATAAAAAATCGGCGAACAATGACGATTAAGATTCGTCACCATCGCCGAAATGAGGGCTCTGCTCATGAAATAGCTATATATAGGGTCTTGCCCTTAATTATTTTTTCAATACCGGTATCCATATTTCGCTTTTAAAAGTAGGTGAAGTGATATCCTTACTCTCATTCCACAAAATTTCCGGTCCCTTTGCCAGCTCATAGCTTGCAGAAGGAAACCATTCGGAATAGATGCGTCCCCAGACATTCTGTAATGTATCGGGAAACGGTCCGACAGCTTCGAATACAGCCCAAGTTGAGGCGGGAACCTCCAGCTGAGCCAGGTGATCCGGACACTCCTTGGTTGTAGCCACGCCAATATAATGGTCAAGCTCCCCTTTTTCCTCCATCCGGCCCTCGGAAAAATTCGTGGATGCTTGTAACAGCCCCAAAGGCTCAACATTCGAAAGCTTCTTAAGCTGATCGATGGCTTCCTCATTTAAACTTTTAAACATCGATGTAATCTCCGGATTCACTCCGTTAAATATGATGGGAACCCTTTTCATGATGCCTACTATACGAAATGGTTCTTTCTCTACGATACGATAGTTCATGGCACTTCCTCCTTGAATGGATAATTGAAAGGTCATGCGCGGATAGGCTTTTAATAATGAGCCCTGATGTTTGGCCGCGGAAGGCGGAATACCATGCAAGCCCTGAAAGGCCCGGGTAAAAGCATCTGCCGAGTTGTACCCGTATTTTACCGCCGCATCAATCACTTTGATGTCACTGGTTTGAAGCTCGAATGCTGCAAGCGTAAGGCGTCTTCGGCGGATGTATTCCGACAGCGTTATGCCCGCAAGAAATGAAAACATTCTTGAAAAGTGGTATTCCGAGCAATAAGCCAGCCCTGCCGCTTCCTTTAGGTCTATTTCGCCAGTAAGGTTTTCTTCGATGTAGTTTAAGGCTCTATTCAAGTTTGCAAGCAAATCCATTCATATGACCTCCCACTATAAAGTAATTTTTTCTCCTGTTTTCCCGCCCATTCTTAGTTTTTCAACTTTGACGCCTTGAGGATGTTGATAGACATTGGTGAACAATTGAATAGATTACATTTTTTTCTGTAAGGGCCGGTGGCGGGAATAGAGCTTGAACTCGATTTTATCCAAACTATGGATATATTGGTATGATCGCACAGTGGATCTCCACATTCACCCTTGGGGTTTACCCTCCCATGTCACGCTGGGTCTATGCCCTTACATTCCTTCGTTCTACCTCTCAAGGGGTGGAGGCCGATTCTTGCTCCCTTACTGGGTCGTTGCCCTTATGGTGTATTGTTCTTCGGCTTCTCCGGTGCTTCCGTTGTCAAAGTTGTACACATATGAATACGTGAGAATTCAGGATGACATTGATTAATTTTAAGCTGCACTCCGTTGTAGCTGGGCTTGTCGAACGGGTCCTAATACATCGATTGCATCATACTCTTTTTGCTTTGTCCCCAAGGTGTATAAGATTCGAATGAGTTTTCCACATAGGGCGATGATCGACTGTTTTTTCTTCAGCGGATTCTGACTCCGCGTGGTGTAGTGCTTGTGTAGAGCCTTGAACACTTCGTTCTTGGCCACCATCGGCATCATACAACGGAACAAAAGCGCTCGGAGGCGAGATCGCCCTCGCTTGGTGATGCCGGTCTTCCCTTTACGTTTACCAGAGCTGTTCTCTTTCAGGTTGAGACCCGCCAGGCGGATGATCTGCTGGCCATGGTCGTACTTGTTCAGGTCTCCTACCTCAGCCAGAAATCCAGCTACGGTGACTTCTCCAACCCCTGGGATACTTAGCATGTGTGCAGCTCCCGGAATTTTCTCCAGGATTTCCATCACCTTCTGCATCGTGGACTCCAGTTGCTTGATAAACAGATCGAACTGCTCTAATAGGGCGGATAATTCCAACCTTGCTGCCATGGTTCCTTCCGTTAATCCAATGGAGGACGTTGCAGCAGCGTAGAGTTGCTCTGCTCGCTTGATGCCTACGCCTCGCTTTACTTCCGTCTTCCAGTGTGTGAGAATGCCTCTGGCGCCTGTAGAGACAACCTCCTCTGGCGTTGGAAACCGTCGCATGGTCATAAGCGAGGTCTTGCCGTCCCATTCCTTAAATACGCTGGAATACTCTGGGAAGAAGCGATCGAACCAGTTCCCGATTCGTGCCTTCACTTGCTTGAGATTGATGGATACCTTCTCTCGAAAATTCATCAGAATACGCAAATCCGCATATTCCTTCGTCGGAAGACTGGGCTCAGAGTACTTGCCATTTCGGATTAAATCCGCAATGACTTTAGCATCCTTGTAGTCGCTTTTGGTCGGTGAATTGTCTTCCAGCTCTTTAGTTTTGTTTACATGATGCGGATTCACCACTACAACTTTGATGCCTTGCCCTTCTAAGAATGCAGCCAACGGGAACCAGTAGTGTCCAGTAGGCTCAACGCCAAATACAATTTCCGTTTTGGCATTAGCTTGCTGAAGTTCCTTCATCCACAAGGCTAGTTTCATTAGCCCTTCTTGATCGTTGTAAAAAGTGCATTCCTTGCCTAGTTCAAGGCCACGGAAGTCCACAGCACGAGCTACATGAATCTTCTTGGCAATGTCCGCACCGATGACAAGCGTTCTTTCGGAAATTCTTGTAATTCGTTGATTTTGCTTCTGTTTCAGCTTATACTTCATGGTAGAGCGTCCTCCTTTTAATTAGGGCAGTGAATGTGTCCCATTCCAAGACCCAGCATACAGGAGACGCTTTTTTCATTCAAACCTCAATTTACTTCATTACAGGAATGGCTCCCTTTATGAACAGCATAACAGAAGCCGGATGCACCTATCCGATAATTCATGCACGGTTATGCAGGGTTTTCTCTTCAAAATGCTGTCAATAAACGATATATTTATCTAGCCGATGGGCTAAAAGAAACCCTCGTGCTCGGGTATTATCTGTAATTATCTTAGACCCAATTCTTCTTGTGCAAGCTAACGAAGGTAAAATGGGAGTACCCTGGCTTCCTCAGTCGGTTTCTCCGTTGTTTTAATGACTCCAGATGACGCAGGACCGAAGGAGGGTTAATTAAAAAAATCCGTATCAATTATGATACGGATCCGTAACGATTATAATAAGTTTTTTTCTTAACTGTCCTAATAGGAAGGAATCATCCATGGGAACACGTAGGCTTGCAGCATGACCAAAATCCCCATTAATGCGGCCAAAGCGATACTATGGAAAAAGACCGCCCGGAAAATAGGTCCTACAGCATTTGCCCCTTCCGTTCGATTTTCATAGCAAGCTGCAGTTGCCACGACAATGCTTTGGGCATCAATCATTTTCCCCATAACTCCGCCCGTTGAGTTAGATGCAGCAATAAGAACAGGATCAAGCCCTAGTTGTTTCGCGGTTATGGTCTGCATACTTCCAAATAATGCATTGGAAGAAGTATCGCTCCCCGTCAGAAATACTCCGAGCCATCCGATCATGGCTGCAAAGAATGGGTAAAAAACACCTGTTTTGGTAAAGGCTAACCCAAGAATCGCATCTAAACCTGAATATCGCGTCGTATAACCTAAACCTAATACCAATGCGATTGTAATTAAAGGCGTTTTCATCCGTTGCGCCGTCCTTACGACCGATTGTTTCCATTGGTCTTTGCCCAAGCGGAGGAAGAGGCCGCTGAGTACTGCCGCAAAGAACACCCCTGTTCCTGCTGCAGAAAGCCAGTTAAAGTTATAAATGGCGGCTTCAGGAACGGTTTCCGTTACAAGCGGCGGGCCGCGGAATACCAGTTTATCCAAAAAGGGCACCGGGATGGCATATAAGGATTTAATTCCAAAAAGATGAATTGAGTTTAATAAATTTTTCCATTGCGGAAGTCCCCACAAGAACACGAAAAGCGTAAGAATCGCCCAAGGAGCCCAAGCCTTTGCTACTTGTCCGGATGTATACAAAGATGTTTGCTTTTCTAACGATTGGATTTCTTCCTCTTCTCCAGGAAGATAAAATTTGTTTTTCGGCTGCCATACTTTAAGAAGCAGCACTAAGGCGATCAATGAGATAATCCCAGCAATGATATCGACCAGCATGGGACCGACATAGTTTGAAACGGCAAATTGGGTGATGGCGAAGCTGGCACCCGTTACCACAATGGCCGGCCAAATCTCCCAAACCTGTTTCCACTTCCCCTTATGCATGAAAACCATGGTAGCAATCAGCCAAAACGGGACAAGAATCGAGAAAAATGGAAGCTGGCGCCCAGCCATCGCAGATAAGGCCATTTCAGGCAGCCCGGTGACATTGGCCAGAGTAATGATGGGGGTACCCAAAGCTCCATAAGCGACGGGTGCCGTGTTAGCGATTAGACACAGGACAGCTGCCACCAAAGGGCGAAATCCAAGCCCGGCCATCAGGGCCCCTGCAATGGCTACGGGAGTGCCGAACCCTGCCGCTCCTTCAATAAATGCCCCGAAGGAGAATGCAATGAGGAGTGTTTGAATACGTCTGTCCGAAGAAAGTTGAACTACAGAAGATTTGACAATGTCGAATTGGCCGCCCACTAATGTAATCGTATACAAAAACATTGCCGCGACAACAATCCAGCCAATTGGCATCAATCCAAAGAACGATCCATAGCCAAAAGCGGCTATAGCGGATGACACCGGCATATCTACCAGCCAAATCGCCATGAAAACGGTTACAATTGCTGCTATCAAAGCTGCCTTGGGTGCTGAAATTCCATAATGCTTTTTGCCCAATTTATCTTTATGGGGATGCAGGGCCAACAGATACAATAAAGTTAAAATGGGTACGGCTGCTAGCAGAGTAGATAAAAAGGCATTACCTATCGGATCATAGTGCTGATGAAATTCCAAGAAATATCCCCTCCTAATTATTATAGTTTACATATATGAGACATCTTTTTTGTTTAGCACATGCAAAACCGTCAGAATATTAATTCTATTCATAGGGTCTCAAGTTACCCTTTGCTTTTAAATGAACATTAAAATAAGCCGTCCAATGACGGCTTAAGATTGGCTATGTTCCTTTGTTGTCTTCTTCTTGCACGTTTTTTTGCAGGAGGATTATATCTAGTCATTCTAATGGTTTTACCGCAAAACATCTGATCCATTTACTTTGGGTCACTGCTCTGACTCTTGCGGGTGATCCAGTTGTTTCATTGCCGGAATGAACAGACAAAGCACCGCAAGCCCGATCATCATGATACCTGTTAGCATAAACCACCGATTCACACCGATCTGATCTGCAAAAACACCCGAAATGACCAAGCCAAGGGGCATGGCCAGAGCCATCACGCTCCCAAACAATCCAAACACTCTCCCCAAATACTCCGGCTTAATCTTTTCCTGGAATAATGCGATCTGCACACCATTATAAAATGGCCCGGAAAAACCCATCATGGCGCAGCATGCCATAAAAGCGATGAACCCGCTGGTGGGCAATAATCCTGCAATGGATAAGGCAGCCCCCATAACAAATATGGAGGTGATGATCGTAAGAACCCGCTTTTTGAAGCCTCCCCATGCGCCAAGCAGCAAACCGCCTACCAGCATGCCTACAGCAAAAATAATTTCCGCGGCGGATGCATGTTTGATCGTTCCCCCGAAATAATCCATTGTCATTAGAGGAAATAACGCATTGATAGGCATAAAAGCAAAAATGTATATCCCGCCAACCCAAAGAAGAGCCACCAAGCCTTTATGATGCTTCAACGCATCATATCCTGCTTTCAGTTCTTCCGCAAATCCGCTTTGTGCAGCGGACTCCTTGGCTTCCGGCTTCGGAATTGTAATCATCGCGACCGCAATTGCTGCTTCAATGATACACAAAGTCCTTCACAATGTAAAGCTGTTTTAATCACAACTGTGGAGGTAGACCATGAGAAGTCTGAAAACCGAAACTTTAAACGTCTTTTTTGATGAAAGTGGAAAACGAAAAGATAAACCTAACTTGATGGGGGCTTTATCCATTCCGAATAACCTGTATGCATCACCAGTGTTCGAATTATTGTCACAAAAAATGCGTGATGGCCTTCTCAGGCTTCATTGGACAGAATATACAGGATACGAAAAGTTGAAGCAAGATATTTCCGAAGTTGTACGGATCCTTTCATCCTACCACCAGATGATTAAATTTTTTGTTATTTAATTATGACTATTCTGTCATTAGTGGTAAAACCGGATTCGAAAGATACATCATTGATGAGATGATTTATACTAAGTCTCCGGAAAGAATCATTTATGGGTTATTACGCAGGTATGGACAAAACGTCTTCATCGAAGTGTTTTTCGCAAGAGAAAAATGCTAATTTCGGCAGCGAAAAATGCCGACAGACACTTGCCAGTAGAATCATCAACCCGGAATTCGTTCCATCGCCTGTTTCAGACGGAAACTATCTCCGGTAAACGAGAGAATGTGAGCGTGGTGTACAAGCCGGTCCACCAGCGCTGACGTCAATTTCGTGTCCCCAAAAATACTCGTCCATTGTCCAAATTCCAGATTAGACGTCACAATCACGCTTTGCCGTTCGTAACAATCCGCAATCACGTTAAACAGTAGTTCTGAGCCCGTTTGGCTGAACGGGACGTATCCCACCTCATCGAGAATCAGCAAATCCATCTTCCTCAGCTTCTCCCGAAACTTACTGAGTGTTCCGGAAGCAAATTTCTCTTGTAGAACAGCCACCAGATCACTGGAACGGTAAAACTGCACCGCTTTGCCCCGTCGGCACGCTTCCACGCCCAAAGCAATTGCCATATGCGTCTTCCCCGTACCCACAGCTCCCATCAGCAGCAGGTTTTCCTTGCGTTCCAGCCATTCCAGCTGCCGCAAGGTATCCAGACTTCCTCCCTGCGGGAAGACAATGTGATCCGTTACGTATCCCTCGAAGGTTTTCAGATGCGGAAATCCCGCCTGCTGGACCAGTTTGCCCAATTTGGCCCGCCGTCTGCCGTCCAGTTCGGCAACCAGCAGTTCCTGTACCAACTGCAGCAACTGCTCGCTTTGCTGGGCAGAGACGTATTCGGCAATGTGCGCCAAACGCAGCTGTCGGCGCAGATTCGTCAGTTCCACCGCCATCTCACATCACCCCCATCAACCGGTCATACCGATCTAATCTGGGCTCTGTTCGTGTTCCCGGCGGGGACAACGTCTCGGACCAAGACGCCGGCACATTCCGGCTGCCGTGTTTCATGCCAAGAAAGGCCGTGATGCCAGAAATGTCTTCTGCAAGCCCAGTCATGTTAAGAGCATTAGTAATCTGCTCCAGCGTGTACACACTGCTTAAGTAGTGCAACCCCTGTAGCCGTTCTTTGCGTATATCCACATCGGGAACCGTCACATAAGTTTTCAGCACTTCAGGCAGCATCCGTAAAAACTGGGAGTGGGTCACGCTGCGCGGTTTTCGCAGCCAGCCCGCAAACACCTGCGACCAAGGAATGTCCGCTGTCTTTCCGGTGTACGGCCTTGGCACCGTCCGCATCGGTTCATGCTGGTGGTCGAGCACCACAATACGATCCCAAAACAGCTGCGCCATCACTTCTGTACCGGGAGAAGCTTGTCCCAGCAATGGAATGACCGCATCATCCACCTGGATTTCGCCGTATTTGTTCACCACCGCGGTTTGCAGCCGGAATGCTTCGAACGGTTCCTCCGGCAACTGCAGCAGATGCCGTCTTTCTTCTTCCTGCCATAATTCCTCGATCTGTCTCTCTTTGACATAATGGTGGCGTTTGCGATCCTGCTCGGCCTGATCCGTGAAGTGAGCGGTAAGCTGCTCTTGGCTTGTGAACAGCGGAATCGGCACCGCCCAGTTTCGCTTCGAGTATCCGCACTTGGTTTCCACATGTCCTTTTTCATGGCCGCTGTACGGGTTGCAAAACACCGCTTCAAATCGGTAATGGGCGCAGAATCTGCGGAACATGTCTGTCAGCTGCCGTTCACCTTGTTTTTCGATGTGCACGACGGCAGCAGAAAGATTGTCGAACCAGATGCGCTGCGGAACCCCGCCGATCTGGTCGAAGACCTGTTTCATTGCTTCGAGGAAGCATTCCTGGTTTTCGGACGGCACCGGGTACACAAAGGCCGCATTGCTATACGGGAACGAGAGGACGAACAATTTATAGGAAACCAGCTTCTGGTTTTGGCACACTTCCATGGTCGTGAAGTCTGCTTGTGCTTCACCCGGCGGATGCTCGAGCCGTTCGTACGTTTTGGCCCGTTCCAGTTCCATCTCGGTCCTGCGCCGTTTCACATAGGTGGAAACGGTGCGTTCGCTACCGGGAAACTGGTACTCGTCGCGCAACCGTTGGAAGATACGAGCAGCGGTATGCCGCTGTTTCCGGGGAAGCAATCGATCTTCTTCTAACCAGGCATCAACGATTTCCATATAGGGTCCCATGACAGGGGAACGGCTTTTTCTATTGGTCATCCGGAGGTTCCAGTTGTCCTGATCCGCATATTTTTTAGCGGTTCGCCAGTGGACACCAACCCGATCGGCGATCTCTTGAATGGAGCAACCTTCTGCTTCTCGCAAAAATCTGATATATTGTTGTTGAGGCATTTTCAGCATCCTTTCGAGTCTCTCCTTCGTCAGTCTTAAGCAAACTTAACGATAGGAGGATTTTGGAGTGCTGACAAGTGCCTTTTTTATTGCCGATCAAGTCGGCAATTTTCTCGGCATTTTTACGCTGCAATTCTCGGCACTTTTATTTTGCGATAAACAATCGAAGCCAGTATCTTTGTTGAGGATTCAACCGAATACCAAAGTTTCAAGCTCCACGAACGACTAAAAGAACAATTAAATATTCAATCTTTGTATCGTGGAGAAAGATTGATTGTTACAAACAGTTCCTTAAAACCCAAGGGACAAGAGATTGGAGGGTCTGTCAATAATTTTGTGTAAACTCATGTATAAAGGAATCTGCCCTAGGGGAGATTGGCCCCTTACGGCAAGTGCTGCCCGATTCGATCCGGAAAGAAAACGGATAGCTGCAGCAGCATCTGTCCCCAATTTTGGACACGCCCCGTCCATTTACGGGTGACATCCATGGTTACAAGATAAAGCATCTTCAGAAGAGCCTCGTCGCTGGGGAAAATGCTCTTTCCCTTCGTTACCTTGCGAAGCTGACGATGATAGCTCTCAATCATATTGGTGGTGTAGATGAGCTTGCGCAGTTCGGGAGGGTACTTGAAGAAGGTAGCCAGCTCGTCCCAATTGCTGCGCCACGAACGGATGATGAGCGGATATTTAGCGCCCCATGTTTCCTCGAAACGATCCAGCTCCATAAGCGCCATCTCCTCCGTCGCCGCTTTGTAGATCGGCTTCAGATCAGCTGTTACCTTCTTCAGATCCTTATAGGACACGTAGCGAGTCGAGTTGCGGATTTGGTGAATGATACACTTTTGAATCTCCGTCTTCGGATAGCAGGCGGTAATGGCCTGAGAGAAACCGGTAAGATTATCGACACAGGTGATGAGAATATCCTGTACGCCGCGATTCTTTAGGTCGTTTAGGACGCTGAGCCAGAACTTGGCCGATTCGTTCTCGCCGATCCACATGCCCAGCACATCCTTGTTACCATCCAGATCGATGCCGATGACCATGTAGGCGGCCTTGTTCACAATAGCGCCGTCTTGCTTGACCTTAAAGTGAATGGCGTCAAGGAAGACGACGGCATACACGTTTTGCAGCGGACGGTTCTGCCACTCCTTGATGAGCGGAACGATTTTGTTCGTGACGTTCGAGATCATCGTCGGCGAAACGTCGATACCGTACAGATTCTGCAGGTGATCTTGGATTTCCCGCGTGCTCACGCCTTTGGCGTATAAGGCCATAATCTGATCTTCGATGCCGGTGACGTTGGATTGGTGCTTCTTTACCACGAGCGGCTCGAACTCGCCCAGACGATCCCTGGGCACGGCAATCTCCTGATCGCCGTATTCGCTGGTGATCTTCTTCTTGCTCTTTCCGTTGCGGCTGTTGGTCGTCTGTTTGTTCTTCACGTCATGCTTCTCATAGCCCAGATGCGTTTCCATCTCGGCCTCCAGCATCTCTTGCAGCGTCTCGGCAAATAAGTCTTTCAAAGCATTCTGCGCGTCCTGTGCGGTCACCAGCTTGTTCTCCTTAATGAAGGCCCTAAGCTGCTCTTTACTCCATAATCCCATGTGTGCTCCCCAACCTTTCTATTACTTTCATTTTATCAGGTTTGAGAGTTTACACAAAATATTTTACAGTCCCATTACTTGCAATTGTTTTTGGCAAATCATCATCAGAAATATATGACTGATTAAAACTAAACTGCGACCGCTAACCAAACAACCTAAATATGAACTTCTCACATAATTTTATCATCTGTTTGATCTATTAGCTACTGAAGAACAGCATCAAGTTTGATGTCACCTACGATGAATGCGTCACCCAAATTCTAGGGGGTAATTTTAAATTAATTCAATTTCATACTACAATTTTGACTTGGAAACACTGCGGGCATGATGATTAGCGATGCGACGGTTCCATAAAACGGTATCCGTTGTCAACTTATCATGCCCGCTCCTGCAAACGGTTTATTCAGTCCAAAGATACGGACTCTCCATTCTTAATAAAGACTGTTTATGATATCTCCAAAGCAGTTCATATTCATACTTTAAATTTTGGTATGCTCTCTGGAGTGCATTAAACTCTTCCAAACTTACAGTGTTCATGGAACTGGTACTAGACTGATTTACCATTAACCCTGCGGAAGAAGAATCCGACCATTGATTTCTAAGCTTCCTTAAAGTGGTCGGGCTCATTCTATGGCGTCGAGCAATCTCTTTGTCAGAAATGCCTTGTCCCTTAAGTTCGATATACTGACTTTCACTTAGAGACTTTGAACTGCTCTTTTTTAAAGTCATTTTTATATCCTCCGTTTTTTTATGTTCTAAATCGAAGTAAACGTCCGCTTTAATACCGAGAGAAGCTACAATTTGATCAATTTGGTTTCGATCTCTACCAATTAATTGAGGTAATTCTTCTTTTGAATAATCATTAAGTAGGTAGAAAAGTACTTCCTTTTCTTTAGAGTCTAGAAGACTATTAAATTCTTGAATGAAGTAATCCTCATATGCATTCGCAGACTCACTCAAAACCTCAAGTAAGGTATATCTGCTCTCACCTCTCTTCTTACTAAATATCAAATCGTCAATAGAAACCGATTTATCGTTTTTTAAATACTCAACTGCTTTTTTAACCTTACGTACGTCGATACCCAATTTAGAATGTAATTGTTTGTCATGAACGGCATGCTCCAATGTCTTAATTTTGGCTGCAAGCGTTTTTATTCGAAGCGGGGCAGATATTGAACCAGTACTACGGCTCAGTTCATCCTTCAATCTACCTTCAATTCTTCTTACTGCGTAACTCCACAAAGAATCTTTTGATGAGCCCGCTTTGCTTTTATCAAAAGCTTGAATTGATTGAAATAATGCTATTCGAGCTTCTTGCAATAAATCATCGAAATGCCGTCTACGAAACTCATCTGAAATAGCGTACTTAGAATAGATTATCTTTTTTATTTTTGTCTCATACCTGCTCCATACTTCATCAAAATTTTCCGTAGTTTAATCACTCCCCAAAGTGACTTTTGACCGAATGCTCTATCCTAAAAAATTCTTCACCTCCTCTCAATTCAAGATAACTCAATTATTAAATAATGGCTCAATCTCAAAATCAGTGCTTGACAATTAGCCGAACATCCGATGTCGGTTGCATTCGATCAGAATGCCAGCCTTATAGCGACTGCGATTTCGTGTAAAGTAGTGGCGGCGCTGAAAGGCTTTGATGCGATTGTGGCGGCCTTCTACAGTCGCATTTGTCCAGCGGCATTGATGGTAGTTAACGATCTCCTCTTTCCAGTTGCGCATGGTCTTCAGGGTGCTTTGGACGGCGGGGTGATCAATCCGATCGCCCTGCTCACACCAACGCTCAAATCCCAATTGGGCAATGGCAAGATTCGGCGAGCAGTTGTACCACGTCGTAAATGCTTCTTTCCATTCCCACACGCCGCGCAGTAGAGGGGAGTAATGGAGCAGCGTTTCCAAACGTTCGCGGCTTTTTTCATCAAGCGACTCCGCTGGCGGATTGAGCAACCGATGGTTCGCTTTCAGATAAGCCTTCGCCCGTGGCGACAGGGTGTTCTGCACGGTTTTCCGAACCGCCTGCACGCTTTCGATGACGTAACCGTGAACATGAAAACGATCGGCAATGCGAATCGCTTTTGGAAAACACTCGCGAATCCACGTGTGATACGCCTGAGCTAAATCCATGACCACCGCCTTCGGGTTCAACAGCAGGAAGCCAGGATGCTCTTGCGAATACGCCCGCAGTTCCTCCAGCTTTCGACCGGGCAGCAAGTCCAGCATCGTCTCGCCTTTGAGGTTGTGAATGCCGGTGTTATACGTATGGCCTTTCTTGATGGCAAAGTCGTCGATCCCCAGAACCAATCCGGACGTTTCTTGCGCTTCTTCCCAGACACGTTCGTAGATCCGCTCGCACTCCACTGGCACCGCCTCGTTATGCATGCGCTGTACGGTACTGGCCGGTGTTTGCTGCATCCGGGCGCTATGCGCGGCCGTGGACCCCAGCGCTTGTTCGACCGTCTGGGAGCGAAAGAGTCGGCTGTAGCGCTGCTTGGGACCGACAAATTCGTACGCCCACACAAATCCGGCTTCACAGCGCGTACAATACATCCGAATCGACGGCACGTGCAGGTAGGTTTGCTTTTCGAATACGGAAAGATGCCGGACGATCCGCGGTTCATTTCTTCCCTTGCGGACGACATGTTCAATGGACTTACAGCATGGACAGCATTGCTTGGCGTCCACGGGTAGAGCTTCTATGTGAAGTTCATCGGCATCGATGGACAGAATTTGTTTAATTTTCAGCTCTGGTAAGTCGAGCATTTCATTGATATACTGAGTTTGCATCTGTTTATTCCTCTTTGTTGTTGGGTAGGACTTACAACAATACAGGATTAGCAGATGTTTTTCCATATTTAGCCTTCGATCAATTCGTCAAGCACTGATTTCGGTTTTGAACCTAAATAATACTTGGTTATGTATAAAATAAAAATCCGATTCACAAAGTCCGACATGGACACATGGATTTTTACAAGAGCTAGAAAAGCAAAAAGACACCCCTCGAGGTGTCCTTTCACATAGTATTGGTGGAGGCGAGGGGAGTCGGAACCCGGGACTGTAAAATATTTTGTGTAAACTCTCAAACCTAAATCTATTACAATGGAGATTAACGAAAGGTTGAGGGAGAACACATCATGAAATTACTACCAAAAGATCAACTGCGCCAATTCATCAAAGACAATAACTTGAAAACCGTCGAAGACGTACAGAAAACGTTGAAGGAACTCTTTGCGGAGACACTTCAGGAAATGTTGGAAGCCGAACTGGAAACGGAACTCGGCTACGCCAAGCATGATATAAAGAATAAGGAGACTCGCAATAGCCGCAACGGACATAGCAAGAAAACAGTAACGTCGGAGTATGGTGAGGTCGAAATTGAAGTCCCACGTGATCGACTCGGCGAATTTGAACCGATGGTTGTCAAGAAGCATCAGACACAGGTCACCGGCATCGAGGATCAGATCATATCCATGTACTCCAAAGGAATGAGCACAAGAGATATCCAGGATCATCTAAACCAGTTGTACGGCATCGACGTCTCCCCAACACTCATTTCCAATGTAACGGCTAAAATTATGCCGCTTATCAAAGAATGGCAGAATCGCCCTTTACAAAATGTCTATTCCGTCGTCTTCATGGACGCCATTCACTTCAAAGTGAAGCAGGACGGGCAAATTATCAACAAAGCCGCTTACATGGTCGTAGGCATTGATTTAGAGGGTTACAAGGATGTACTAGGCATTTGGATTGGCGAGAACGAGTCCGCGAAGTTCTGGCTGAGTGTTCTAACCGATCTGAGGAATCGCGGCGTCCAAGACATTCTCATCATCTGCGTCGATAATCTGAAAGGATTTAGCGATGCCATTGCCGCATGCTACCCGCAGACAGAGATTCAGAAGTGTATCATCCATCAAATCCGCAATTCAATCAAATACGTATCCTACAAAGATTTGAAGAAGGTTACTGCCGCGCTACGCCCGATTTATACCGCTCCAACGGAGGAAGCTGCTTTGCAGGAATTGGAACAATTTGAGGCGGTTTGGGGCAAGCAATATCCACTGATCATACGTTCATGGCGAAACAATTGGGATGAACTCGCAACGTTTTTTAAATACTCGCCAGAACTGCGTAAATTAATCTACACGACGAATATGATTGAAAGCTACCACCGCCAGCTTCGTAAAGTCACAAAGGGAAAAAGTATTTTTCCGAACGATGAATCGCTGCTCAAGATGCTGTATCTTGCGACAATGGACGTTCTTCGCAAGTGGACAGGTCGTGTTCAAAACTGGGGACAAATCTTGCTGCAACTCACGGTGCACTTCCCTGACCGCGTACATGTCCGCTAAAGGACTTTACATGGAGAGGCGGGCATGATAGGCTGGTTAGCCACGCGATACCGACTTTCCAGTATCGCCCAATCGCGAAAAGTCATGCCCGCTGGAGGCTCCATGTCAAGTCCGGCACCAAACTTTGGCATAACCGAGTTTACACAAAATTCTTGACAGACTCTCGAACCCCCTGTCCGAAAATAACGCCACACAGGCTTCTACGGGTGTAGTCACGGTTTTGATGTCACCTTAGAGGCCCCCCGTAACTTTAAACACCTTGTTGGAGGCCTAGAGCAACCCGTCGTTGCTTTCTGAACTCCAAAAATTCTTGCCACGTCATCTCATGGTTTTCAATCATGTGATTTATTACCGTAGCTATGTATCCTTGAAGTTCTAGCATAAGTTTCTTTATTTTAGTTTCGTTGTTGTCTAATACATCTTCTAGATAGTGGCCCATATGAACAATTCTTGTTCTATAACCGATGTACTCCTTGGTAACTGGATCCCTTTTTCCAGTTAGTTCGTAGAATCTTTCCTTCAAAGTTTCGTACTCTTGAATACTGCGTGCTTTATGAATACTTATTTGCTTTTTCACTTCATCAAACTTTTCGTATCTATCTGGATATGCAAGGAATTCAAGGATAGTCATTGCCTTTACAAACTTTGAGGTAGGGTTTGCTGACTCTAAAAACTCGCTATTCATCGACAATGCCAATCGTGCAATTGAGCTTACTTCACTTCTACTCTCAATAAACTTTCTATGATTCTCATCAAAATCACACACTTCATCAAGACCTACACCTTTTATTACACAATGTGTCTCAACTGCCCCAGCAATTATGTAACTTTCATGATCCTCTAGGGTGTAAATTAATGCGGTCGAAAAGCCGTTGGAATCTCTCCAAGCACCAACTCTACCTGGTAAAGTATCAATCAAATCAGCTCGACAACAATGAAACTTTATGATGTCCATCACTCGTTCAACATCACGCGATAACTTAGTAATAAGTTTCAAGTCATAATTGTGATCTGCTGATAAGAATTCTTCCCAGTCAATGTCTGCCATAAACGCTACAAGAGTATTGGTTTGGAATGTATCGATTGTCACTCCCGTAGCTGTTGTAGCTACCTCTCTCAAACTAAGCCCTTGCGTTATAACATCCGAATGTATTGGCCTTAGGGAAATAATATCAACTGCTCCACCTGGAAAAAACCGATATTTACTTACTGTGAATTCTTCTTTAATATCGAATCTTGAAATGGGTAATACTACTAACTTCTTTCCCGATTTCAGTTCTTCTGTAAACTCATCAATTAGGTTAATTTGCATTCTTACTCCTCCAATAACTGCCGCGATCCATCCTAAACCTCTAACAACGCCAGCCATGAATTAAAATACTTCGACCGAGTGCCTTCTCTTGCATGGACGACACCGCTCATTTTCCCATTGAAATCATCAAGCGGTACCGCCGCAAAACAATCGTCTTCATGATTGTATCCGACGATAACATCGACTTCGTTTCGGTTTTACCCTTTCTTCTCACCGTTCAATGGTGTATTTGTCAACTGAAAATCCGGCCACATAATCATTTAATTTCCGGCCACGCGGCATAAAAATAAAAGCTACGCCAACTGCTGTTTTTGCAACCACTCCTTTGTTTCTTTCATGCGATATGAATTTCCGTTCATGTTGACGATGTAAGACTGATGCGTCAGCCGGTCAATCATCGCAGCGGTCATCACCGGATCTTGAAAAATCTCACCCCATCGTTCAAAGGACAGATTGGTCGTAATGATCGTCGATTTACGTCCAGCCCGAAGTGACAGATGGGTAAACAATAATTCAGACCCTTCTTTATCAAACGAGATGTAACCCATCTCATCAGCTATGACCAGATCATACTTCTCGAAACGGTTCTGGAATGCACGTAGAGTCTGTTCCGACCGGCATTCCCTGATCCGGTTCACGAGCAGGGGGACGGTTGTAAACCATACTTTGTAACCCTCCAGGCAAGCTTTCAGACCTAACCCGATGCTAATGTGCGTTTTTCCAGTCCCTGGGTTTCCGGACAGAATTACGTTGCGCCCTTCTCGGATAAAATCTAGCGTTTTCAACAGTTTTAACTTCTTCTGTGCATCTTCCGGCAAGTCCCCGACAACCAAATCTTCGAGATATTTTTTGTGCGTAAATTCCGCCAACCGTATTCGGTTGTACCGGGACGCTTCCCGACGGGCATCGCATTCCTTTTCGAGAAGTTGCGTCAGAAATTCTTCGTAACTGGCGTCCCGTTGAGTCGCTTCCTGAATTTGCTCTTCCAAATGCTTACGAATCATCGGGAGCCGCAATTCTTTGCTGTATTCCAGAATCATTTCCTTCAACGCCTTGCGCGGCGAGTGGCTCATGCAGCGCCCTCCTTCGTTTCTGTCGGCCTAGTATCAAACAATTCATCGTACATGCGCAAATGCTCAACTGATCGCTCCGCAATCTCTTGGCCGGTTTCCGAATGTGTCGTCCGAACCACCGGCGCCAGATCTCGGTTTTTGGCACATAGCACTTTAATTTTATCCGTGGTTACATGGGCTGGGTGGATCCACTCCAATTCCTGAATAGCTTGCTCGATCTCCGCGAAACTGGCATCATCTCGAATATATTGCAATAGTTGTACAAATTCCTTGTTGCGTCTGGTATAATACCTTTCGTAGATTGTTTTTATCTTTTTGGGAGCCTGTTGCCACGCCGCGCTACCGGCGAATGCACCAGGTTTTTTCTTTAGCGTATCTAAATAATGGTTCAAGTCCAGCCGCCACTCATGGCTGCCGGTACACCGTACATGCTCCGCTACTTTCGTTTCTTGGTGAAAACAAAGCACTCGGGTCGAGTACACCTTGATCATGATCGATTCTCCAACCAGATGATCTGGTACGGAGTAACGATTTTGGTCCACCATAATCGTCGCGTATTTATCCGCCCGCCCGTAAAGTACACGGGCTGCGTCAAACGGGGGCGGGGAAGGCAAAAGGGTGGGGCGTTCTTCTTCCAGTCGTTCCTTCGCCGTCTGGCCGTTATTCTCGGTTTGCGGCTTTTGGTTGCGCTGAGTGCACACCTCCTGTAAATATTGGTTCGCTTCTTCAAGCGATTCAAATTCGTGCCGGAAGGCGAAGGCTTTCCGACGCACGACTTCTACGCTGCGTTCCACATGTCCTTTCTCATTGCCGCTGCGAATATTGCAAAACCGGAATTGAAAGCCGTAATAAAGCGACAGTTGGAGTAATCCTTGTGTCGGCTCCTTATCCGTTCCGACGAACCGTTTCACCGCGACTTTCATGTTGTCATACACCATGGTTCGATACACACCGCCGATATGCTGAAAGAACAGGGCATGTGCTTCTTGGAAGCATTCCGTCGTTTGCTTGGTGAACAGGTATGCAAAACGGTAATTCCCATATGCGGATGTGAAGACTGCCATCTGAAAAGTTTGAAACTTTCCATTAATTTTGAGCTTCACTTCACCCCAATCGAATTCGCAAATGTCCCCAAGCTCATACAGTGCCTTTATGTATGCTTCCTTTGGTTTTCGTTCCAAACTACGAACCGTCCGAAGAACAGTACTATAGCTGATTTGGATACCTTCGGCTTCTAGTGCCTCGAAGATATCTACCGCCTTCTTTTGCTGTTTGCGTTGCCCTTGGCTTCGCTTTACTTCGTTCTCATCCAGATGAGCCTGAATCTTAGCTGTCATTTCGTCGGTCAGTTTTCGTTTGGGTCGAATTCCGACTGTATACTTGGGCGCGGTAGTGAGGGCATCAATCAGTGCTTGGATATCCACCGAGTTGTTCCCCTCAGCTAGTAGCTGTTGTCTCCTTTCCTCATATTGCCTGATGTACTTCCCAACCGTCTCCCGATGGATCCCTGTCAATCTTGCAATCTCCCGGCGCGACCTCCCCTCATGAATATGCATCATTAATATTTGTTGCATCGTGTTCATCGCGATCATTCTCTCCCAGCCCCTACTTGTTGATTTTCTCTCCAAGTAGGTTTATCGGTTGTGGCCGGTTTTTCAATGATTTTGCTGGCCTGTTTTTAAGTTACCATAGACACAATGGGTTGAGTGAGTACGCTTCAAGGACATACACTTGGTAACGGCAACGGCGAATTCTTATACGCAGAATCCTGTTTCAAACTCTTGACCTGAATCTTGATAAACCGTCCGTCCTTCTCCGCCACAAGATCATACCTGCTTGCCCCCGACAACGGACGGCTGACAGTATAGCCTGCAACATCAATTTACCTGCAATGACGACTTCGCGGGCATCAGCTAGATTTTGTTGCCCCGGATCACTCAAGCGTCCGAATTCCTCCCGCATATGCTTTTGCATTGCATATTTGATACTCCGTCAAAATAATAAATAAGGGAACCATTAAATTTAGCTCCCTTATTCTCTACTCTTCCTAATCCCCAGCAATACAAAGATCACTGTTTAAGCAAATCATCTCGAATAGAATTTAACTTAGCTATATCCAAATCAATCATTTTGACTGCACATTCAACACAATAATGCTCATCAGTTCTGTTGACAGAAAGTTTTAGTCTCTTATCTCCCTGCTTAATTTCATGTGTACTCATATGTTGACATTTATGTCCTCTTCGTGCAATATCAACGGAAAGCTTCTTCAAAAATGATTTGGGCCGAGGCATTATAATACCTCCGCAGTAGCTTCGTTAACAATCTGCTGGAGGTTAGCTTTAATAGCCTGTAGCTCAGACAAGCTATATTCGCTTCTTGAGCCGGGCTCCTTACCAACAAATTGATTTATTTTTCGATCGATAGCTGATTTCAACAATACAAAATTAGTTTTTCCGAGGTGTTTCTTATCAAGTTCGCGTCCATGCGGATTAATTCCGCGTTGTTTCAAAATAAACCCGGTTTCATTCCTCACAAGTTCGTCTAATGCTTGTCTCGATGCTTGCCTTTGCCGTTGCTTTGTTGTTGGTACGGGTTTATGCTCATATGCGGTACGAAGGTCTTCAAGGGTCACACCTTTATCTTGCAAAAGTTGAATCGCTCTTTGAACTTCGGCATCTTCAAGAATTAATGGGATTTCTTCAATGATAAGACCTGCTTGCCCCTTTATTTCAACTTGGTTTGGTTTCCTCCCTCTTGTTCTAGGTTCAATTTCTATTTCTGTTGCATCTCCGAAATCCAAGCTCTCCATCGGGAGTAATTGATCGAAGAACTCTCTGTCTGCTTGACTATACTCCTGAAAGTCGCTCCACAATCTAGCGATATTGGAGCCTGCATGGAAAACAACTGTTCCTTGATTATTAATACTTTCAGAATCATTCTGATCGATGGCCCTCATGATTCTTCCGACAAACTGAACGAAAGGTGAAAGCTCCCTGAAAACACTAAACACTGCGGCTACACTTAGATGCGGGTGATCGAATCCTTCTCCCAGTTTCCGAACTTGAACAATGGCATCCAGTTGATGATTTTTAAGCCGGTCTAGCACACGCTCGTTTTCAGCACCGTCCTGCAAGCTATGAACATAGTCAGCCTGTAAACCTCTAGCCCTATATGCTTCAACAACTTGAATGCAATGCTGATAATTGAGAGCCGAAGCAATAATCTTATGGCGAGGGTTCTGAGACTCGCTTCTGATCTTGTTAAGGGCACGTATTGAAGCATCGACAATAGTGAACAACGTTTCTTCCGATGTAACTATACTTCTTCGAAAATCGGCGTCTTCCTCACCAAGTCTGCGAACTTCATCAAGACTAACTTCTACTTCTCTATTATCCTCTCTCCGAACGTATTTTAGTGTCTGTGGATTTAATACAACAGCCTTAAGCTTCTTTACATATCCTTCTTCTATTGCTCGGACAATTGGGAATGAGTATATAATTTCCCCGGACATCAGCTGTCCATCAGACCTTCTTGGAGTTGCACTATAATTTACGATTCTAGCTTCCGGAAACGCTTCTCGCAGTATGTTCCAGCTTTCAGCAACATTATGATGTGCCTCATCGAATAATATTAAGTCAAAGAAATCTGATGGAAGGGCTCTTAGCCAGCGATTGTTGTTCCCTTGAAGCTGTTGAATATTCGTAATAACAACGTCGGCTTCTTCCAAATCACTAACATTTGTCGCCGTGCCCCTAATTTCTGCAGGCTCGGGATATTCTTGTCCGTTTAATACCCGGCATTTAATGTAGAACATATCTTCCTTAGTAGGATCAAAATCTTTATATAACTGACCTGCAATGTTAATACCGGGGGCGATTACTAGAGCCCTTCTAGATTTAACTGCAAATGGGGTCAATGTAATAAGGCCCGATTTTCCGCACCCTACAGGCAAGATGATTGAAGTTTCTCTTACATCAGGTTGACCCTCATAATGTTCAAAGATTTTGGTATATGCTTCTTTCTGCGGAATTCTAAGTTGTGGATTATCAATAATGTTAGGCTCTATCGTTTGAAATGCATTGGCCATCTTATCCATCAACTCCTGAATCATTTATTTTGTTTACAAAAATCTTCTGCCTGCTTGGGGAATTTCCGAACTAACCATTCAAGAACCTTTAATTGCTCCGAGCCGGGAGCACGACGAATTTGTGCCAACAGCTTATTCGCCA
This sequence comes from Paenibacillus sp. JMULE4, assembly GCF_013337105.1. NCBI lineage: Bacteria > Bacillati > Bacillota > Bacilli > Caryophanales > Paenibacillaceae > Paenibacillus > Paenibacillus sp. JMULE4. Next base: position 245,931 of record NZ_SGWF01000020.1, read on the forward strand.
TGGGTCTTTCTAGTGTAATATTTGCGGCTCCTTCATTGCAGACCGAGCAAATCGCTCTTAAGTTAGAAGGGTCATCTGTCCCGCCAAGGGACTTATCAATAATATGACCGATATGTAACCGGGTTTTTCTTGTTGGGTCGTATGGATGCGGCTCTCCGGCTACTGCCCCGCACATCTGGCACGTAAATCCATTTCGATCAAGCACGAAAGCCCGTGTCTCTTTCGATATGGCCCGTTCAAAAGCCGGTAATGGTTTTGTATCTACCAACACATATTGCCCCGGCTTCAGGTCACTCCTGTCGTTGTGAGTGATTATGTTCATGCCTTCCTCGTTCCGAAGTTCCCTGATACGCCTGGCCCATTCACTTGCACCGTCGGCGACTGTTTTTAGCGTATCAGAATCCAGCACCTCTCCAACATGCTCCAAAAAGTATTTTCTTAATTTTGCTTTTGCACCATTACCTCTAGTACCCCGAGCCATCTCAAGCTATTCCCCTTCTCTTAGACAGTGCCGCATCCAATGCTTTCTTTATTGACTCTCCTACCGCTTTTGCTACTGGCGGCGGAAAAGCATTTCCGACTTGCCTATAAGCCGGTGTCTTTCTCCCTGCAAATTCCCAATCAGGCGGAAAACCTTGCAACAGAGCCGTCATTCTTACAGTAAGCCGCGGCATACCAACAAAGTCTGGTGCTGGCGGTTCATCAGCGATACCACGGCCATCCACATGAAGTTGTGCCCAAGCTTTTTTGGAACGTGTGGGGCCTAAGTCCGGCCCACCATGCTTTTTGGAGCCCCCTACCAAAGTCGGTGCAATTGCATTGGCTTTGTTTCGCCATTCGTATGCACCTTGCCACCCCCTGCTTATCATTTCTTCAAATAAAACATCGCCAACTGTTAGTTTGGTAAATATATCCGGTGCAGGCCATTGAAAAAATCTAGCATACTCTTTCAAGAGAGCTACGAATATCACTCGCGGTCTTAATTGCGGAACTCCATAATCTGAGGCATTTAATAACTGCCAATAACCTTTATATCCCAAGGTGTCCATTTCCTCAGTAAATTCATTTCGGTACTTTTCAAACGCAGGCGATAATAGTCCCGGTACATTCTCAATCATTATCGCTTTTGGATTACATTCTCTTACTAATCGCGGGATTTCGGGAAACAAATCACGTTCATCATCCGCACCTAACTGTTTCCCGCCAGTAGAAAATGGTTGGCAAGGAACGCCACCTGCTAACAAATCGACACCTTTATACGGTGTCGCATCAAAAAGTTTTAAATCACAATTGATAACATTCCAACTAGGGCGGTTTGTAATCAATGTCTGACAAGCTTTCTCATCGATTTCAACTAAAGCTAAGTGCTCAAAACCTGCTTGTTCCAGACCAATTGCTTGTCCTCCGGCTCCAGCACAGATTTCAACTGAGGTATAATTAGACACCTCATACCACCCTCCTCAACACAAACATTTGTTCCTATATTATAACTTTCCGAAACGTCATTTTTCAACAAAAATAACCAAATGCAGGAGACCCCTTGTGAAACTTTGTAATCCGCAGAGTCTCCTGCAATTATATCTTAAAAATGATTATTCATATAGTCCCGCTTACCATTCAGCGACTACCGTTTTCTCATAAACTTCAATGCCGCCGTAGTTGAATCGAATCGTCAAAAACAACTTCTTCGTCTCCCGCTGAATAAACAGCTTCGATATGAACTTCCCGGCAAGTTGGTGCAACATTTGCGGATTAGCTACTTCATCGTCCAGTAAGCTGATAAAAGTCTGGATGTCGTACTTCACGGATGCGATATATTCGTCGGGCAGATCGACTGCCGTAATTCCTTGAGCAAGAGCTTCGTACTCCGCCACCTTCACCTGCAACTCCTGATTCATCTCATCGAGCATTTCTTGATGATATGGCTTCCCCTTGCCCGACTGTATGTCCGCCTGGATAGCCTGAACTTTTTTCTTCAGAAAGCTGATCTCCGCCTCCAGATTGGATTGCTGAGCGATCAGATGCTTATTCTTGTCGTTGTGGTACAGCCGGATTTCTTCCGATAAATTGTTATCCATCGACAACCTTAATAACGCAGTACGCAGTTTGTTTGAAACCAGTTCCTCAACCCGGTCTTTCCGCCATCCGACATAAGAACAGAACTCTTTGCCCTTCCTCAAATAACCGCCGCAGGTGTAATACTGTTGCCCGCCGCTCTTGGTTCGCGTAGAAGCCGAATTTCCGACCATTCGGGTACCGCACTTGTCGCAGACCATCACCCCTCGGAGCCAGAAAGGTGATACCGGCTTCGAATCAAACGGCTTGTGCGTCTCCCCGCCGCCATTATGCCGCTTCTTGGCGTTTTCTTGGCACAACTCAAACAATTCCTTGGAGATCAAAGCAGGATGGGCATTCTCAGTGATAATCCACTCCGAACGGTCTCTCCATTTCTTGCCCTTGGTCTGATAATCCTGCTTGTTCCACACCTTGCGGCCAATATACGATTCATTATAGATGATCGCACGGATCGTACTTGCTGACCATGTACCGCCTTTCTGCGACAGAATCTTTCGCTCATTCAGTTCGGACGCTATCTTGTGGTATCCCTTCCCCTCGTAGGCATACTGATTGAATATCCATCTCACAACATCCACTTCTTCACGCGGCCCCGGAACCCATACTGATTTTGTTTTCTGATTTCCGAGGGCAATATGCTCTGTCCGGTAGCCGTAAGGCGGCGTACCGCCGTTGTTGTAACCTTGTTTGGCGTTCTGTGTCATACCCTTCCGCACTTCAGTAGACAAATTCGCGTTAAAAAACTCCGATATAACTTCCAGCATGCCTTCAAGCAACATGTCCTGCGGTGTCTCCGCCTCTGTCTGCTCGGTTACGGAAATGACTTTAACGCCAAATTGGTTCAACAAAGCTTTGTAGATCACATGGTCGTCTCGTTTCCGGGAAAACCGGTCGAACTTGTGAACAACAACTGCGTCGAAAGGGCGATTCGGACGCTTTGCCAGAGCGATCATCTTTTGAAATTCAGGCCGAACATCGGTCTTGGCTGATTTGCCTTTCTCGATAAATTCGTTAACGATGACCCAACCCTTGTTCTGGCAATACTGCTGGATGGCCTTAATCTGTGCCGGGATAGACAACTCCTTGTCAGCTTGACGTTCCGACGATACACGGGCGTAAATGGCAACTTTCATGAGTGAACATCTCCTTCGTATAAAGGTTTTTGGACATAAAAAAAGCAGGTACACCGATGTGAACCGGCATACCTGCGATAAACCTGCTTATGATCTTAGCTTCCGCGACATCAGTGACGCTTGGGCGGCAAACCACAGTTTTTCATCAATAATGGCGGGGTGTGCGTTTTTCGCAACTATCCATTCGCCCGCAGGGTTCATGGTGCCGTTGACAACTGATTTCTTGTTCCATACTCGATGGCCCAAGTAAACCTGATTGCCAAGTATGGCGAGTATCGTTGATGGTCTCCAGCGATACCCTTCAGGCACTCCTTGCAAATTCAATTCACGGGCAATGCGTTTCCCTCCCATTCCTTCTGCCGCCATCTTGAACATTTGCCGGACTAACCTGACTTCTTCATCCGGGCCAAGCACGTACGTGACCTTACTGCCCCGCTGAACGCGGCGATAGCCAAAGGGCACTCTTCCGCCGCAATGGAACCCCTGTGCCGCGTTTTCCCGCATTCCCTTTAACGTCTCATGCTTCAAATTGACGTTATAGAACTCACTGATGACTTCCAGCATTCCTTCGAGCAGAACGCCGTGGGGCGTGTCCGGTTCGGTTGGCTCGGTTGCCGATAAAACAACAACACCCTGTTTCTTCAACAGGGCTTTGTAGACAACATGATCCGCACGACTGCGACTAAAGCGATCAAACTTGTGGACGAGAATCGCTTCAAAGTTCTTGTCAGGCTGTTGAGCGGCGGCAATCATCCGCTGGAAATACGGCCTGTCTGCGGTTTTAGCGGACTTCGCCTCATCCACATATTCGTCGACGATGTTCCATCCGCGTTCATTCGCATAACGTTGTAACGCTTCCCGTTGAGCGGGGATGGATAGTTCACGCTCGGCTTGCTGTTCTGACGAGACGCGAAGATAAGTGACGACATTCATTGCGTTTCTGCTCCCTTCGGTAATCATTGTTGTTTTGATGATTTGAAGCGACGACACTGACTGCGGATGAGATTGCACTACATATCGCATCACTCCCTTCAAGGCTTCCATCCGCATTTGCATGCTGAAAATAAAAAAGCCCGATCTGCATGAGATCAGGCTAGAATCTATGAATCTATCATACTTGCTCTTTTATATGTCTGTAGGTACGTACCTCATGGACAGGGCTTCTCCCTTAGAGCCACAAGGCTTCTCATGTAGATGCAAGCATTATATTTGTGCAAGTGCAATCTGAACACAACTGCTGTCAGCAAGTGTTGCCTGTTGTTTAGTAAGCACGATCTCCAGTACATCTTCATTGCGAAGTCCTAACTGTTGCAGTATCGGATAATACATCCTCGCCATATTGTCAACGTCCTTGCTCAGAATGTTGCCCAAGAACAATAGGTGCAAACGGTATGGCCCGCCGCCCGCGATCTGCATCCCGTCATTTCTTAGGGCCGCCGCGACATCGTCTTGATAATCATAATTGCCCAACGGCCACCGTACATCTTTTGAATAATTGAGTAACAGCGGATCAGTCTTGGGGACTGCATGAACGTGAACTTTTCTGAACTCAACTACGGGCGATGATGACGGGCCATTGTAGTCAAACAACCTGACGGATAATACATCTGGAGACTTCGTAACAGCACTTCTTCGATTACGGGCCCGCCAATTGTACTTTATCGAACATGAGAATATACAATGGTCATCAGTAACGATCTCTTTATTGATTCCATCCACGACCGACTTCATCAAGAGCAGGAGCGGCATTTCGCTAATGCTTCTGGAAGTGGTAACATCAATTTCAACTCTGAACTGCCCTTTTAATGGATAAGGGATTTTCGCATCTTTGAGGACGGCTCTAAGCAACGATGTGATTTTTGCTTGGAAGTCCATCATCGGAATGTGTTGAAGCATATGGGATTCATTCTGTACGCCCCGCTTACCTTCATGTTCGTACGGCAATCCTATTGGCTCGTCAAAGATTCTTATAAACCGCATTTGATCGTGCTCTACTGTAATTGTCTTATCCAGTAGAGGAACTTGCAATGTTCTGATTGTCATGCTCATGGAAGCATCCTCCCCCACTTCATCATCATCGTTTTGTCATGAACCGGCTTCTTTAACAAGTGCTTTGGCCGAAGTATGATCTTCTCCTGAACCTTAGCATTTTGAGGCGGATTACATTGCCCTGCATCCCCGAAGTAAAAGTCATCAACAAAAAGACATTTTACGGGTATAAACAATCCCTCGTAGATCAATTCAAGAACAGTGTCGGTAATATCATTTACCGAGCCTTTGACGTTATAGCAGAACCCTTCCTCCAACTCTATCGTCTCGTTTTGCTCATCGATAGAGACAATTTGAGGATTAACCCCGCCGAAGTATTCCAGCCAACAGTGCCCATGCAATAATAACATTGTCTTCAACCGCCGGATTGACCATTTTTGGCGTGTAGCAGGTTTGTTGTTTAATATATCATTTTCGACAGCTTCATTAGGAACCATTATATAGCCTGTATTGCTATTCTTTAGTCCTCTTGGACTAAGCTTTATCTCTGCACAACTGTGATAGCTTTTTTTCACCGGATGATAATCAGGAGCCACCAATATTTTAGTCTGATACGGTTGTCTGGGCCCGCTCGTCCTCTCAATGAAATAATTTCTTTCTAACCAATCCAGAGCCTTATCGACTACCTTCGAGTAATTGGAAAGTTTAGTCGCTCCCGGCGGCAAAGGTTTCTTGTATCCGAGATCAATGTTAATGTCTTGTAGTGTCTTAATGCATTTTCTGAACCGCTTATCTACATGCCGACAGAGATATAAATAGGGCTTGCTGAACGATTGTTTACCTGAAAATGATGGTGGGGCGACGGCGAAGCAGAATGGAAAAAATGAAGCAAAAGAGAACGCGCAGCCTGCGTTCCAGATTCATCACCAGCAGTTGCAGCGTGATGACGGACTCGCTCGTCTGTGCAAGGCGCGCTCGAATACGGTCAAGCCCGTACTTTCGCTTGCCTTCTCCGAATTTGCCTTCAATGGCGTTTCGTTCCCCCGCATCTTGTTTAGCCAGGTGCCGCTGCTCGTTTGTCTGACCGTCTTTCGGCGGTCGACCCAAAGCCGGTCCGCTGAGCCGAATGCCATGTTGTTTGCAGAAGTTTCGATTCTCCCGCGTGCGATAGATTTGATCCGCCTGTACAACCGCCGGATAGCATCCCATGCGGCTGCGGTACTTCTTAATCGCCTCGATGAGCGTCGTGCTCTCGTTGAAATTGTCCCAGGAAATACGATCAAGGAACGCATAGCCCTTCGTCATGCTTACGGCGATCTTGGCTCCAAACTCGACTCGCGCTTTGGCTTTCCCGCGCACGATCGGCCTGACATGCGGTTGGTGAATGCTGACGATCCGATCTTCGATCTGATGTGTACGACCGTTGTACATTTGAAGTTGCTGGCGATACAGTTCGTGAATGACCAACAAGTCGCGGCAGGCTTTGCGGCTAAGCAGCGTAAGCGGCTGCTCTTTCGCCTGCTCGGCGATGATGGCCAGATTACGCCCGACGTATCCAAGCTGTCGCCTGATCGCTTTGCGAATCACTTTCGGTCCCGGACGGCGCTGCTTGGAGACCGCCAGATACTGCTTGCGCGCTTTTTCCCTGTAGGTACGCGGCTTTGTCGCTTTACCGACAACCGGTTCATGCAGCGTGTCGATGATCCCTTCGAGCTTCTCCCGTGCCTCATTGAGTAGATTCAAATCGGTTGGATACGCGACATCCGCCGGTGCACAACTGGCATCAACGAGAAGCGTTCCTGCATTGGGAGTGAGCGGTGCTTCCGTAACGAGTTCTTGCCTATCTGTGGAAAGCGGCTCGTTTGCTGACGCCTGCTCATTCGCCCATTCCTGGGCTTGTTCCGCAAGCGCCTGCTCCGTAGTGGCTGGGATCGCCGGCTTCACGGCTTGGGCCTTCGCATCATCAAACATCGTTTGTTGCTCCGCTGTATCTGAAGAGGCGCTCTTCTTGCTTGCTCGTTTTCTTTTACTGCTTATGCCGCCGCCATTCGCGTCGCCCTCGTCATCGTCCTTCCATTCCTTCGCGCCTTCGGTGGCCACGATCTCATTGATTTCGGCGAGCACATCCTTCAGGCGTTTGCGGAAATGCGTCATCATGGAGTGATGAAAGGGGGGCTTCATTTCGAACCCGGCCAAGCCAATGAAGTACTGCATGTACGGATTTTCGCTGATCGACGCAAGCGTCTCCCGATCCGTCAGCTGCATCCGCTCTTGAATAATGAGAGCGCCCAGTCCCATTCGCAAGCTGAGTGTGTGCTGCCCGCGAAACGTGTCCTTGAAGAACTGGCCGTAGTTTTTCTCGGCATGCGCCCATGGTACCAGCTTCGCCAACTGAACCCAACGATTTTCTTTATCCAGTTTCCCGCCGAAGGGCAGAAAGAAATCGTCCGGCAAAATCATTTGGTTTTCTAGATGCACGGTCGGCTTGTACACGCTCGTCACTCTCCGTCTGCAAGGTTTTGGCTGCTATTTCCTGTGTTTTCTTTGCATATGAATTCGACATAATGAGCTCAAACCCCTTGTTGTGACGCCGTTTTTAGCCAATTTTCGAGCGTTCAGCAAGCCCTAAATAAATCCTGAATGCATGGCCTTGTTGGTCTGCAAAATTAGCATATACATCGGACAGTATCTTTCGTTGAAAGATGAAAAACTGATCTGTAATAATGAATTTCTTGCCAGATTTGTTCTGAGCCAATAGTGACTTAAAGTTATTTATCTGCATCTTCATGGTGATTTTCCTCCGTAAAAGCGGTATCGGTTTCATTGTATATAAAACGAAATGTTCGTTAAAGCAAATGTTTGATCGGTTAGAGAGGTGGGTTGTATATTTCTCATCGCATACATGGTAATAGCTCTAATGGTGGTAGAAGCCCAGCAGTGAGCTTAGTCAAGCCCGGCGACAGCCGCCGCAGGGAAGGCTTGACTGAGCGGTGTCCATGTACCCACGCTCTTGTAATTCCCGACAACTTGTTTGGCGGGTTCGCCACGCGGCGAGTGTAATACGGGAGGTGTAGGAGGGCGGTAGCCTTCCTACGGCCCCTCAGGGGCAGTGGGGTGGTTTTTGTTTTGAGTACCGCCTCTCAATCCGGACATTACGAGTTATGGGAGCAGGGCGGCGACGCAAGGAGCCGCCCGATTTCCCATTGTTGGCGTGTCTGAATGTCTTCTTGCAATATCAATCGGCAATCAATTCGAACCACAACTCTGCTCCCGGCCCGCCTAATGTTTGCAATACATCGGGAGGAACAGCGACCAGATATGCGTCATCCTCAACGGTGACGGTAATTTTATAGACATGGAATTGTAATTCAACCGCAGAACGATGTATCCATCGGCGGCGACCCGCAGAGACGATAAGGTTGGTGTCGGTAATTGTGATCCGCATCATCTGCTCCTCCGCACTCAGCACGAATCCGGGCGGGAACAGCAACCCTTTCTCGCTTACTACAAGGACGATATCGGCGTTTTTACTAGACAATAGACTCTTTATACCCTTCGGCCCACTAAACCCGCCCACGGTGGATTTTACGCCCTTATAGACGTTAGCAATCATTCCCGACAGTTTGCCAATTAGTTTTATCACAGAACAGTACTGCATCCGTAACACCGCGTCTGCATTGACCAAAAGAACCTTATTCACACGATCAAGCATCATTCCGGTGGTAGAGGCGGATGATTTGAAGAAATGCATTCGCCATCCGCCACACAACTTTTCAATGAGCCGCTGAAAGGACTTCAACTTTCGTCGCTCGCCGTCACCTGTAATATCATCAGCCAGCAAAGCAATTTCGAATCGTTCCTTGGTAACTTCGGAGACGCATTCTACTATCTGCAACGATTCTTTGGATACCATGCAACGCGAATCTCCAATAATCTGTACGACGATGATAAACTGCGGATGAAGTCCGCCAACACCATCTGCATCTAATTGTTTCACCGCCGCCGGTAAATACTGCTGTTTGCCATTTTTGTTCAAGTCGTTCATCCTCCATGTGTGATTTGATGTTGTTTAATGAGGCAAATGAAGCCCATCGATAAGCCGAGCGAGAATCGCTTTTTGCAGACGTATATGGCAATACCTCTGATTCAGGTCGGCCTGAATTTCTGTCGCCGCTTGAAGCAGTATGTGAGCCTCATGAGCATCTTGCTCGCCGCGATAAACTTCTACCGGCACCCTTTCGATTAACCGCTCGCAAGCTTCGATCCGATGATGCAGTTCATCAGCGGCGACCACTAAACGCTCGTATTCTTCCAACCAATACTCACGCATATCCCGTTGCCTCACTTCCATTGTGAAATGAAAAAGCGGCCCGCCAATAAAAGCGAACCGCTATCATACGAATTTTCATTGTTGTTGCAACAATGCGGGGGTCACATGAGCCCACGTTCCTTCATGCTGACATAGCAGTTGTCACCGAGGATGAGGTGGTCGAGAATGTCTATGGAACAAGTTGATGCGGCGTTCATGATGTTTTTCGTGACCGAGCAATCTTCTGGGCTCGGATCAGGCAAACCCGAGGGGTGTTGATGCCCCAGAATCCCGGCCACGCAATTACGCTTTATCAGGGGTCTTAGAACAAGAAGCGGGGTGACAAGACAACTGTTTGCCGTCCCTGAAGATACGACCTCTGAGAATACGACATTGTTTTTTGTACCCAATCCGATGACTACGAACCTTTCATTTGGCTGATACAGTAAGTGCGGTTTTAGCACTTCATATGCATCATCCGGCTTTCTGATTATTGTCCCTGTTGACTTAGGCGGTGTTGCGAGAAATTTCCCCAATTGCAATGCAGACTTGATCTGCTTCGCTTTTGCAGGTCGTGCCCCGCATTCGATGATTTCCTCATGCGTAAGCTCCAGAAGTTCTTGCACGCTCGAAACGCGGGCGAAGAGTTGTTCAATAACATAGCTATCAGGCTTCTCACGAAGCGTTTCAGACAGCAAAATCTTTAATGAGGACATCCCATATTGATTCATACTTGAATCCTCCGTAAACGCAAAAAGGAGAAGCCTCAATATCGGGCCTCTCCTATTGCTTGATATATGATCTTCGGTTATGATGATGATGACAACAGTTTTTTCTTGATCGCTCCGCTCCTACATGCGGGCGATTTTTTCTTTTTCTAATGCTTCAATCTGCATTTCGATTACAACCAACTTAACAAGCGTTTGAGCATAAACCCTGCCTTCTTCGGTATCAAAGCTCGCGTTTCTATCCATCATCCGCATTACTGCCTTCAACTGATTTCTTTTCCGCATAAGCTCCTGCATCGTCAGCATCTCCCTCACCTCCCTTCAGGGGCTCCGCTCTGATAATCCGCCGCTCATCTATTGACCAACGATGGCTGAACAGTGTACGTAATCAATACAGTGATTTTAGCTTTCTTGAGTGCAACAACAGCGTATTTCCCGGCATCAAGTTTTACAGAGTAGATGTACCCTTTCTGCGGGCAAAGTCCAAGGAATTCCTTCTGGCTGTTTTTTCGGAATGATTCGTAGTTCATCTGCCGCTACTCCTTTCTCCGAATTTGCAATGCGTCATCACCTCGCTTCTGCCGTCTGTTTCCGATGCCGTTGCAACTGTTGAGAAAATTCGCGGCGGAAATAAGCCACGATCCAGCGTGCGGCGGTTTCTTCATCAACTCCGTAAATGCGACGGCAATACGTATGCAGGACTAATCCGGCAATCCTGAATTGTCCGTTGGCTACCAACTGACGTAGTAACTGTTTGAAGTCCTCCGGCAACCCCCGTTTTACTACCATGTGCTCACCCCCTTCCGATGTCCGGCTAATCTCACTTCCGGCGAGTTTCACTGTCAAAATGCAAACACAAATAACCTGCTTTAATGCAAGCAGGCAATAGACGGATTCTGTTGAGCAAATCACTGACTATTATGAATTCAACCGTACTGCAACCCTGAGACGACGATTCATATGCCAACCGTCGCAGTGCAAGTCATGGCCAATCTTCTCATAGTCAATGTATGATGCCAGCGAGGGCGGCACAGGCCCGTAAAACCCCTCTTCAACCATTTGCTCTGCAACATCGGCCAAATCATCCACCCCATAGAATACGCTGTAATCGCCGCCCTCCAGAACGCAGATGACCTCATTGCGGTTATCAAGGTATTCACACAATGCCTCAACCAAAGCATCGTCGTACCGGCTCATGATCTTGACCGCCTCATTAACAGCGAAAACATCATCGTATTCGCCGATCTCAAACGGGGCTTCGTAATCATGGATGGCGTATTCTTCATCGCGGCCCAATACCTTACTAATGCAAAACTCCAACTCTTCACGCTCCAGCGGCAAAGCAACCCACCGGCCAACTAACTTACCCTCGTTGTACTTCGCCAGATTGGCGATATACACGTTGATCTGCATTGCACTTCCTCCGTTTTCATTATTTTAGAGATTCAGCCGATTTCCCGGTTATCAATCGGCATCCATTGCATAGAGCGGCTGAACAGCAACACGTACCTCCGGATGAAAGTGCCAACCTGCATCGGCTAACGCCCGTACCATCTTGTCATAGTCGAGAAACCGCCTAAGGGCGACAGGAACGCGGCCATAGAGCCCTGCCCGTACCATGGCGTCCGCTACGTCATAGAGATTGTCAACGTCATAATACACACGGAACTGTCCGCCATTCAGAATGCGAATGACCTGATCTGCATTATCCGTGCATCCGCAAAGGGCATACACAAGCTGATCATCGTATTGAGCCATGACAGCGGCGGCCTCATTGACAGTGAATACGTCGTCGTCCCTCTCGATAATAAAGGGGGCTTCAAAATCCCGAATCTCCAAGGCTTCATTGCCGTCTGCAATTTCATGCATAGCCATCCTCAGCTCATCCGGGTGCATCGGTAATGACAGCCAGCGGCCAACCGTTTCTCCTTCTCCAGTCACATAAATCTGAATATGCATATCCATTCGCCTCCAGTTCACTTTTCAGACCAAACATTCCATTCACACTTGCACGCTAAAGCCGTTACCTGAGGATGCAATTTCCATCCCCGACAGCCACGCCGACAAACATTACCAACCGAACAAACGCATCCCTCCTCGTTATCGTGGAAGCCTCTCACCTTCCATGTCCTCGCTGTTATGCCTGCCTGCAAAAACAAAAAGGACTGCCGTCCGCTGAATAACAGCAGAAAGCAGTCCATATGTAACCGGGTGGGGCATTAAACGGCTGGCCAGCCCCTTGTTATAAAAGCAGGGTGGTGCCTCCGGAAAATGTATATGATTTTTGCCTAAATAGGGCCGATCTTTCCTCCATTAAATAGCCGTCAACGCTTCCTTCGATCAATAGTGTTCAGGAATTCGCGGGCCACTTTGATCACGAAGTCCACTTCATCTGCATGACGTTGGCTTAGCATAGCGTTTAAGTCCTCAATCTTAGTGCGAATATTGTCACTGCCATAATGCATCGGCAATTCTTCAATATCCTCAAACAGTTGAGCGGGTTTCACACCCAATGCACTGATGATTTTGCCCAACGATTCCAGCGATATATTACGGGTACCTCGTTCAACGTCACTAATATAGCTGAAGCTCAGACCGGATCGCTCTGCCAGCCGCTCTTGCGTCATGCCTTTGAGCTTCCGAATCTTGCGAATTTGATCGCCAACTATATGGATAAACTCTGCCATGCCATCACCTCTACATCAGATTAGTAGAGTGAGAGCAAGACTTTTATCCTATCATAGTGATACTAAACGTATTAACTTATAAGGGTAATTCGTTGTATAATAGGCCTGATTGGCCCATTGCCAAGATTCTACATTTTTCATCAGAGAGAGGGAGGGCGTCACCAATTGATAAAGAGATGATCCTGATTGCATCAAAAGCAACCTATTTCAAAGACTGTCGAAGTTGGAGAAAGAGCCTATGTCAGTGAAGAAAATTACATCTTTACTCGTCGCAGTAATATTAGTGTTCAGCTTGTTCGATTCGGCATCGGCGGCACTGCCTGGGTACGGTGAGGAATTGCAGAACGCACCGTCCAATACGCCGACCGTCACTTTTGCAGACGTGTCCAACACGCATTGGGCAAATAAATACATAAGCGAAATGGCGTCCCGCAAAGTCCTCGAAGGCTACCCGGACGGTAAGTTCAGGCCGGAAAATCAAGTATCCCGAGCCGAATTCGCTACGATCATTGTCAAAGCGTCGGGTCTTCAAGCGAAGAAAGTAAACTATTCATCGTTCAGCGATGTTAAACCGACAGATTGGTACTCGCCTTTCATCGAGGCTGTAAAAGATTACATGACGGGCTACCGCACTGCTGACGGAAGCTACATCTTCAATCCGACTGCTCCTGCATTACGCGAAGATATCACGGTAGCACTTGTGAAGCTCAAGGGATACGACGTTTCTCGCCTAGCTAACCGAAGCATTATTGAGGCCATGTTTAAGGATTATGCGGGTATCTCTGAAGCCGCGAAGGATTACGTTGCAGTCGCTGTTGAAAATGGGCTCGTATCCGGTTATCAGGATGAAACATTCCGTCCGCAGGATTCGATAACCCGTGCAGAGGCCGCTACACTGCTCTGGAGAGCCTATCAATACGGCAACGATAACAAAGGGGTTGGCGGCAGCGAACAATCGACCACAACAACGCCTACGCCGCCGGTAACACAACCGACTTCACCGACAACAAATCCGTCGACGCCGAATCAGTCTCAACCGTCTCAAGCGGCGAAATTTAGTGTGGATACTTTGGTAGGCGGCAATGGAACCGGAGACGTTGATGGGCCAGTGCGTATGGCAAAGTTGAATCAAGTGGACAGCATGGTCGTCGATAAGAACAACAACATTTTCTTCTTGGACAGCCCGAACAAGAAGATTCGCAAATTCAACAGTTCTAACGGAACCGTTGAAACGTACAAAACCATCGACAATGCATTCAATGGAGATTTCAAAAACGGCAGTCAGGTCTCGCACTACGATTACACGAATGTAACGCCAATGAAGCTAGCTTATGATTATGCCAACAGCAAGCTGTACTTGGCATCGAATGTTTATTTGCCGTCGAAATACTGGAACGTCTCGGTCATTTATGATATTTCATCCGGCGTCAGCATGACCACGTATGGGCTACAGGCAGGACGGTACTTTGACTTCATCGCTTTCCCTGATGCTCGCTCTGTAATTTATGGTCTAACAGGTGACCATGAATCGAACATTTTGCAGGGGCAATTTTCTGCTCAAGCTGACTTGCTTGCTAGCAGTTCGGATTACAAAGCAATCGATATATCCGATTTTTATGGCTACGCTCCTGTCGCGGCGGCAATCGCTTCCGACAACAAAGTGTTTGTCTTTGGCCGCAGTAAACTCTACAGCGTCCAGTTGTACCCGCTTAAGGTGGACAAGATCGTGGAATACGAAAACACGCCGTTTGACAGCGTCACCTCGCATGACGGCAAGTTTTACTTGACCAGTGGGGCGACGATCTACGAATTGAGTACGGATGGCAACATGACTACGTTTGTAGACGGCAAAAACCTGACCTACAATGATGGGTTGCCAATCACGAAGATCGATAAAATCAGCTTCGACAATAACGGTAATGTCATTCTCTACGATAAAAACAGCAATGCAATCCGCCGCATCAACTTGTAGATTTCATAATCAATTCATTGGGAGCCGCCGTGCTCCCTTTTTACTGCGAAAACAACATGGCCGAAAGGCGGGATTTGGGTGGATAAATTTCTCGAATTACTTTTAGGTGAAGCCTTTAAGCATGGGTTGAAGAAGCTGTTTGGTGTCAAGGAGGAACGGAATTCAGACACCGCTGGCAGTCTCGGATGCTTGATGATTCTTTTGATGGCTGTGTTGTATCCTATCGGCATTTACTGGTTGAAGCCGCGGTTAGCAACAGGCTCGTTCTGGTGCGAACATATCTACACTTGGCCGTTGTACATCCTTGGTTTATGGATTGCATATTATCTCCTTCGCTTCGTGCTTTATTGTTTAAGGATAGCTCCGTTCCATACCCTGCTGTTAGCAGGCTTTATATGGGTTGTGTGGTATGCCCGATCAAGAGGTTGGATATAGAGGCAAGTGTAAGCTTACTATCAATAATATTACTCCCAGGCCGATTCAAATCGAATTCGGCTTTTTCTATGTAATTGGTACGTTACAATTCATCAAAATCAACAATATATAGAATATTGATTGGCCGACATTAGCCCATCATCTGCTGAAACATCAGCTATGGGTTGAATTCATCGGGATTTTTGCCCATGTTAAGTGGTGCTAAGCCGGAATTTTGTCATTCTACCGATTCTACTCCCAATTCACGTTACATAATCCAGTTAAGATAGATATTATCAAGAAAAACAGGAACAAAGACCTAAATCATGGTAAAATCAAAACATATCGAATGTTCGCAATACATGGGCAATGCAAGCAAAATGAAGGTGATGGATTGAGTACCCGTACATTTTTCACAGCACCCTTCGGAGCGGGAAGTCCGACGTTCCCGAATGCCGACGTAGAAACAGTCAAAACAAGCAAAGACCTGATCTCTAAGTCCGACAGCGACGCCTCTTTCTTTCGGACATTGGAAAAACGCGGAATATATCTGAATGAACCGCAAATCCAAGCAGTACGGCATTACAAGGGCCCTATGCTTACACTTGCCGGGGCCGGTTCGGGGAAAACATCTGTTTTGGTATGCCGGACAGGCTATTTGATTGCTGTTCGCAACATCAATCCGAAAAACATTTTGCTGGTGACGTTCTCCAATAAAGCGGCTGAGGAAATGCGTGACCGCATCGCACAACTGCCCGGACTGAGTGAAAGCATTGCGGCAACCGTGCAAGCCCGAACGTTTCATTCGTTTTTCCTAAAAATCATCAGAAAACATGGTGTAACGCAGGACATCCTGAGCGAAACCCGTTATCAGCATATCCTGCTAAAGCGTATTTTGCGTGAGATGGGCTTGCAGGACGCTTATCAGCCGGAATCGTTGTTGTCCCTTCTATCATCGTACAAGATGCAGATGGTTAATGTGGACAGCCTGCCGGAAACGACCGATGAGGAGAAGGAACTGAAACGGATTTTTGCTGAATATGAGCGGTGGAAATCCGCAAACAACAAAATCGACTTTGATGATGTATTATTGATCGCCTACAATATGCTTCGGCATAAACCGTCGTTGTTGGCCGCGTTGCAGAAACGGTTTCTTTTCGTCATGGTCGATGAGTTTCAGGATACCAACATGGTGCAATATGAATTGATCAAGATGATCGTTCAGCCGCACCGGAACCTGATGATCGTCGGAGACGACGACCAGACCATATTTTCCTTCAATGGTGCAAGGAACGAATTTATTCTGAACTTCAACAAATTGTACCATGATGCCAAGACGGTTACGCTGGATATCAATTACCGTTCGACAAGCAGTATCGTCGGGCTCGGCAATGAAGTGATCCGGCATAACATGCGGCGGAAAAAGAAAACGTTGAAAGCAACCCGGCAAAGCAAGGCGACGCCGAAATACCTCCGTCCTAAAAATACAGACGATGAGGCAGGGATAATTACAAATCTCATCCTGCATCAAGTCAAGCAAGGAAAACGGAACTTCGGGGATTTTGCAATCCTGTTTCGGACGGCAAGCAATAGCCGTGCAATCATCGAGCAGTTTGTCATGGACGATGTTCCGTTCGTCGATTACGGGAGCGAGGAATCGTTTTACGATCATTGGTTGGTCAAGCCTCTCATCAATCACTTCCGTCTCTCCTTAAATCCGAAAGAGTTCGAAGCGATGGAAGGCATATTGCCGACATTATACATCAATCGCGAGCAAGGCATGCAATTCATCTACGAGCAGGAATCGATGCAAAAGAAAAAGTGGCCGCTAATCCATTTGATATCATCTCCCGACCTTAAGGACTTTCAGAAAGAGAAGCTCAAGGAGCGTCTGAAGCTGATCAAATTGCTAATGCCAATGAAACCGGCTGATGCGATTCAACGAATGCGTCGGGATTTTTACGATCAATATCTGGAGACGAACAAACGGAACAAATTGACGCACCACAAAGAAATACTGCGTGAAACGCTGGACGAGTTGGAATCGTCTGCGAAACGGTTTGCTACCATTGAAGAGTTTGTTTACTTTATCGGTGAAGTTGCAGATAAACGGAAAGCGATGAATCGCCGACGTCACGATAATGAAAACAATGATAATGTGTCGTTGATGACGATTCACAAGTCAAAAGGGCTTGAGTTTCCGGTAGTCTGCCTGATTGGTGCATCCGAAGGCAACATGCCGCATAGTTCCATCTTTGACGCTGATAAAATGAACGACATGTTCACCACGCTTTCAGGCCGCGATAAAGTCACAGCCGCGATAGAAGAAGAACGGCGGTTGGCGTATGTCGCCATCACCCGAGCCAAAGATGAATTGTTGATAAGCTCGCCTGCCTATCTTCGAGGGAAGAAAGCGGCAGTTTCAAGGTTCATATTGGATGCTTTCCCTAAACGGACAACGAGCCCGCCATCCCGTCAACAACATCCGGGGACGGCAAGCAAATCTCCTACTGTCAAAAAGACAACAACGGAAACCGTATTCGCATGGATATGCACAAGCGACAAATGCAATGCATGGCAACGTATAAAAACCTTCGAGGAAGCGGAACTGCCGTCGAAAGATTGTCCAGTGTGCAAGGCCCCGATGGCGAAGGGAAGCAAGGAAATAACCGCGATGGCATGATTTCTTTACTGTGGTCAAAAATCAATTTCTATAACTCTGGAGGATACACAATGGCTCGAAGACGGAAAAAGCAAACGTTAGAAGATATGATAATCGAGTTTACTGTCAAAAGCATGATGGCAATGGTCTTCTTTTTGGTATTTAACTACGTCATCATCGGCAAGTACGGAGGAAAAATGATCGGCGGAGCTTGGTTAAATCCATTACTTATTGTACTTATTGCCCTCATGGCCGCTGGACTAGGGATATACCTCGCAAATATTAAATTGAAGCTAGAGCGGGCCAACATTCATGAGATTGATAAGATGAGCGGAACAACCTTCGAACGATATCTAGCCCAGTTTTTCAAAAAGCAAGGTTTGCAAGTCAAACGCACTGGCGGGCAAGGTGACTACGGTGCCGATCTCATTCTGACATCCGCAAACAAGAAAGTCGTTGTTCAAGCAAAACGATGGCAGAAGAATGTCGGATATGAGGCTATCTAGCAGGCATACACAAGCAAAGACGTGTACAAATGCGATGAGGCATGGGTTGTCACCAACAGCGGCTTTACAGAGCAAGCCATCGACGGTGCAAAACGTTTAGGAGTAAAGCTATGGGATAGAGAGATATTGATCGAACAGATGGCAAAGGTAAACGCGGCGGCCTTAAAATCCGAAACAGTCCCTCCCACTATAAAGTAATTTTTTCTCCTGTTTTCCCGCCCATTCTTAGTTTTTCAACTTTGACGCCTTGAGGATGTTGATAGACATTGGTGAACAATTGAATAGATTACATTTTTTTCTGTAAGGGCCGGTGGCGGGAATAGAGCTTGAACTCGATTTTATCCAAACTATGGATATATTGGTATGATCGCACAGTGGATCTCCACATTCACCCTTGGGGTTTACCCTCCCATGTCACGCTGGGTCTATGCCCTTACATTCCTTCGTTCTACCTCTCAAGGGGTGGAGGCCGATTCTTGCTCCCTTACTGGGTCGTTGCCCTTATGGTGTATTGTTCTTCGGCTTCTCCGGTGCTTCCGTTGTCAAAGTTGTACACATATGAATACGTGAGAATTCAGGATGACATTGACCTGAATCCGTGATAGTTCTTCTGTGAAAAAGAAGAAAAAGAAAGGAAATCGCATCTCCGATGGTGAATTTTAAAGGAACCATGAATGATCCACTTTCACCTGCGAGGTGCTACATATGAGAATCCAATTCACCCAATCTAAGGAAATTCTGTTGACTACGCATGCTGGCCTGGCCACCGTCGGCGCCTTGCTTTCCCATACCCGATTGCCGCAGCGTCTCAATCGCTCCACCGTGAAAGGAATGGAGAACCCGATTCACAGTCATGGCGATGTCATGACCAGCTATCTTGGCTTGCTTTGCCAAGGCAAAAGCGACTTCGACCACATCGAACCTTTCCGAAAAGATCCCGTATTCCAAACCTGCCTCGGTGTCCGCAAGGTGCCGTCAAGCCCGACGCTCCGTCAGCGTCTGGATGCCGCAGCTCAAACGATGAATGCCAACTGGAACGAGATCCTGCTTCAAGAATCCGCCGATCTGATTCGAAACGTAAAAGCACCTGTAACCGGACTGACAGCAGGCGAGCATACGGTGATTCCGCTGGATATCGATGTCTCTCCGTTCGATAACTCCGGTACGAAAAAAGAGGGTGTTTCGTTGACCTACAAAGGCACGTTCGGCTACGCCCCCATTTTCGCCTACCTCGGACAGGAGGGGTATAGCGTGAATGTGCAGCTTCGGGAAGGCAGCACGCACAGTCAGAAGGATGGCGCTGATTTTCTGCGCGAAAGCATCCAGTATGCCCGGCGCATCACGAAAGAGCGCCTTCTCGTGCGGATGGATTCCGCTCACGACAGTCTGGAAAATCTGCAGGTGTGTCATGCTGAGCCAGAGGTCGATTATATCATCAAGGTCAATCTGCGCAATACATCCAAGGAAAGTTGGCTACGGATCGCCGAAGACAAGGGCATGGCCTGTGAGCAGCGCCCCGGCAAGACGGAATACATGGGCGTGATCGCCTTTCCCGAAAAAGGCTTCGATCAAGCCCTTCGTCAAGTGTTTCAAGTGATCGTACGGACGATCGACCGTGAAGGTCAGATGCTCCTGTTCCCGGAAATTGAAGTGAACGTCTATTGGACTTCTCTTACCTGCTCGCCGTGGCGTGTCATCGAGTTGTATCGCGATCACGGCACGAGCGAACAATTTCATAGTGAGCTGAAGACGGATCTGGATTTGGAGCGACTGCCCGCCGGCAAATTCGATACCAACGATCTGGTTTTGCACGCGGGGGTGTTCGCTTACAACCTGCTCCGCATCATGGGGCAGGAAAGCTTGCGCCAAGACGATGCTCCGATTCGGGGAGGCGTACAACGTCGCCGCATCCGCACCGTGATTCAAAACATCGTGTACATCGCGGCTAGAGTCAGCCGACACGCTCGTCAAACGATTTTCAATTTTGGGCGATACAGTCCCTGGTTTCAGACCGTACGACGAGTGTACCAAGCGTTTGCCTGAATCCATTTTTCGCCATCCAGACCAACCCAAACTGCTCTTCCCTGTTCCGGCCTTACCGTAAACAGCAAGGCTTATTGAGCATGCCTTGCTTGATGGATTCTGTCATTTGTAGATTTGTTTTCATCACGAATCTTTAGCTGATGGGGGGATTTCCGATTACTTTTTTCCATATACTGCCCTCTCTGGCGGAGTGGACTTAAGTTTGTCACGGATTCAGGATTGATTAATTTTAAGCTGCACTCCGTTGTAGCTGGGCTTGTCGAACGGGTCCTAATACATCGATTGCATCATACTCTTTTTGCTTTGTCCCCAAGGTGTATAAGATTCGAATGAGTTTTCCACATAGGGCGATGATCGACTGTTTTTTCTTCAGCGGATTCTGACTCCGCGTGGTGTAGTGCTTGTGTAGAGCCTTGAACACTTCGTTCTTGGCCACCATCGGCATCATACAACGGAACAAAAGCGCTCGGAGGCGAGATCGCCCTCGCTTGGTGATGCCGGTCTTCCCTTTACGTTTACCAGAGCTGTTCTCTTTCAGGTTGAGACCCGCCAGGCGGATGATCTGCTGGCCATGGTCGTACTTGTTCAGGTCTCCTACCTCAGCCAGAAATCCAGCTACGGTGACTTCTCCAACCCCTGGGATACTTAGCATGTGTGCAGCTCCCGGAATTTTCTCCAGGATTTCCATCACCTTCTGCATCGTGGACTCCAGTTGCTTGATAAACAGATCGAACTGCTCTAATAGGGCGGATAATTCCAACCTTGCTGCCATGGTTCCTTCCGTTAATCCAATGGAGGACGTTGCAGCAGCGTAGAGTTGCTCTGCTCGCTTGATGCCTACGCCTCGCTTTACTTCCGTCTTCCAGTGTGTGAGAATGCCTCTGGCGCCTGTAGAGACAACCTCCTCTGGCGTTGGAAACCGTCGCATGGTCATAAGCGAGGTCTTGCCGTCCCATTCCTTAAATACGCTGGAATACTCTGGGAAGAAGCGATCGAACCAGTTCCCGATTCGTGCCTTCACTTGCTTGAGATTGATGGATACCTTCTCTCGAAAATTCATCAGAATACGCAAATCCGCATATTCCTTCGTCGGAAGACTGGGCTCAGAGTACTTGCCATTTCGGATTAAATCCGCAATGACTTTAGCATCCTTGTAGTCGCTTTTGGTCGGTGAATTGTCTTCCAGCTCTTTAGTTTTGTTTACATGATGCGGATTCACCACTACAACTTTGATGCCTTGCCCTTCTAAGAATGCAGCCAACGGGAACCAGTAGTGTCCAGTAGGCTCAACGCCAAATACAATTTCCGTTTTGGCATTAGCTTGCTGAAGTTCCTTCATCCACAAGGCTAGTTTCATTAGCCCTTCTTGATCGTTGTAAAAAGTGCATTCCTTGCCTAGTTCAAGGCCACGGAAGTCCACAGCACGAGCTACATGAATCTTCTTGGCAATGTCCGCACCGATGACAAGCGTTCTTTCGGAAATTCTTGTAATTCGTTGATTTTGCTTCTGTTTCAGCTTATACTTCATGGTAGAGCGTCCTCCTTTTAATTAGGGCAGTGAATGTGTCCCATTCCAAGACCCAGCATACAGGAGACGCTTTTTTCATTCAAACCTCAATTTACTTCATTACAGGAATGGCTCCCTCAGTAGAGGAAATTCCATCCGTACCGCAGTCGCCCGCTAATGATGATCTGTATGTATGTGCAACTTGCGGCAAACCGGTTACGAACAAAGTTAAAGAATATTGTTTGTCTCAACCGAAACGATTTAACAACCGTATTTATTGCTATGAACATCAACGCAGGAGTTCATGATGAATTTTCCAGACGGTTTATGCCGTCTGTTTTTTTATAATAAGTATCAGTGAAGAAAATGCTGATTCGGAGAGATTGCTATGGCGGACAGAATTACACCGGAAGCTCGAAGCAAAAATATGAGTGCAATCCGGGGGACACATACAAAGCTGGAGGACAAGGTATCCCATGCACTGTGGAAACAAGGTATCCGCTTTAGAAAAAATAATCACAATCTGTTCGGCAAACCGGACATCGCCATAAAAAAGTACAAAGTGGTAATCTTCATCGATTCCTGCTTCTGGCAGTCTTGTGAACTGCACGGCCATATTCCAAAGTCAAACGTTGATTACTGGAGCAAAAAATTAAGCAGGAATAAACAGCGTGATATTGCAGTTACTTCGTACTACACCGAGCGTAACTGGAACATATTACGGATATGGGAGCACGAGATCAAATCCGATTTTCCCGGAACAATAGCCAGAATCATTGATTTAATTAACCGGTCTAAGCAGAGATAACAGTAGATTGGAGCGGGATAGGGGATCGGCTTTAGCGGGATACACTGTGGGCACCGCATGGGGATGGCTGAAGAAGACAAAAGGATGAACGAAGGGAAGCCGGTTACGGGGAGTCTCTAGGGGGCATCAAAACCGCTACATAGAGCGGTACCGCCCCGTACAGCATCAGAAATATTTCTTATTCAGAATCAGAGTAGCCGGAAACCCAGTAACCACGCGGGTCACCCATCCCCTTCGAGTACGAACAAGCAAAAAAGCGACCGCTTGAGGTCGCTTTTCTGATGGTATTGGTGGAGGCGAGGGGAGTCGAACCCCTGTCCGAAGTTAACGATACACAGGTTTCTAAGATTGTATTTCCAATTTTGATGCTTAAAACAAAAGGAGCTCACCCTATAGTAAATGGTTGAGCTCCTCTTATCGATTGCAGCATGGAGACGAGGGGAGTCGAACCCCTGTCCGAAGATAACGCCACACAGGCTTCTACGGGTGTAGTCACAGTTTTGATGTCACCCTAGAGGCGCCCCGTAACCGGCTCCTCTTCAGGTCAGCCTGATTGTCTTCTTCAGCTAGCCGCAGGCGGAGACTAGACAGCGTATCCCACTAAGGTTGAGCCCCTATCCCGGCACATGGGCGATGCAGAGTAGGAGCACGCTAGCAGGTTATTAAGCTGCTAAAGCGTAAGATTGTTGTTGTTTGCCATTTAATTGGCTTTAGCGTTGATGAAGCGGACGCGTCCCCGCTACCCGCAACCCATGCTCGAACTATCCCCGTCGAATCCAAGAACGTCCCCGCATAGGCAGGCCCTGTAGACGGGCCCGGTAAGGTTATGAAATAAAACTTATCTACCATGACGACATTTCTGCTGGTCTTGCTGATGATGCTGTGCACTTCCCTGGTGCGCTTTTATTATACCACATTCATGAAGCAAAAAGAACCTTCGAACTCATGGAAGCATCGCCATATCCTTGACAGAATAGCGGTGTTTGCCGTATTATCTGGCAATTTTTTGCTTCTCGCGCAGCGCACGCTGGATGTCTCGCTGAGCATCGCGTTTGGCTGCAGTGTCACGTTTATCGTACTGCTTTTTCCCTTTACCGAGTCCGAGCAGCAGTTTGGCAAAACCGTTTCGAACGTAAACCTTCAACGGCACCAGCGTATACCCTTCCTGCTTGGCCAGACCGAACAGCTTGTTGATCTCGGCTTTCTTGAGGAGGAGCTTGCGGGCGCGTGTCGGGTCGCCAGGATTATGACGGTTACCTTGCTCGAACGGACTGATGTGCATGTTATGCACGAATGCTTCGCCGTTGCGGATCGTTGCAAACGCATCGCCGATATTGGCCCGGCCCTGGCGCAGCGATTTGATCTCCGTTCCCGTCAGGACCAAACCGCACTCATAGGTATCTTCAATAAAATAATCATGAGAAGCCTTCTTGTTTTGCGCCAGAACCTTGTTTTCGCTTTTCTTGCTCATATTCTCCGCTGCCGCTCCTTCCTGCATGATTTCCAAACAGAGGGATGGAGTCCATTGTACCAACTCCATCCCGGGAAATCAAGAGGTTACCGCTTAACAGTTTTTTTGCGCTTCTTTTTGGCTGTGCCCGTACCCGAGCCGCTTTTAACCGACTCCAGCGCACGGGTCTTCGCCGCACCCGGGCCTTTGCCCCGCGCGCTGCGGCTGCTGCCGCCAGAGCCTTGTTTACTGCGTCCGGTACGACTGCCGCTGGCGGCCGGCTTTCCGGCTTCCCGGCCCCCGCGGCCCTTCCGCTTGCCGTTCTTGCGGACGTTGTTCAGCACGTCCACCAGACTCACCTTCTGTGGCCGGGGCTTCATATCCACCATTTCAAAGTCGATGGTGTGCTCATCCTTGTTCACCCGCGCCACGCGTACCTTCACTTCATCGCCCAAGCGATAGATTCTCGAGGTCCGCTCTCCGATCAATGCGTGCTGCGCCTCATAATAATGGTAATAATCGTCCGTGAGATCAGACAGACGGATGAGTCCTTCCACCGTATTGTCCAGCTCCACGAACATGCCGAAGCTCGTCACGCTGCTGATGATGCCGTCGAATTCTTCACCGACCTTGTCGAGCATAAATTCGGCTTTCTTCAGCGCCTCGGTCTCCCGCTCCGCATCCACCGCCATTCTCTCCCGCTCCGACGATTGCTTTGCGATATCGTCCATTCGAGAGGCTAGATATTCGTGCCTGGCCGCGCTTAATGTGCCGTTCTCGAGCACTTCGCGAATCACGCGGTGAATGACCAAATCCGGATACCGGCGAATCGGCGAAGTGAAGTGCGTATAGAACTCCGCAGCCAATCCGTAGTGCCCCAAGCTCTGGGAATCATATTTTGCCTGCTTCATGGAACGCAGCATAACGGTACTAATGACCGTTTCTTCCTTAGTCCCTTTAATCTCTTCAAGCAGCGTCTGCAGCGCCCGGGGATGAACCGTATTACCCTTCCCCCGCACCACATATCCGAAGTTCGTAATAAACTCCATAAAATGCTGCAGCTTCTCCCCATCCGGGTCCTCGTGAATCCGGTACAAGAACGGCACCTTCAGCCAGTGAAAATGCTCTGCAACCGTTTCATTTGCCGCCAGCATAAACTCTTCTATGATCATTTCGGCGATGGTCCGGTCCCTTTTGACGATATCCGTCGGCTTTCCGTTCTCATCCACCAAAATTTTAGATTCCTGGAAGTCAAAATCGATGGCGCCCCGCTGCATCCGTTTGGAGCGCAGCTTCATGGCCAGCTCTTCCATTAAGCGGAAATCATCCATCAGATAACCGTATTTCTCCACAAGCTCGGCATCCGGCTCTTCCTCGGTCAACAGCTTGCGTACGTTTGTGTAGGTCATCCGCTCGCTGGTTCTAATCACACTTGTAAAAATATCGTGGCGCACCACATTGGCATTCGCATCAAATTCCATCTCACAGGACATCGTCAGACGATCCACCTGCGGGTTTAGCGAGCATATCCCGTTAGATAAACGGTGCGGCAGCATCGGAATCACCCGATCGACCAAATACACACTGCAGCCGCGGTTGTACGCTTCATGATCCAGTGCGGAGCCTTCTTTTACATAATAGCTGACATCGGCAATGTGAACACCCAATAAATAGTTACCGTTCGGCAGCCGTTCCACATTCACTGCATCGTCCAAATCCTTGGCATCCTCACCGTCGATCGTGACGATCCGTTTGCCTCGCAAATCCCGCCTGCCTTGCCCCTTCAGCTCTTCTTCAGAAATAACAGCCGGAGCTGCTGCAGCCTCCTCCATCACTTCATCGGGAAATGCCTCAGGCAAACCGTGCTTGCGGATAATGGATAAAATATCGACGCCAGGATCATTCTTATGACCCAAAATTTCAATGACTTCGCCTTGTGCAGCCGCGCGGCCTTCAGGGTAAGAGACGATCTTGACGACGACCTTATGGCCGTCCATCGCTCCGCCGAACGCTTCCTTCGGTATAAAGATATCGCGCACGACCCGCTTATCATCGGGAATGACAAAAGCATACTCTTCATGCGCTTGAAAAAGTCCCACGATTTGCGTATTGCCGCGGGTAACGACACGTACGACTTCTCCTTCCATCCTTCCGCCGTGAGAACTTTTGGAGTTGATACGCACGAGTACGATGTCTCCATTCATGGCCGTACCCATATCGTTTGCATGGATATATACATCCGGGTGATCGCGGTCATCCGGAATGAGAAAGCCAAACCCTTTGGCATGCGCTTGAAGTCTGCCCCGCAGCAAGTTCATCCGTTCCGGTACACCATAGCGGTCGTTGCGGGTACGAAGAATCAAGCCCTCATTCTCAAGCTGATTGAGCAGCTTCAGAAATTCTCTGAAATCCTGCGCGCTCTCGAGCGGAAAATGCTGCTCCAACTCGTTATACGTCATCGGTTTATAAGCCGTTTCCTTCATAAAATCAAGTAAATCTTCTTTGGTTATCATGATTCTCACCTGCCTTTTGTGTTCTTAACTTCATCTCTTTGTACAATAAACTATGTCAATTGACAGGTCCCCGTCTGTTTCCTTGTCCCCTCTCCCTCCGGCTTCATTAAAAACAACATCGTAGCCCGTCCGCGCGGCTGAATAGGCCCACTGAGCCGCCTAATCATACCGCCGCTTGACCAATTCAGTTTTGTATATGTACAAGCTGTTTCTATAAATAAGCTTCATAGATTATACTCCTAGTATAGCCAAGTGCACTCCAATTCATAGCCCGCCCAAGGAAATGGCAGAAACACCCGGCAACCCGACGCATACTCCCTGCTTAAGAAACAAAAAACAGCAGGAGTAACTTTCCCCTGCTGCCATATATTTATTAGATTAGGCTCTTACGAAATAAGCCACAATCACAGACAAAACAAAGAACACTACTGCGAGCACCATCGTAAGACGGGATAAAAAAAGCTCCAAGCCGCGTGCCTTTTGCTTACCGAACAGGTGTTCCGCCCCCCCGGAGATGGCACCGGATAAACCCGCACTTTTGCCCGGCTGCAGCAGAACCGCCGCAATTAAGCCAAGCGAAGCAATTACCAGTATAATTTTCAATGCAACTTCCATGAAATTCCACCTCCTGCGGGATCACACCGATCTTGTCCGAAAAATAGACAGCAACCATATTATATCACATAAAAAAACCGCTGACAAATCGAAATGATTCATCAGCGGATTCTTAAGCCGCAGGTCATTCTTCATAACGCGGTTGAAATGCGCGGGTATGATCCCGGCTCTTCCTCGGTTTACGGCCGCCAAAGAATAAGCGGAGCGACCGGGACGCGCACCATAGAGAAAACACGGTAAAGAAAATAGCCCAACCGAGGGCCGGTATGAGGGTAGCCTGAGCCAAGTTCGTTGCATCCCCAGCAGCAGCCGGATCCTGCATGGCATACAGAACCAAAGAGAACGACCCGAATACGGCTTCCTCCAGCATCAGGAATGACAGGAGAAGATAATATCCGTCCCGCAGCAACCGGGGTACAAAAGCAAGCATGACGATATTCAGCAGCACGAAGCCGATCAGCCACATGATTCCATATTCATTGCGGACAAACAGGACCAGCGAAAGAATAGCCACCAATGTAATCGTCTGCAAGCCCAAACGCTCTTTGCCCTTCGCCCTGGCATAAAACATGAACCAGGCGAAAAGCGATGCAAAAGTGTACCCGGCCAATGAAATCGGAATCAGGCTCCAGCCGCTGGATATTTGCGAATAGGTGACTCCGCTATGGTTAGCATACAGCTCAATGAACATCACATGGCCCGAAAGCGCAAGCGTCATGATCGCATGGGCGAATTCGTGAATCATCGTATTTAAGCTGCGGAAAAAATGATTGAAGGGAATCAAATGCGTAAGAAAAGCCGATGCCATCAAGAACAATACGGTCTTTATCAGATTACTCATTGGATCCCCTCCGGGTCTGCGTCAGGCTGAAGCTTTTTCGTTCCCGATGATCCATCGCGGGATAAGCCGGGAACGAAAAAGTTCAAAGCCGGTCTGGCAGCTATAATATGATTTAGAACAGATTACTTAAAGCTTTTCAGGTTGTAAAAGGCCGATTTGCCTGCGTATTGAGCTACATCGGACAGTTGATCCTCGATGCGGAGCAATTGATTATACTTCGCTACGCGGTCCGTACGGGAAGGCGCTCCCGTTTTGATTTGGCCGGCGTTGGTAGCTACCGCGATGTCCGCAATCGTGCTGTCTTCGCTCTCGCCGGAACGGTGAGAGATGACAGCTGTGTAGCCTGCACGCTTCGCCATTTCAATCGCATCGAACGTCTCGGTCAAGGAACCGATTTGGTTGACCTTGATCAGGATCGAGTTGCCGATGTTCTGCTCAATGCCTTGGGAAAGACGGTTCGTGTTTGTCACGAACAGGTCGTCGCCCACCAGCTGTACTTTGCTGCCCAGCTTATCGGTCAGCAGTTTCCAGCCTTCCCAGTCATCTTCGGAGCAGCCGTCTTCGATCGTAATGATCGGGTATTTCTCAACCCAAGAAGCAAGGAAATCTACGAATTCCGCAGAAGTGAACGATTTGCCTTCACCCTCGAGGTGGTATTTGCCGTCTTTGAAGAACTCCGTAGAAGCAACGTCCATGCCCAGGAACACATCCACGCCCGGCTTATAGCCCGCACGCTCAATCGCGGCAATGATCGTTTGAATCGCTTCTTCATTGGAGCCAAGGTTAGGAGCGAAGCCGCCTTCGTCGCCTACGGCAGTGTTCAGGCCCTTGTCCTTCAGGACCGCTTTGAGGCTGTGGAAAATTTCCGCACCCGTACGCAGCGCTTCTTTGAAGGACGGAGCGCCCACCGGCAAGATCATGAACTCCTGTACGTCCACGTTGTTATCCGCATGCGCACCGCCGTTGATGATGTTCATCATCGGAACCGGCAAGGTTTTGGCATTAAAGCCGCCAAGGTATACATACAGCGGAACGTCGAGCGCTTCCGCCGCTGCGCGGGCAACCGCCATGGAAACGGCGAGGATCGCATTCGCGCCGAGCTTGCTTTTATTCGGCGTACCGTCAAGCTCGATCATGCGCTTGTCGATACCCACTTGATCGAGTGCATTCATGCCGATGATTTCCGGTGCGATGATGTCGTTCACATTCTCCACGGCTTTGAGCACGCCTTTACCAAGGTAGCGGGATTTGTCCCCGTCACGAAGCTCTACCGCTTCATAAGCGCCTGTCGATGCACCGGATGGAACGATAGCGCGGCCGCGCGCTCCGGATTCCAGGAATACTTCCACCTCAACGGTCGGATTGCCGCGGGAATCAAGCACTTCACGGGCGTACACATTGGAGATTACAGTCATTGCTAGATACACTCCTTGTCTTTTTTAATCAAATGTCAGTTATGTTTAACACTTGCTGCCAAAAGCGACTTTCCGGTCATTTCCTCCGGCTGGGCTACACCGAGCAGGTCCAGCACCGTCGGGGCGATATCCGCCAGAATGCCATCGTTTCTTAGTGTAACACGACTGTCGGTAATAATGAAAGGTACAGGATTGGTCGTATGCGCGGTATTGCGCGATCCGTCCGGATTGGTCACGATATCTGCATTGCCGTGGTCAGCCGTTATCAAGGCAACGCCGCCTTTAGCCAGAACGGCTTCGACCACTTGACCCAGGCAATCATCGGTGGCTTCGACCGCCTTGATCGTAGGCTCAAGCAGACCGGAATGGCCGACCATATCCGGATTCGCAAAGTTTAAGATAATGACATCTTGTCTTTCGGCTTCGATTTCCGCAACGGCCGCCGCCGCAACCTCATAAGCGCTCATCTCGGGCTTCAAGTCATACGTGGCTACTTTAGGCGAGTTGATCAAAATCCGTGTCTCGCCCGGCAGTTCGACATCCCGGCCGCCGCTGAAGAAGAACGTAACATGCGGATACTTCTCCGTCTCGGCGATGCGAAGCTGCTTCAGACCGTTTTGCACCAGCACTTCACCAAGCGTGTTATCCAAGTTCTTTGGCTTATAAGCCACATAACCGCCAACGGTTTCGCTGAATAAGGTCAAGCAGACATAATATAAATCCTTGGGAGCCTTCTCCCCCCGGTCAAAGCCGCGAAAATCGCTGTTGGTAAAGACCTGGGACAGCTGAATGGCACGGTCAGGCCGGAAATTGAAAAAGATGACCGAATCTTCCGATTCAACCAAACCGACAGGCGTACCGTCGGGCTTTACGATGACCGTCGGCATAACGAACTCATCGAACACCGAACGGTTATAAGAATCCTTGATCGCGGCCATCGGGTCCTCAAAAGTCGGCCCCTCGCCGTACACCATCGCACGGTAAGACTTCTCCGTACGCTCCCATCGCTTGTCGCGGTCCATCGCGTAGTACCGGCCCTGTACCGTAGCGATTCGTCCTACGCCGAGCTCGGCAATTTTGTTTTGCAGCTGTTCCATATACTTCACAGCGCTGTCTGGAGCTACGTCGCGGCCGTCCAGGAACGCATGAATGTATACGTCCTCGAATTTTTCCTTTTTGCATACTTCCAGCAGGGCAAACAGATGCTCGATGTGGCTATGTACCCCGCCGTCGGACAACAGGCCGTACAGATGAAGCTTTTTCCCTTTGTTCCGTGCATGGTTGATCGCGCCAAGGATGGTTTCATTCTCGAAAAATTCGCCTTCCCGAATCGATTTGGAAATCCGGGTTAAATCCTGATACACAATCCGGCCGGCGCCGATGTTCAAATGACCTACTTCGGAGTTGCCCATCTGGCCCTCCGGAAGACCTACGGCTTCCCCGCAAGCGGTAAGCGTCGTATGCGGAAACTGGTTCCAGTACCGGTCATAATTCGGTTTTTTGGCTTGAGCAACGGCATTTCCCTGGACTTCGCCGCGCAGTCCAAAGCCGTCCAGGATAATAAGGGCTACCGGTTTGGGTCTGGCCATCTTACTTAGCCCCCTCAACCAGCGCGATGTAAGATGCCGGCTCCAGGCTCGCACCGCCCACCAAGGCACCGTCGATGTTAGGCTGCTGCATGTATTCGGCAATGTTGTTCGGTTTCACGCTGCCGCCGTACTGAATCCGTACGGCTGCCGCCGTCTCTTGTCCGTATAAGCCGGAGATCAGCTCGCGGATATAACCGATCACGTCTTCCGCGTCGGCAGCGGTGGAAGACTTGCCCGTTCCAATCGCCCAGATCGGCTCATAAGCGACAACCACTTGCGCCGCTTGCTCAGCGCTAAGACCGGCGAAAGCTGCCTCTGTCTGTACTTTGCACACGGATTTGGTTTGACCCGCTTCCCTTTCCTCCAGCTTCTCGCCCACGCAGACGATCGGCGTCAAGCCGTGCTTGAACGCGGCATGCACTTTTTTGTTCACTGTTTCATCCGTCTCCGCAAAATAAGCACGGCGTTCGGAGTGACCGATGATGACGTAATCCACACCGAGATCCTTCAGCATGACGCCGCTGATTTCGCCAGTGTAAGCACCGCTGTCTTCAAAATGCAGGTTCTGGGCGCCCACCTTCAGCGAGGTTCCTTTTACCGCTTCCACCAATGCAGGCAGATTCGTAAAAGGCGCGCAAATGACGCTTTCAACCCCGTCGGCCTCAGCCTTGCCTTTGACATCATTTACAAAAGCTACAGCCTCCCGCACCGTTTTGAACATTTTCCAGTTGCCCGCAATAATCGGTTTACGCATGTTTGACTGCCTCCTTACTTATCGTTCAAGGCGACCACGCCCGGAAGCGCCTTGCCTTCCATAAATTCTAAAGAAGCGCCGCCGCCCGTGGAGATGTGGTCCATCTTATCTCCGAGCTGGAACTTCTCTACCGCAGCCGCAGAGTCGCCGCCGCCAATAACCGTATAACCGGATGTCGCGGCGCAAGCCTCCGCCACGGCTTTGGTTCCGTTCTTGTAAGGCTCCAGTTCGAATACGCCCATCGGTCCGTTCCATACGATCAGCTTGGATTCGGCGATGGTCCGGGCATATAATTCGCGTGTTTTCGGTCCGATGTCGAAGGCTTCCCAATCTGCCGGGATCGCGTCAACCGGAACGACCTTGGTATTCGCATCCGCGCTGAATGCGTCTCCTACCACGACGTCCACAGGCAAAAGGAAGTTGACACCTTTCTCCTTTGCTTTACGCTCAAACTCCAGAACCAGCTCCAGACGGTCGTTATCCACAAGCGATTTGCCGATCTCATAGCCTTTGGCCTTGAAGAACGTATAGGACAAGCCTCCGCCGATGATAATGTTATCCGCGATTTCGATAAGCTTTTCAATAACGGCGATTTTGTCCTTCACCTTCGCTCCGCCCACAATCGCCGTGAAAGGACGATCCGGATGGTTGAGCGCTTTGCCGAGTACTTCCAGCTCTTTTTCCATCAGGAGGCCGGATACCGCCGGCAAATGGTGTGCAATCCCTTCCGTAGACGCATGCGCGCGGTGCGCGGCGCCAAAGGCATCGTTTACGTACAGATCGGCGAGCTCGGCAAAAGCTTTAGCCAGCTCCGGATCGTTCTTCTCTTCCCCGGGATAGAACCGCACGTTCTCCAGCAGGAGCACGTCACCGTCCTTCAGCTTTGCAACCTGCGCCTTCACCGCATCTCCGATCGCTTCATTCGCTTTGGCGACCGGCTTGCCGAGAAGCTCGGACAGACGCTCCGCCGCAGGGGTTAAACGCAGCTCTTCCACGACTTGGCCTTTCGGACGGCCCATGTGGCTGGCGAGGATTACCTTCGCTCCGCGTTCCGTCAAATACCGGATCGTCGGCAGCGTCTCACGGATCCGCGTGTCATCTGTAATTTTACCGTTTTCGAGCGGCACATTGAAATCAACCCGGACAAACACTCTTTTACCGCTTACTTCTACGTCTCGAATGCTTTTTTTACTCATCCTATTCATGCCCTCCAACCGGTTTTATCCTGCCCGCACATAAAAAATGTGGGAATGTCTCCTCATCTGTAAAGAACAGCCCGTCCCGTCATAGTCGGGAGTGCCGCAGAGCGTCAGCCTGCATCTTCGTTTCACGGATTCCTGCTGCCTTGCGGAAACGAATGTTTGGCTAACGCTGCGGGCACACCCTACAGCCCACGATGGCGAGTTTCTTTTAAAAAGATGATCAGAGCATTACCACAATTTTAACATTACAGACCTTTTTTCGCGATAAAGTTTGCCAAATCTACAACACGATTGGAGTAACCCCACTCGTTGTCATACCAGGATACGACTTTGACCATGTTGTCGCCGACCACCATCGTGGACAGAGCGTCGATCGTGGAGGAAGCAGGATCGCCGTTATAGTCGCTGGATACAAGCGGCTCTTCGGAGTAGTTCAGGATCCCTTTCAGCGGACCTTCGGCAGCCTCTCTCAACGCAGCGTTCACTTCGTCGACCGTTACGTTTTTGCTCAATTCAACCACCAGGTCCGTTACGGAAACGTTAGGTGTAGGCACGCGCATAGCCATACCGTTCAGCTTGCCTTTCAACTCCGGCAGAACCAGGGAAACGGCTTTCGCTGCACCCGTCGTGGACGGAATGATGTTCTCGGCAGCGGCACGTGCGCGGCGGAGGTCCTTATGCGGCAGGTCAAGCACTTGCTGGTCGTTTGTGTAGGAGTGAACGGTCGTCATCATCCCTTTTACGATACCGAACTTGTCATTGAGAACTTTCGCAAACGGAGCCAAACAGTTCGTTGTGCAGGATGCGTTGGAGATGATCGTATGGGCGGATGGATCATACTTGTCTTCGTTAACGCCCATAACGATGGTGATGTCTTCGTTGGTAGCCGGCGCAGAGATGATGACTTTCTTGGCGCCGCCTTTCAAGTGAAGCTCCGCTTTTTCTTTCGCGGTGAAGATCCCTGTGGATTCTACGACGATTTCCACGCCGTTAGCTCCCCAAGGCAGGTTCTCAGGATTACGCTCGGCAAACACTTTGATCGATTTGCCGTTGACGATCAATGCGCCTTCCGTAGATTCAACCGTAGCATCCAGTTTACCGTGCGTTGTATCATATTTAAGCAGGTGCGCCAATGTGTGTACGTCTGTCAGATCGTTGATCGCTACGATTTCAACCTCCGGATTGTTAAGAGCCGCACGAAATACGTTACGGCCGATACGTCCAAAACCGTTAATTCCTACTTTTACCATAGTAATTGCCTCCTAAAAATGGTTATGATGTGTCGTCTAACGGCCGCAGGCCGCTGCAACATATGTCAAGACAGGCCGGAGCCTATCAAGATGTCAGTCGTTGTACAATGTATTGCGCCGCCGCTTCATCGGTGATAAGCACATCTTCGTGCCCGTGCTTCAGCACCGAGACAATCGCTTCACCTTTGCTTTTGCCGCCGGCGATCCCGATCACCGTATCCATACGCTGAATATCTTCCATACGGAGCCCGATGGTCGGCATTTTGTGAAGGATGCGTCCTTCCCTGTCAAAATAATACCCGAACGCTTCGGCAAGCGCTCCGTCACGCTGCAGGCTCTCTGTCGTTTCACTATCCACCTTGCGGCGTCTGGCCATGACCATAGCGTCTCCTATGCCGTGCATGACCATCCGCGCCTTGCGGATAAATTGAACAATTTCGGAGATGTGATCATCCTGCATCAGCGATTGATAAGCTTCCTCGCCCAGATGATCCGGCACGTGCAGCAGCCGATAACGGGCTCCGGCCTTCTTGGCCATCGTGGAAGCAATCGTATTCGCCTGAAGCTCCACGCTTTCCCCTAATCCGCCCCGGGCAGGAACGAACCAGCATCCCTTCATTGGATTTGCAGCCGTCAAATGGTACGCGACTTCAGCCAGCGTGGACCCTCCGGTCACGGCAATGACTTCGTCCTCCCTGACCAGCTTGCGGAGTACAGAAGCGCCGGCGCGCCCCAGTTCCTTCTTCGTGTGAGGAGATACGTCCGAATCCCCCGGTACAATAACGACCTGCCTCAAGCCATAATGCGAGCGTATGCGTTCCTCCAAATCGGTAAGTCCGAACAAATCCTTCACCAGCGGTTCGATTTTCTCAAGCAGTTCTCTTCCGGCTGCACTGATGCGCATCCCGGAGGCCTCCACATCGATCAGCCCCTGCTCTTTGAGGAAATCCACTTCCCCGCGAAGCACCCGCTCCGTCATGTTCAATGACAGTGCCAGCGTCCTGCGGCCCACCATTCCGGAAACCAGGATATAGTGAAGTATGGTATACCGCTTCTTCAAGGTATCCACCAAATCAGGGAGAAGCTGCTGTTGAATAGAAAGGATCTCTCTCATGGATTCACTCCGCTCATATATGGACGTTTTTTGTCCCGGTACTGCATTTTTAGTCCCACATCTTCCAAAAAAAGAACTAAGCACTCTCACTTAGCTGAACTTATTATACTTCAATATGTTCCTTGCTTCAAGAGGCTCCCATTCGAATTTTTTCCCATTGGCCTGCAGCCTATTCATTCAAAACTTTTTGATTTATGGAGTTGCATTTATCAGCACGATAGATTATAATAACTTTTGCTGTCACCTTGAGACAACATCCTAATTGTATATGCGCCCGTGGTCCAATGGATATGACGTAGGCCTCCGGAGCCTGAGATCAAGGTTCGATTCCTTGCGGGCGCGTTGCTGTTTTTTGGTTTACAGAATAACGGCTGCCATAATGTTTTGGCATCTTTCGAAATACTCCATCAGGAGTTTTTTTATTTTCTTTGTTTGACCTTTCTTGACCTTTGTTTGATTTTCCGTTATGATGGTTATAGTTTAAATATAAGGAGGCTGCAGCTCATGAGTTTTATTCCTATGGTTGTCGAACCTGACGCAAGAGGGGAACGCGCCTACGATATTTACTCCCGTCTGCTTAAGGACCGCATTATTTTTCTCGGTAGTCCGATCAACGATGTTGTAGCCAATTCGATTATCGCCCAGCTGTTGTTCTTGACAGCAAGCGATCCGGACAAAGATATCCATCTGTATATTAACAGCCCGGGAGGCTCCATCACATCGGGAATGGCGATTTACGACACGATGCAGTTCATCAAGCCGGACGTATCTACGATTTGCGTAGGTTTGGCTGCATCGATGGGAGCATTCCTGCTCGCGGCAGGCGCCAAAGGCAAACGGTTCGCCCTGCCAAACAGCGAAGTCATGATTCACCAGCCGCTTGGCGGCGCCGAAGGGCAAGCCAGCGATATCGAGATCCGTGCAAGACGTATTCTGAAAATGCGCGACAAGCTGAATACCATTTTGGCAGAGCGTACCGGTCAATCCGTCGAGCGTATCGAAAAAGATACGGACCGCGATAACTTCATGTCGGCGGCGGAAGCGGTATCGTATGGCTTGATCGATAAAGTGATCGAGCGCGTGTAACACCGTCGCAATGAAAAAAGTCCTGAACGGCGAATAAGCCGAATCAGGGCTTTTTTATTGGCTTTCAGTCCTTTAAACCAGCTTTTGATTCTCAGCAAAAAAGACCTTTCCCCACCGCTCTCTGAAAGCGGGAGAAAAAGGTCTTGTTGTGAACGATTATTGCGCCCGATCATCGAGCGGGTAGAAGATCAGGTCGAATGGAAGCGCAGACCCGGCCGGAGGGCTGAATTCAATATCCAACGACTCTTCCTTGCCCGTAGTTTTCGCCAAAATCTGCATACCGTCGAATGCGGTCATCACACCGGAGTAAGGAACCATACGGATTTCACCGTTGATTTTGATCGGCCCCTTAAACACCCCTCCTCTAGGAAGAATCATGACCGCCATCTTCCGCGGTTTATCCGCGTGAATTTTGTACACTACCCCATAGTTGCCGTCGTTGCGCACTTCTTGTCCACGCTGCGGATCATATCCGGGCTGGAACGGATCCGTCTTCCCATCCCCGATAACCAATCGTGACGGCGTAGTAAATGAGCTGGCATCAATGTTCCAGATCAGTTCGGAAACCGGGAATGTGCCGCGGACATGACCGTTAAACGCAAGCTTCGGAAGCTGCAATGCATTTTGTGTAATTTCCGGAGCGGTCACGAATGTAAACTGCACCTTTCCGCTTGTTTCCACATCGTAGAACAAATTCACCCCTTGATCGGGATAAAAATCCGGAAATTGCTTATATACAAATGTTTTTTGAGGCGGAATCGTCATCGTCTCGTTAATCGGATCGCCGATCAGGAAATCGACGGTTGCCTCGCTGCCGATCAAATTCGCATAAACGGAAGGCCATACCTCGCCTTTATTCGTCGTTTTGACCGTTACCGGTTTATCAGTCAGGTTGGTTGCCAGAATCGCCAGCGTCATTTTTTCTTTCGTTCCGTTAATATGATCCGCGTACAGACGTCCTTTGCCTTCAACATCATCCTGATACAAAATTCCTTGTTCGGTGAAGGTCTCCGGGCTGTCGCTGACAAGCAGCTTGCGGGAGCGGTCCTCCGTCACCTGCTTCGGCAGTTGGGGAAGTTCCCAGAAATTATTCCACAGTGTGCCCCAATCGGTCTTAATGTAACTGCCCACCGGCTTCGTGTAGATCGGATATTCCACTTTGTTCAGATAGGTTTCATTCGTAATCACAAGGTTGCGGGTATAGGGCTCGCTCTTGTTGCCGTTACGATCCCATACCGTCAGCGTAATCGGATAAGTGCCGGGAGCGAAATAGGCCTCTTCCCTGCCCTGCCACTCGTACTTTGGAAGACCTTCCGCATCCGGGTCGTAACTCAGGTCCACAAATTTGACCGGTTCACCGATCTTGTAGGTCGGCTTGGCAAACGTAAACTTGGCAACGGGGTTTGAATTGCTTGTATCCGGATTGTAAATTCCCCGCGGAGGCTTCGTGTAGAGTACATCGACCCGTTTCAGCTCATCATTGTATGTATATCTCGCCCCCATGTAGTCGGCTAGCCAAGTCAGCTTGATCATCAGCTTACCGTTCACAATCGCAGCCACATCGTCAAAATGCTGCCAGTATCCGTTAATCCACACGGATTTGTTATCAATGTCGAGCATGATATTGTAACCCGGCGTATCCATTTCAATTTGCCGTTTGGATGCAATCCATTCCACTCTCATCCCGAAAGCATCGCCCAAAAACTTGGCGGGAACGAATGTCTTGTCCTTGATGATGGTCGCCGGAGCCTCCAGCGTAACCTGCTCCCCGTTCAGGAAAGCTTCCTTCTTGTTCAGGTAGAGTAATACATAAGTCGTCCCGGAAGATATCGGCGCTTCTTGTTCCGCAGCAGAAGCCATAGGGACCGCTACAAACGACAGCAGCATCGACATGATTAGCAACAAGGCCAATTCTTTCCTTATTCGTTTCATCCTTCTACTCCTCTTTGTGCAGCTCTTTTGGTGCCGTAAGAAAACCACTAACGAACTAGGTCGTCCCTTAATGAGCGACCGTGATTCAAGGGCAGGGTTTCTTGCAATAAAGAAAGTGTTTAACTACGCTGCAAATTTATACTTTCTTTATTATCCTTAAGAAATACTTCTCATCGAAGTCTTTTCTTAAAGCCGGAACGGCAGGGTGGCACAACTCCCCGCTTCACAGGCGAGATGCTGTTTCCGAAACCGCCGGAAAGCCGAGCCCTCATAAGGCTTGTTTATGCGGATGTTTCCAGAAACAACAAAAAACCTTTTCCGGTTATAGCACGTCTATATAGACGCACGGCCCGAAAAAAGGTTGCGCTTTTTTCTGATGAATTTCTGCTTGTCCCCCCAGGTAAAATAAAGAAGCGCGCAAAAGAAAAAGCTTCCTTATCGGAAGCTTGGCAGATCTTATTGGTTCTCCAATTCCTCTTTGCTCACCAATGCGACTAAAGCGTTTACAGCCTGTTCTGCGTCCGAACCTTCCGCACTTATGTGGACTTCGGTCCCCGTACTAATGGCAAGGCTCATAATGCCCATAATGCTCTTGGCATTGACTTTCTTCTCGTCTTTCTCCACAAAAATTTCCGAAGAAAACTTATTCGCTTCCTGCACGAAAAGTGCTGCCGGTCTGGCATGAAGGCCTGTTTTTAATTTGACGACTACTGGGCGTCTCGACATGCAACCAATACCCCCTACAATCTTAATTCCCAAAGGATGAAGGGCTGAACGCCCTAAGAGTAATTAAATTTCACCGTCCTATAAAGAAGGATGGTATCCCAAAACGATTCAGAGCGGAAACCTTGCCAAAACGGTAACCGTTCTGCATTCGTTGAAAAGCGATTTTTCAGTTATTATATCATTTTTCATTAGTTTACACTAGAATTATTGATAATTTACACAAAAAATCTACATTTAGACGAATTTCTCACGATTTCCTGAGCTTTTCCGCCAGTTCATCGATTTTTCTTAAACGGTGATTGACTCCGGATTTGCTGACTTGACCCTTCAGCAGATCCCCGACTTCCTTCAAATTCATATCCGGATGCTTCAAACGGATTTCCGCAACTTCCCGGAGCTTCTCCGGCAGATTATTAAGACCGACTTCTTTTTGCAGAAGGCGAATATTATCGATTTGGCGCACCGCCGCACCGATCGTTTTGTTCAAATTCGCCGTTTCGCAATTGACCAGCCGGTTTACCGAGTTGCGCATGTCCTTCATGATCCGGACGTCTTCAAAACGGAGCAAAGCCTGGTGCGCACCGATTAAACTGAGAAACTCGATGATTTTCTCGCCTTCCTTGATGTAGAGGACAAATCCTTTTTTGCGTTCGATACAGCGGGCATTCAGGTCAAAATCATTGGCCAATTGGCACAAAGCCTGACAGTGCTCTTCGTACATCGAATAAATTTCCAAATGATAAGAAGAGCCCTCCGGGTTGTTGACCGAGCCTCCCGCCAGGAAAGCCCCTCGCAGATATGCCCTTTTGCAGCAGCTTTTCTTAATAATATCCTGCTCTATGCCCGGTGTGAACAGAAATCCCTCGGAAACAATCCGCAGCTCCTTTAAAATCTCCTGCACCTGATTGGGAACACGCACAATATATACGTTGTTCTTCTTCAGCCGCATTTTTTTGCGGACCAGAAGCTCCGTATGCACCTGAAACGTCTTTTTGAGAAGCGTATAAATCCGCCTTGCGATGGCGGCATTCTCCGTCGAGACATCCAGTACAATCTTCTGACTGGAAACCTGAACGGCCCCATTCATACGAAGGAGGGACGATAGCTCCGCTTTCTCGCAGCATTGCTCCGACTCCATCAAGGTAAGTTCTTTTTTCGTTTGGGCGGCGAAGGACATGGTAATCACCTCTTCTTGAACATCCAGCTCTCCACCAGTTGATAAATGTGCTGACTTAGCTTTTCCGCATCGTGACGTAAATAAGTTCGGAACAAGACGAGGCGGTCGGCAATGACCTTGTAGCCTTGCTTCGTCACTTCATCCAAATCCAGTTGAACGACCTTTGCGCCTTTTTCGGCATACCGGTTTTGAACCTTCTCGGGAATCTCTTCATTATTCACAATGACATAATCGAACAAATCGTGCCCGACATGATCTCGAACCGCTTTCAAATGGTCGCTCACTTTATAATCGTCGGTCTCTCCAGGCTGGGTCATTACGTTGCAAATAAACATTTTCAACGCTTGGGACGACACAATCGTCTCCGCGATCTCGGGTACCAGCAAGTTCGGCAAAATGCTGGTGTAAAGACTCCCCGGACCAACCAGTATAGCATCCGCCTGCCGCAAAGCCTCCAACGCTTCCGGCAGAGCACAAGCATCAGCCGGTTCGATCGATACGCGGCGGATGACACCGCCTGCCTGGGGAATCTTGGATTCCCCCTTCACAACGGTGCCGTCCTCCATCTCCGCGATAAGTACAATCGACTGATCCGAAGCCGGAAGCACGCGGCCGCGAACAGCCAGAACACGGCTCAGCTCCCGCACCCCGGTAACGAAATCACCGGTAATATCTCGCATCGCCGCTAACATTAGGTTACCCAAACTGTGTCCAGCCAAACCATTCCCTTTATCAAAACGATATTCGAGCAGTTGGCCCAGCAGCGGCTCCACATCCGACAACGCGGTTAATACGTTGCGGATATCGCCCGGCGGAATAATTTCAAGCTCGGAGCGTAAAATGCCTGAGCTCCCTCCGTCGTCGGCCACCGTGACGATAGCTGTAATATCCATGGGCTTCTGTTTAAGTCCGCGAAGCATGACCGACAGACCCGTTCCCCCTCCGATGACAACAATCCGCGGCCTGATTTTTCCCCTCTCATGGACAAGCGTCATTTCTTCACCTCAACCCGATCGCGTTCCGAATCCCGGTGAGTGACTCTGATCACTTCCGTTTCGCTATTGCCCATCATTTTACCTAGATATTCCGCAATCGCAACCGAGCGGTGCTTACCTCCGGTACAGCCGATACCGATGACGACTTGGCTCTTGCCTTCCTTCTTGTACTGGGGAATGAGGAAATGCAGCATATCGAGGAGCTTCGCCAAAAACTCCTGCGTCTCCGTCCATTTCATGACATAATCGTACACTTCCGTATCCTGCCCGGTGTTCGGACGTAAATGCTCCACATAATGCGGGTTGGGCAAAAAGCGAACGTCAAAAATCAAATCGGCATCAATCGGAATTCCGTATTTAAAGCCAAATGAGATTACATTTATAGATATGCCGCCTACCTCTAGGTTGGTGAAACGGGAAACGATCTTTTCTTTGAGCTGGGTTGGCTTCAAATTGCTGGTATCGATCACCTGAGTAGCCAGACCCTTTAGCTCCTCAAGCAGCTTCCTTTCCTGCTGAATGCCTTCCAGCGGCGCTCCTGTCGGAGCCAGAGGATGCTTGCGCCGGCTTTCCTTATAACGCTGCACCAGAACCGAATCCGTTGCATCGAGGAACAATATTTCATGAGTTAAAGTATAATTCTCGTTAATGAACCGAAGCGACTCCGACAGCGAAGTGAAAAACTCACGGCCGCGGAGATCGATCACAAGTGCTACTTTACCGATTCGACCTTTGGATTGCTCAATAAGCTCGGCAAATTTAGGAATCAAGACCGGAGGGAGGTTATCCACGCAGAAAAAACCCAGGTCCTCCAAGCTTTGCACCGCAATGGTTTTGCCGGCTCCGGACATCCCCGTAATGATCACCAGCTTGCCGAGAGTTTGCATTTCTTCCATGGGGTTCTTCTCCTTCCACTGCCCGGAGAAGCCGCAGGACGGCTCGATCCGGGTTTATCCCCGCAGATTAAGGCCGGCAGCGCCAACGACTCCGGCATCGTTGCCTAGAACAGCCGGGACGATGTCCACGCCTTCCTGCGCGGTTACCTGAGTATGCTCTCTGTAGTGTTTACGGATCGCGTCGAACAGGATATCGCCCGCCTTGGATACGCCTCCGCCGACGATAAATCGCTGAGGATTTAAGATAACGGAAACGGTAGCCATCGATTTGCCGAGGTACAAGGCAGCGCGGTTGATAATACGAAGCGCCGTTTCGTCGCCGGTTTTGGCTGCGTCGAACACATCTTTAGCCATGATGTTTTCTACAAGTGCCAAAGAGGTACTCTCGCCGCGTTCCACCGCTTCCTTCGCCATTCGAATAATGCCCGTTGCGGATGAGACGGTTTCCAGACAGCCCTTTTTGCCGCAGCCGCAATCGATAGCCTCAAGGTCGGGAACAATCGCCATATGCCCCAGTTCGCCGGCCATACCGGAAAAGCCTTGGTAAATTCGGCCGCGGATAATGATCCCGCCACCGACACCGGTGCCAAGCGTATAGCAAACGATGTTCGGGATACCTGCGCCTGCACCCGCCCACGCTTCGCCAAGGGCCGCCACATTGGCGTCATTATCGATTTTCACCGATTTTCCAAGCTTTTCTTCAAGAATTTTCTTCACCGGCACATTGCGCCAGCCCAGGTTGGGAGACAGCTTAACGAAGCCTTCGGAAATATCCATGAATCCGGCGATTCCCGCTCCGATCCCTGCAACCTGATCCCATGTATAATCGGACTCCGCCACCAGTTTGCGTACGTACTGCGCGATATTTTCCAACACCACGTCGGCGCCGTGCTCGGTACCGGTCGGCCCTTCGTCTGTGAGCAGCAGCTTGCCCTGCTCATTACATAAGCCCACCTTAATGGAGGTACCTCCCAAATCGACTCCGACGTATACTTGTTGTTCCATGCTTCTTAATCACCTCATAAAAATTGCCAATCTATGTTGTCCAAGACCTTTGGAGACCCGGCTCATATGCACTCTCTCTTGTTCCAACTATAAGCCAACCTCTACAAGAGGTCAAGCGAAGGCTAAAGAAAAAACGCGGAACGAAAGTTCCACGTTCAATCGATTAAAGAGACTGGCTCCAATCGTGTACCATATGCCCTTCAAGAAATTTTTCGCAATCCAGCGCAGCCATACAACCGCTGCCGGCAGCCGTAATCGCTTGGCGATACTTGCTATCCTGTACGTCGCCGCAGGCGAATACGCCTTCCACATTGGTCAAGGATGAACCCGGCTTCGTGATAATGTAGCCCAGCTCGTCGGTTTCGATTTGTCCGCCGAGGAAATCCGTATTCGGCTTATGGCCGATCGCTACGAAGATGCCGTCCGCTTCGATCAATTCTTCTTCGCCGGTTTCGTTGTTTTTCACTTTTAGACCGGTAACGCCTTTATCCCCGGATATAATCTCCAGCGGCGTACGGTTTAAGCTCCAAACAATCTTTTCATTCTCGCGCGCGCGATCCTGCATGATTTTGGAAGCCCTCAGCT
The DNA here is from genome assembly GCF_013337105.1 of Paenibacillus sp. JMULE4. Classification (NCBI taxonomy): domain Bacteria; kingdom Bacillati; phylum Bacillota; class Bacilli; order Caryophanales; family Paenibacillaceae; genus Paenibacillus; species Paenibacillus sp. JMULE4. Next base: position 289,910 of record NZ_SGWF01000020.1, read on the forward strand.
CGTTTCTGCGGTGGACGATGCGTACTTCCGTTGCAAAACGTGTCAGGAAGTTCGCTTCCTCCATCGCCGAGTCGCCGCCGCCGACCACGATAATCTTTTTGCCGCGGAAGAAAAAGCCGTCGCAGGTTGCACAGGTGCTGACGCCGCGGCCGATGCTTTCCTTCTCGTTCTTAATGCCGAGCAGCTTGGCCGATGCGCCTGTAGAGATGATCAGCGATTCCGCGACAATGTCTCCAAGACCTTCTACGTTGAGCTTGAACGGACGCTCGGAGAGATCCACCTTATTGACCCAGCCGGTTTTAAATTCAGCGCCGAAGCGTTCGGCTTGTTTACGCATATTCGACATCAATTCCGGCCCCATGATGCCTTCAGGAAACCCCGGAAAGTTTTCCACATCCGTTGTGGTGGTCAACTGGCCGCCCGGCTCCGGACCTTCGATAACAAGCGGGTTCAGGTTGGCGCGTGCCAAGTAGATAGCTGCCGTTAACCCGGCAGGTCCGGTTCCGATAACGATTGACTTGTACATATGGTTTCCTCCCAATCGACTGCAACTCTTAAAGCCGCTTCCTTACGGCCGGTTGTCAGCGTATTTTTTCTATACCTTCATATTAAGGTTAAGACTCCAAGCTTGCAAATTTATCAAAGATGGCGTCCATCTTTTCTTTCAATCCGCAGGCTTCATCAATCAGCTTGGCGTTCCTGCTGACGGTAGCTACCGATACGCCGTAGCGATCCGCGGTTTCCTGATAGCTGACAGGGCGTCGGTGCATCTTAGCCGTCAGGTATTCCAGGGCGGCTGCCCAGCCCTCCACTTTCGTGATTTTGGGCACGTTCGGAAATACTCTTGATAAGTATTCTACCCAAAGCGTTTGTAAATCGTACTGCTGCACCATATCGTAGCGGCGGAACATATACCGCATCGCCGTCTCCATCACCAGCTGCCATTTGGGATCCCATATCGGAAGCCCCGGAGCAAAAGGCGACGGGGCCACCGTTGTCTGATTCCCCTCCAGCACGGCCGTCAGCGGTTCTTTCACGCCGATACTGCGAAGAACGAAGATAGCCACCTTCTTCAGATAGTCATCCTCGCCCGGTTGTCCGATAAATTCAAGCAGCGCATCCTTCACCTCGTCATCGGCGATCAAGCCGAACGCTTGAATGACCTGCAGCTTCGTATGCGCATCTCCATGCCGCAACGCCCAGAAAAAGGACGAACGCACCAACGGATCGCGCTTCAGGTGATCCGGCAAGCCGTTCTCCGTACGCTCGATTCCCCGAAACTGCTCCTCAAACGGCATATGATAATGATAGCTGACAGGCGGCTTCACCGCTTCGTCCCAATTCTTATTGAGCAAATTAAGATAGAACCTGGGAATTTCCGAACCGGGGTCGAACTTCGCCGCCTGCCGCCACCAGCGCTCAGCTTCCTCATAGCGGCCCGTATTGTATGCGGCTACGGCGGTATAGTGACACAAGCAAGGATCCGGACCCGTTTCGCCGGTTTTCAACAGACGCTTGAACAGCAAATAAGCCTTCTCATGCTCGTTCAAAATCCCCATAGTGGTCGCCAGCTTAAACGCATGATCCTGATGGAAAGGATACGTTTTGCGCAGCACTTCAAGCAGCCCGGCCAGACCCGCCTTATCACCGAAATGCTGGTAAAAAATCGCCAGATTGCACAACGCATGCAAATTGCCCGGCTCCAGCTCCAGCACTTGACGAATCATATCAACCGATTTTTCAAAGTGTCCCATGTAATAATAGGCCAACGCAAGGTTATTGCGCGCAGCTATGAAGTCGGGATGCTTGCGGATAATTTTCTCCAGCACCCGCACCGCTTCCGAAAAACGGCCCTCCTCCAGCATCGAACGCGCCCGGTCGTGCTCGAACAGCCCTTCCCGGCTCTTGATCGTCGTCAGCTTGGTGGGACGGTCGAGCTCGTAGCTGAGCAGCTCCATCATTTCTTCGGATTCTTCCAGAAACTGTCCGTTGGGGTCATTCTCCAGGTAATGGATAATCGCTTCTTCGGCCAGCTCGTAATTCTCCATATTGGCAAAATTGTTCGCCATATAAAAATAGCATTCCGTCATCGTAGGGTCGATCCGATCAAGCACATGCTGCAAAATGCGGTTGGATTCCTCATAATTTCCCATCTCGGACAGAAGCCCGGCCAGATTGCAATGATTCACCGGGTTTTCCGGTTCATATTCGGCCGCGCGACGAAAATACTTCAATGCCTTATCATAATGATAACGGTCCAAGGACTTAACGGCTTTTTCGAAAAAGAACGTGGCATCCATTTTCATCGGTACGATATTGCTGTGCTTGGGCGTCGCACGTTTTTTCTTCCCCATAGTAATAAGGCACCTCCGTAACCCGACCGGAATTCATGAGAAACCCTTCCTGAATATCCATTCGCAAAGTGCTCTCTAAATCGCCGGAGTAATATTGATTCTTAAGTATACCACAAGATGACCCCAAACTGTTAGTTCCTGTTTGTCGGGGTCATCCGGTAAATGTATTATAAGTTATACACCGCCATATTTAAACAAAGAGCTGAGCGATCCGCCGGACATGATGATGTTGATGGCATCCGACAGCAAAGTGGCCACGGACAATACTTGGAACCGGGCCGAATGATCTTCCGGAATGGCGATGGAGTCCGTAATCACGCATTCCTTGATGTTCGGATGATCCAGACGCTGCAGCGCCGGTCCGGAGAACACCGGGTGTGTCGCACACACGTAGGCATCGTTCGCCCCGCGCTCCTTGAGGCCTTCGACAACGTTGACGATCGTCGTTCCCGTATCGATCAAATCCTCAATGATGATCGGGGTTCTTCCTTCAACTTCTCCGATGACATGCGTGATAACCGCTTCGTTGTGAGCGGGTCTTTTTTTGATCATCATAGCGAACGGCGCGTCAAGAATGTTGGCCATTTTCTCTGCAGTCGTCGCCCGTCCCGCATCCGGCGAAACGATGATCGGATTGGGAATGTTTTTCTTCTTAATGTAATCACTGATCAAATCCAGTGCCGTCAAATGGTCCACCGGAATGTTGAAAAAGCCTTGAATGGCCGGAGCATGCAGATCGATGGTGATGACGCGGTCCGCACCGGCTGTAGTCAGCAGGTCCGCCACCAGCTTCGCCGAGATCGGTTCCCGGGGCGCCGCTTTTCGCTCTTGGCGGGAATAACCATAGTAGGGAACGACAAGATTGATCGTTCTCGCCGATGCCCGTTTGGCGGCATCCATCATAACGAGAAGCTCCATGAAATTCTCATTGATCGGATGGGAAAAGGTCTGCACTAGGAACACGTCGCAATTCCGGATGCTTTCCTCATAGAGACAGTAGATTTCCCCGCTTTTGAAACGGGACAGCTTGATCTGGCCGAGCGGTACATCAAGCTCCTTGCAAATGCGCTCCGCCAATCTCGGGTTGGACGAACCCGAAAAAATCTTCATTTTGTCGCTGTACATGGTTACCTCCGCTTGTGCTTATGTTACGTGGGTCATCAAACGACGCCGCAAGTATTGCAAAAAATGGTATTTTACATCATTTTAATAAAGCTACTACCCTATTATACATCATATTAGGGGAATCCAATAGGCATCATTAGCCGTTTCCGGCCTTTAAATGTGGCTAATTCTTTAAAACCGACATCACGAAGCAGATCCACCGCCTGGTCCAGATACTGTCCCAGCCGCTCCGGCTGGTGAGCGTCCGAGCCGATCGTGAGCGGAATTCCCAGCTCCAGCGCATATTCCAGCATCCGGCGGCTTGGAAACATTTCGTTGACCGGCATACGCAGACCGCTGGCATTCAGCTCGATGGCCATGTCTTGTGCTTTTACCGCTTCCAAAACTTGGCGTTCGAGGTGCTCCACGCTTTGCTCCGGCTTGAAGCCGAACCTCTTGATCACGTCAATATGCCCGATATAATCATAAAAGCCTGTCCTGACGGCTTTACCTACTGCATCATAGTACTGTTCGTACACCTCGTAGGCGTCCCTCTGCTTCCAGCCGTCGGTTTGCCGGTAGTCGGTAATGTCCCATTCACCCAAAAAATGCACGGACCCGATAACGTAATCCCAGGGATACGCTTGAATGATCCGCTCGATGTCAGCCTCGTAGCCTTCGATATAGTCTCCTTCGAGCCCTACACGAATGTCAATGCGGTCTTTATATTTCTCCCGCAGCATGAACGCTTCCTCAATATATTTCGGCAGTTCTTCCATCGGCATGGCCATGCCGGGATAATAGGCGGCCGGATCTACGTGCAGCAAGGGCATGTGATCGGACAGCCCGAGCTGGGTGAGTCCGATCTCAATGCCCTTCAGCACATAGTCCTCCAGTTCACCCGACGCATGGCCGCATCTTACATGGTGCGTATGATAATCAATGCGCATAGAGCGATTCTCCTTGCCCGGCCAGCGGTTCCATGTTCTTCCGCTGAATTGCCGTTAAGTTGTTCTTCCAATGAGCTTTGATCCCAAGCTTATTTACTTGTTGTGACGGCGGTCCAGCTCTTTCATCAGCTCATCCAGCGGCAGCTTTCTCTCGCGGAGCAGCACCAGGAGATGGAAAATCAGATCGCTGGCTTCATAACGCAGCTCGTCGTTGTCCCGGTTTTTAGCTGCGATGATGACCTCCGCCGTTTCCTCGCCGACCTTTTTCAAAATCTTGTCGACGCCTTTCTCGAACAGATAGGTCGTATAGGCCCCTTCCGGACGCTCGGCATCGCGCTGTGCAATGACGGATTCCAATATGCCCAGCATCGCGAAGCGGTCCTTCACGACTTCTTCATCAGACCCTATCTTCTCCGCCTGCCCGGCCAAAACGCCGACGCGTACATCGTGCTGAAAACAGCTGTAGCGTCCCGTATGGCAAGCCGGACCGGTTTGGTCCACCTGCACCAGCAGCGTATCTCCGTCGCAGTCGTACTTCAGCGATTTTACCTTCTGGATATGCCCGCTTGTAGCGCCTTTATGCCACAGCTCCCCACGCGAACGGCTCCAAAACCAGGTTTCGCCCGACTCCAGCGTAGCTTTCAGCGAATCCTTGTTCATATAGGCCATCATCAGCACCTCTTTGCTGGCCGCATCCTGAACGATGGCCGGCACCAGGCCGCTTCCGTCCCATTTAATCGCCGCTAACAAGCTTTCCAAGTTATCCACCGACGTTTGTTGTCCACTCATCGGATCTCCACTCCTTTATTTCTAAGGTCGTCCTTAACCTCTTCAATCGTTATTTCTTTATAATGGAAAATCGTCGCAGCCAGCCCCGCATCCGCTTTGCCTTCTGTGAACACCTCGTAAAAATGCTCCTTCCTGCCCGCTCCGCCCGAGGCGATGACAGGAATCGTCACCAGCTCCGACACCGCCTTCGTCAGCGGGAGGTCAAAGCCGTCCTTCGTACCGTCCGCATCCATGCTTGTGAGCAAAATTTCTCCAGCCCCGAGCTGTTCGATCCGCTTCACCCACTCCAGCGCCTTGATGCCCGTACTGTTCCGTCCGCCGTGTGTAAATACCTCCCACTCGCCCCATTCGGCATTGTATCGGGCGTCAACGGCCACCACGATGCACTGCGAGCCGAACCGGCGCGCACCGTCGGACACGAGCTGCGGATTTTTGACTGCAGCCGTATTGATGCCGATTTTGTCCGCACCCGCTCTTAGCAGCCGCTTCATATCGTCCACACTGGAAATCCCGCCTCCTACCGTAAACGGAATCGTGATTTCACCGGCCGTTTTTTGCACCACTTCAACCATGGTGGCACGGCCTTCATGCGAAGCCGAAATATCGAGGAACACAAGCTCGTCAGCCCCCTCGCGGTCATAGATCGAAGCCAGCTCTACCGGATCACCGGCATCGCGCAAATTCACAAAGTTAACTCCCTTGACGACCCGGCCATCCTTGACGTCAAGGCAGGGAATTATCCGTTTGGCCAGCATACCCCGCACCCCTTTCTCTGCCGTAAAGCCGCCTCGCTCTCCGGCGGGCGGCAATCGTTGAATCAGCTTATACCAGGCTTTGCGCTTCCTCCAGCTTAATGCTGCCAGTATACAGCGCCTTCCCGACGATCGCGCCGCCGACTCCCTCGGACGCGTACTGTACAAGACGCTTCAAGTCGTCGTATTGGCTGACGCCTCCAGACGCAATCACCGTTTGTCCGGACACCTTGGCCAAGTGGACGATCGCTTCCACGTTCGGTCCGCTCATCATGCCGTCACGGGAAATATCCGTAAAGATAAACGTGCGGGCGCCTTCCCGCGCCAGTTCCACGGCAAGCTCATCCGCTTTCACCGCAGACGTTTCCAGCCAGCCGCGCGTCGCGACATAGCCGTCGCGCGCATCCAGACCAATGGCCACCTTCTCACCGTGCTTGGCGAGTACGCGGTTCACAAAATCACGGTTTTCAATCGCCGCCGTACCGAGAATAACACGCGATACGCCTAGCGAAAGCACGTGATCCACGTCCTTCTCCGTGCGCAAGCCGCCGCCGAGCTGCACCGGCACCTGAACGGACTTTGCGATTTCACCGATCAGCTTGTCATTCACGGGATAGCCCGCCTTGGCTCCGTCAAGGTCGACCAAATGAATCCATTTCGCCCCTTGCGATTCCCAGGCTTTGGCCACTTCTAGCGGATTTTCATTGTATACCGTTTCCTGGTTATAGTCCCCTTGAATCAGACGAACACACTTGCCGCCGCGAATATCGATCGCGGGATAAATAACAAATGAAGACATGGACGTTCCTCCATCTCAGAGTCTTATAGGGTACAAGCCGCCATCAGACATTCGTGCTTCGCTGTATGGCAGCCTGATTGGCTACGTTGCAGCCTGTTTCTTGACGCACATATTCAGAAAGTTGCCGAGCAGCCGCATGCCGACAGCCCCGCTTTTCTCGGGGTGAAACTGCATGCCGTACACGTTGCCGCGGCCGACAATAGCCGTGACCTCCTGATGGTAATCGGTCGTCGCAAGCAGGTCTTCCTTCCGCTCGGGAAGCACATGGTAGGAATGGACGAAATACACATGGCCTTCTTCCAAACCCTGAAGCAGCGGATTCGACTGCTTGAACGACAGCTTGTTCCAGCCCATGTGCGGAACCTTGAAGCTGCCCTGGAAGCGGACGACTTCGCCCGGCAGCAGGTTCAATCCTTCATGCACGCCGTATTCCTCGCTCCTGCTGAACAGCAGCTGCATGCCAAGGCAGATCCCCATCAGAGGCTTTCCGCTTTGCGCGTAACGTTTCACCGCTTCATCCAGCCCGGCATTGCGCAGATGCTCCATCGCATCGCCGAACGCGCCTACACCGGGGAGGATGGCTCCTTCCGAATCCAGCAGCTCGCGCTCGTCCGCCGTCACCAAGGCGCTGTAGCCAAGACGCTCCACCGCCGAACGGACGCTGTGCAGATTGCCCATTCCGTAATCGATGATCGCGATCATGGCTTACAGTACCCCTTTCGTGGACGGAACGCCCTGCACGCGCGGGTCGATGCTGGTCGCTTCGTCCAGAGCGCGGCCAAGTGCCTTAAAGACCGCTTCGATCATATGATGCGTATTGTGCCCGTAATGCACGATAACGTGCAGCGTAATCCGGGCCTCCAGCGCAAATTTCCACAGAAACTCATGTACCAGCTCCGTCGTGAAGCTGCCCACCGTTGCCGATGGATACTCGGCGCGATATTCCAGATGGGGACGGTTGCTGATATCGATCGCCACCTGAGCCAGCGCTTCATCCATCGGAACAAACACGCTTGCGTAGCGTTTAATTCCTTTTTTGTCGCCCAGCGCTTCACGCAGCGTCTGTCCGAGGCAGATGCCGATATCCTCTACCGTATGGTGATCGTCGATTTCCACATCGCCCCGGGCGTCCACCCTGAGGTCGAATTGGCCGTGCTTCGTAAACAAATCGAGCATATGGTTCAAAAACGGTACATCGGTCTCGATCTCGGATACGCCCGAACCGTCGACAGAAAAAGCCAGTTTAATGTCCGTCTCATTCGTTTTGCGCGCGATTTCAGCCCGGCGCCCCGCTGCCTGAAAGTCTTGTTCAGCCACGAGTATTCCCTTCTTTCTCCAAACGAATTTGAATTGCCCGCGCATGTGCATCCAGCCCCTCATGACGGGCGAGCGAAATAATTTGACCGCCGTCCCGCAGCAGCGCTTCCTTGCTGTAATAAATGACGCTCGACTTCTTTATGAAATCGTCCACGTTAAGCGGTGACGAGAACCGTGCCGTGCCATTGGTCGGCAGCACATGGTTCGGTCCGGCAAAATAATCGCCTACCGGCTCGGAGCTGTAAGGCCCAAGGAAGATCGCTCCCGCATTCTCGATCCGGCTTAAATATTGAAACGGTTCCCGCACGATAATCTCCAGATGCTCCGGCGCCAAGCGATTGACTGCATCAATCCCCTCTTCAAGGTCAGATACCGTAAGAATCGCGCCATAATCGCGAATCGATCTCGCGGCGATCTCACGCCGCGGCAGCTCGTTCAACTGGCGTTCCACCTCTGCGCGGACCGCTTCGGCCAACGGCTCCGATGTCGTGATCAGAATGGCCGAGGCCATCTCGTCGTGTTCCGCCTGAGAGAGCAGATCCGCAGCTACGTAGGCCGGATCCGCACTATCGTCGGCCAGCACGACAATTTCGCTCGGCCCGGCAATGCTGTCGATATCTACGGCGCCGAACACATACCGCTTGGCCAGAGCTACATAAATATTGCCCGGCCCGACGATCTTGTCCGCGGCTCGGATCGACTCCGTCCCATAAGCGAGCGCAGCTACGGCCTGAGCTCCGCCCACGCGGTAGATTTCGCCGACGCCCGCTTCCGCCGCCGCTACCAGAATATGCGGGTTGATGCCCACAGCCCCTGCGGTGGCCGGCGGGGTCACCATCACGATCTCCGGCACTCCCGCGACCTGTGCAGGAATGGCATTCATCAGCACCGAAGAAGGATAAGCCGCCTTACCGCCCGGAACATACAAGCCGACCCGCCTCAGCGGACGGATCACTTGGCCGAGGATGGTGCCGTCGGCCTGCAAATCCATCCACGAGGAACGCATCTGCTTCTCATGGAATTTTCGAATATTCACTGCGGCCGCACGAATGGCCGACAAAAACTCCTCGTCCACCTCGTTGTAAGCGGCCTCGATCTCCTCTTTCGTCACGCGCAGCTCGTCCACGCGGACACCGTCAAACTGCTGCGCGAATCTCCGCAGCGCCGCATCCCCGTCGCGGCGCACCTCTTCGATGATCTGCCGGACGCTCTCGTTCTGCTCGGGGGAGCCGTACTCGACCTCCCGCTTCAGTGAAAATTTCGATGCAGGCATAATTCTCATGTTCCCTGCCTCCTTCTGACAATTCGTTGCGGATGATGGGATGGTTATCCCTTTGCCGTCACCGCGGCGATCACCGGCTGCAGCCGATCGCACAGCCCTTGAATAGCGGCATTTTTCATCCGGTAGCTTACCCGGTTCGCAATCAAGCGGCTTGTGATCTCAAAAATCTGCTCGTGCTCTGCCAGACCGTTTTCCCTTATCGTTCCGCCGGTTTCCACCATATCTACAATCCGGTCCGCCAATCCGATCAATGGAGCCAACTCAATGGAGCCGTTCAGCTTGATCACCTCGACCTGCTGTCCCCTTTCGCGGAAATACTGCGAAGCCACGTTCGGGTATTTCGTCGCTACCCGGGGATTCAGCACAGGCTTCCAGTCCGGCAGCCCGATCACGGACATGCGGCATCGCGCAATGCCGAGATCCAGCAGCTCATAGACATCCCGGTTTTCCTCCATCAGCACATCCTTGCCGACAACTCCGATATCTGCAACGCCGTACTCGACGTAAGTGGGTACATCGACCGGCTTCGCCATAATGAATTCCATCCGCGCTTCCGGTACGGCGATAATCAGCTTGCGCGAGTCATCCGCATCCTCGGGAATCGCTAAGCCCGCTTCGCGGAACAGCTTGGAGGCCTGTTTATAGATACGCCCTTTGGGCATCGCTACTTTCAATAAATCCTGCATGCGTATCGCCCCTCCTTTACTTCACAAACTCAAAGACATCCTGATAGACCGTCCCCTGTACGCGGAAGGCTCCGTCATCCAGCGGCTGTTTGTCTTTTAGTCCGTCCTTATGATCCAGCAGTTTGGTCTCCACCATCAACCCTTCGCGTGAACGCAGCGCCAAGGCTTCCTTAAGCGCCGCTTCGCGATGCTCGGCGGTGTAAGCGACAAGCACTCTCCTGGCCGTTGCGCTTGATGCGCTTTTCCCGACTACCTCTAAAATGCGGTTCGTCTTCAGCGCGAATCCGGTGGCCGGCGCCGGACGTCCAAACTGCGACAGTAGATTGTCATAGCGGCCGCCGCTGCATACGGGAAAACCAAGGTCTGCGGCATATCCTTCAAACGTCATGCCTGTATAATAGGAGAAATCTCCGATCATCGTCAGATCGATTAACACATGCTCACTTACATGATAAGCCTTCAGCACATCCCATATCTCACACAAATGAGCGATCGCACGTTCGGCTACAGGATCATGCGTCACTTGCTGCGCCAGACGGCAAATCTCCTGCCCGCCGCGCAGACGAAGAACGCCTTCCAGCTTCTTTTGCACCTCTGCCGGCAGCCCGAGCGCTTTAATCGTCTCCCGATAACCTACATAATCGCGGCTCAGGAGGCAGTCCTTTAGCGCCCGCTGAGCATCCGGACGCCCTTCCAGCATCTCCTGGAACAATCCGTTCAAGAATCCCACATGGCCAAGGGCGATCTTGAACTCCTTCACGCCGGCAGCCTGCAGGCACGCCACCGCCAGCGCGATCACTTCCGCATCCGATTCGCTCGAATCGTCGCCTACCAGCTCTACACCGGTCTGGAAAAACTCCGCATCCCGTCCCGCTTCCGCTTCAATGGCCCGGAAAACATTGGCATGATACGACAGGCGCAGAGGAAACGGATGTTCCCTCAGCAGCGAGGATACCACACGGGCAATCGGCGCTGTCATGTCCGATCGCATGACCAGCGTTGTTCCATTGCGGTCGAGCAGTTTGAACAGCTTTTTATCTTCCGTGGAGCTCGCGACTCCAACCGTATCGTAATATTCCAAAGTAGGCGTTATAATTTCTCTGTATCCCCAGCGCTCCATACACTGCAGCACTTTGAACTCAATGCCGCGCAGCGCCGCCGCCGCCTCGGGGAGATAGTCCTTTACGCCTGTCGGCTTTTCAAACACCTTCGGTTTGGACATCGGTCTTCACCCTTACTATTCATTAAATGATATTGGATTCGGTTCATCTTTGAGTCATCCATCTATTACTTTAGTCCGCTAATGTGCTACCATACTACCAAGATAAAGAAGACACTCGCTAGTTTACCACGGAACCCCCGATTCGTCAATGATCGGGAAACAGGTTCGGATGCCATCTGCTTATAATGAATGAAGGGAGCCAACGGCTTCCGGCTCCCAACTTCCCCTGACTGTTATCGATTGCCGGTTGAAGGAGCCGCATTGGGGAAACCGGCCCTTCTCCCGCAGGATGAAATTTATTCCATATTTAAGTAAACCGGCTCTTTCCGCACATCCTCACGGATCACCCGCAGCGGATTACCCGCTACGAAGCTGTACGGAGCCACATCTTTATGGACCACCGAACCCGCCCCAATAACGGCATGATCCCCTATCGTGACACCCGGTAAAATCGTCGTGTTCGCGCCGATCATTACATGGGAACCGATGCGCACACGCCCAAGCCGATACTCTTTGATTAAATATTCGTGTGTCAGGATGGTGGAGTTATAGCCGATAATGGTATTGTCGCCTACCTCAATCTTTTCGGGAAAAAAGACATCCACCATCACCATCAGCGCGAAAGAAGCCTGCTCCCCCACCTTCATCCCCAGCACCCGGCGGTAAATCCAGCGCTTCAGCGGCAGGGAAGGAGTATATCTGGATATTTGGATGAATATAAAATTGCGAACGGCCTTCCATCGGCTGATCGTGCTGTACATTTGCCACAGCGAGTTCGGCCCTTCTACCGGATACCTGTCCGTTTGTCTCACTGGCTACTTCCCCTCGACGCCGGCAAGCGGCAAAATTTCACGAATATCGTCAATGATATAGGTCGGCTCATACCGCTTTAAATAATCTATCCCCTTCAACGACCAGGAAACACCCACAGAACGAATGCCTGCCTGATGCGCCGCTTCGATATCATAGTGGCTGTCGCCGACCATTATCGCAGCCGAGGCGTCCGCTTCAAGGTCACGCAGCGCCTTGCGGATGCCTTCCGGATCTGGCTTGGGCTTTGTCACATCATCTACGGTCACAATCGTACCGAACAAGTCGAACATGCCGGTCAGCCTAAGCCCCATTTCCATCGTTCGGCGGATTTTGCTCGTGACCACGCCCAGCTTCACTCCCGCGGCATGCAGCCGCGCCAACGTCTCCCGCACATACGGGAATTCTTTAACCAGCTCGTCATGGCGGCTGATATTAAATTCCCGGTACTTGGCCACCAAATCTTCCACCTGTTCCCTTCCGGAGAAATACACCATCTGTTCGATCAACGGCCGTCCCATGTTCGGAACAATGCGTTCACGCGTCAGCGGTTCAGGCCCCACCCCTTCAAACGTATGTAGAAAGGATTGAATAATCAGCTCATTCGTATCGATAATGGTTCCATCCAAATCAAACAGTATGGTTCGAATCATTCTTCTGCTCCTTCGTCTTGCCGTCTTGACTATGACCACCGGCCGTTGTCTCGGCACCGCCTGCTTTCGTATCGTCAGAGACCGGCGCCCCGGATCGGTCCGGTTCTTCCCCGATCCGATAAATCGGATCTGAGTAACGTGCCGCAGCGGCCCCGCTCCGGCGGCGGACCACGATCAGTGTAATGGCGGCAAGAACGATCAACAAGGCCAACAGCTGAGATATGCGCACGTTGCCGCCATAGGTCAAGTAGCCCTGCTCGAAGCCAAGCAGCTGCATCGGGGACCAAAGCCCGTTCATCAGCTCGGCCAACCATGCCGGTCCCGTGAAATCAAGGCTGTCGGTCCGCAGCGCCTCAATGAAAAAACGCCCAGTCGAATACCAGATGAAATAGCTTAAAAAGAGCTCTCCCGCCCGCATAAACGATTGTCTCCGCAGCACGAGCAGCAGAAGAAGCCCCACGATGTTCCATACCGATTCGTACAGAAAGGTAGGATGGTAATACCGTCCGTCGATCAGCATTTGATTCACGATCCAGTCCGGCAGATGCAGGTTTTCCCGCAGGAAGGCTTCCGTCACCGGTCCGCCGTGCGCTTCCTGATTCATGAAGTTTCCCCATCGGCCGATGGCTTGACCGACAATCAACCCCGGGGCGCAAATATCGGCGATTCGCCAAAATGAATACCCTTTACGCCGAACATAAAAAAACGCAGCAGCGATCGCCCCGATGAGTGCGCCGTAAATGGCAATGCCGCCCTCCCATATTTTGAACACATCCCACAAATTGTCCTTATAATCGTCCCATTGGAAGGCTACATAATAAATCCTTGCGCCAATGATAGCCGACGGCACTCCGATCAGGACCAAGTCCATAAAAAAATCGGGGGACATCTTGAACCTTTTCCCCTCTTGTATGGCAAGCACCAGCCCTATCAGAGCAGCCGTACCCAGAATAATACCGTACCAGCGAACGCTCAACGGACCAATGGAGAACGCAATCGGATTTATCGCAAGAAACATTCTTAAACTCCCTTCCACTTACCTTCCTAATGATGAGCAGTACAATTCTATTCCAAATCGTCCATATCTTCGTTCAGCGACTCTGTAAGCTTATTTGTAAACTGCAGCGCGGCATTATATCCCATTCGCTTCAGCCTGTAGTTCATAGCCGCCACTTCGATGATGACCGCCAGGTTACGTCCGGGTCGTACAGGGATCGTAACCAGCGGAATGTCGGTATCGATAATGCGCGTCGTCTCCTCGTCCAGACCCAGCCTGTCATACTGTTTATCCTGCTGCCAAATCTCCAGTTTGCAGACCACCGAAATTTTCTTTGCCGTCCTTACGGCGCCTGCCCCGAACAGCGTCATCACATTAATAATTCCGATCCCGCGGATCTCGAGCAGATGCCGAATCAGCTCAGGAGCGTTCCCGATCAGTTGATTGTCTGCCGTTTGCCGGATTTCCACCGCATCGTCGGCGATGAGCCTGTGACCGCGCTTGACCAATTCCAAAGCCGTCTCGCTTTTGCCAATGCCGCTGGAGCCGGAAATCAGCATACCAATCCCGTACACATCAACCAGTACCCCGTGGATTGTCGTCGAGGGCGCAAGCCGGTTCTCCAGAAATCCCGTCAGTCTGCTGGCCAGGATGGTCGTCGCCAGATTCGTCCGCATCACGGTAATATGATGTTCGTTTGCCGCCGCGAGCAGCTCAATCGGCGCCTCCATCCCGCGGCTGATAATGATACATGGCGTTTCTTCCGGCGAACAAAGCCTCTGCATCCGATCCATCCGTTCCTCGGAAGACAAGCGGTCAAAGAAGGTAAGCTCCGTCTTTCCCAGAATCTGGACCCGATCGTGCGGGTGAAATTCATAATAGCCGGCCATCTCCAAGCTCGGCCGGTATAAATCGGCTGTTGTAATCGGACGCTTTAGCCCTTCTTCGCCGCAAATGATTTCCAAATGGAACTCCTTCACCAAATCGGATACTTTCACTTTTTTCGGCATCGTGCTCTTTCTCCTTTTTATCCCAATATTCTCATCCTAACGAAATCCCGCGCATAAATCAACCGGAAGAAGCTGCCCTTTCGTTCACGAAGATTCAAAAAAAGGCCAGCCCATCAGGGCTGACCTTTTGAATCATTGCTGCGATTAGGAATGAAGCAGGATGGAAGCAGTCGTATCTTTATCGAAGAAATGAACCTTGTTCATATCGATAGCGAGTTTCACGTTCGAACCTTCTTTAAGGCCTGAACGTCCGTCTACACGGGCTACGACGCTTTGTGTACCGATACCGTTCAGGTACAGGAACATTTCATGACCCAGGTTCTCGGCCACCTCGATATAGGAGTTCACGATGCTGTTCGGTGAAGCTTCCATAAAGATGGCTTCTTCGTGAAAATCTTCCGGACGAACGCCCATTACGACTTCCTTGCCTACATAACCTTTTTCACGCAGGATTTTTGCTTTTCCTTCCGGCACCTCTACATCGATACCCGTAGTTTTGAAATGCAAGCTTCCGCCCTGATCTACAAATCCGCCGTTGATGAAGTTCATGGACGGGGAACCGATGAAGCCTGCTACGAACATATTCACCGGATGGTTGTAGATTTCTTCCGGCGTAGCCGCTTGTTGAATAACGCCTTTATCCATAACGACGATCCGGTCGCCCATGGTCATGGCTTCCGTTTGGTCATGCGTTACGTAAATCACGGTCGTCTCAAGACGTTTGTGCAGTTTGCTGATCTCAGCACGCATCTGTACGCGCAGCTTGGCGTCCAGGTTGGAGAGCGGTTCGTCCATCAGGAACACTTGCGGCTCGCGGACAATCGCACGACCCAAGGCAACACGCTGACGCTGACCGCCGGAAAGAGCCTTCGGCTTGCGGTCCAGCAAATGCTCGATGTCGAGAATTTTGGCCGCCTCGCGTACACGGGCGTCGATGTCGGCTTTCTTGAATTTACGGAGCTTCAAACCGAATGCCATGTTTTGATACACGTTCATGTGAGGATACAACGCGTAGGATTGGAAAACCATCGCGATGTCACGGTCTTTGGGTGCTACGTCATTCACCAAACGGTCGCCGATATACAGTTCGCCTTCCGTAATTTCTTCCAGACCGGCGATCATGCGAAGCGTAGTTGACTTACCGCAGCCGGAAGCGCCTACGAGAACAAGAAATTCTTTGTCTTTAATATCAAGATGAAAGTCCTTCACCGTTGCTTCTTCAGCACCAGGATATCTTTTAACGACGTGGTTTAAACGTACACCTGCCATGATTAATTCCTCCTGCGAGTTAGTATCGTGATATGGTTAAATCATACCGTACCTGACCGCAGGCTGACTATGCACAATCTTCACAAAAAAATCACTTTCTTTTCGTGACTTTGTACAATAGCATAGCGATTTTGACCAGCACCGCATGATTGAAGGTCCGAACGTCCAATCCCGTTTCCTGCTTGAATCTGTCCAGCCGGTACAGCAGTGTGTTCCGGTGAATATACAGCTTTTTGGCCGTTTCGCTGACGTTGCAGTCGAGCTGAAAGAAATGCTCGAGCGTCGTTAGGGTCTCCGGATCGAACGCCAGGTCCAGACGTTGGGCGGCGCGTTCCAAAAAACCGGCCTTCTCCGCATCGGGGATCAGATGCACCAGCTTTTCAAGCTGAAGCTCCCATGGCAAATGCGTAGTGCTGCCAACATGATACGTCCGTCCCAGCATCATCGTCTCCCGCAGCTGCAATATAGCTGCATAAAGCTCTTTTGAAGGAAGAATCGGGTAATGGACAGCCAGGTGACACTCCCCCACCCATTCATTCTCCAGCATTTCATGCAATCCATAGCCCACCGCCGCAAGCAGATCCTCCTGCGTTTCTTCATCAGGGTCGCGATCCTCTTTGTCATCTATAGAAAGGATGTTTTCCGGCGCCAGCATGAGCCATTCTTTATCTGTCAAAGGAATCAATGTGATTTCGGCATCAAAAAACGACTCCAGCAGCTTCTTCAGCTCAAGATACTGCACGCGGCGGGCCGTCGTGTAATCGCCGTACAGCAGCAGCGGAATTTTGGTGGAATACAGCCCCAGCTGGGACACCAGCGTATCCGGCATCTCCGCCTGGACCAATCCGAGCTCCTGCTGCTCCCGGAACCATTCGCGTACCAGTCCCGCCTTGCGCTCCAATTCACTCACGGTTACCGGGCTTTTTTTGTCCCGGACATTCCACGCTTCCAGCATCAGCTCGACAAGCCGGCGTTCCACCGGAGTGACCGCATCCTCCCGCACCGTAAAGAGCCGGGCGTCCTGCCCTTCCTTTTGCACGAAAAAGTACACTTCCTCACCCTTGGCCAAGCTCCCCGCTCCGCTTTCCTGCGCATCGCGCCGCCAGTCGTCCCATGACCATTTGGCCGATTTTACCGGAACGTTCAACGTCTTCTCGAGCCGCTCCCTTAACAGTTCCCAATCCATGTCCTGGCTCCCAACCTTCTATAAATAATGATGAAGATTACTTCGTTCGCTGTTCTATATTGTAGCATAACTGCACTGCCGTAAAAATAAAAAGGGCGCAATGTCCGTACTTTGGCGCTCCATCATTCAGGATAATTTATTGCAATATGGAAATAATTTTTAAGAGTCTGCATTCGGACGCTATCCCGCCAATATCGAAGGAGGGCAAGGTCATTCCAAGCTTGCGTTACGGTACGAGAACTGTTTCTTTTGAAATCCCCCCGGCCTGTTCTTACGAGACGATTACTTACATGCAGGAGCAGCCATGCGCAGGGCGTGACCGCTCTTTACATCTGATCCGGGAAGCGCTTAAGGCACCGATCGACTCGCCCGGACTTCGGGAACTGGCGGCCGGACACAGCCGGGCGGTCATTCTGGTCAGCGACGGCACAAGGCTCTGTCCGACTCCGCTGCTGTTGGAACCTTTGCTTGAAGAGCTACGATCCGCGGGCATTCAAGACGACGGAATCGATATCATCGTGGCGCTCGGCGTTCATCGGAAGCATACCGAAGAGGAACTGCGGGAATTGGTGGGGGAGGCCGTATACCAAAGAATTAGGGTGTACAATCATTCCGCTCTGCCTGAGGATTGCGTGCATGTCGGAACGACCTCGCACGGCACGCCGGTGGAAATCAACCGGCGGGTGGTTGAAGCGCCGCTTCGCATCGCGACGGGCAACATCGAGCCTCATGCCCTGGTCGGCGTCTCCGGCGGGGTGAAAGCACTGATTCCCGGCGTCGCCTCGCAGTCCTGTATCGAGCACAATCACGGACTGTCTCTGCAGTACCGCGCGGCGATTGGGGATCCGGATAATCCGATTCACCGCGATCTCGAGGAAGCTCATGCCTTCGTTCCCATTCATTTTCTTCTCAACGTGATCGTCGATATGGACAGGCATGTTCTGGACGCGGTAGCCGGGAATGTGCACTCGGCTCATCGAACCGGCGCAGCTCTTGCCTCCGCCCGCTTCTTGCATCCCGTTCGCAAGCGGTACGATCTCGTCATTGTATCTCCCGGAGGGGATCCTAAAGACCGGCAGCTCTATCAAGCGGTAAAAGCTCTGCGCAATGCCGCTGCGTTTACCAAGCCGGGAGGGCCGATCCTGATGGCGGCGGAGCTTTCCGAGGGACTCGGCAACGGCATGTTTCAGTACTGGGTCGAAACGATATCGGACCGGCCGCGGATGACGGCCAAGCTGAAACAGCACTTTGTGCTCGGCGCCCATAAAATATTGCACGTAGACGAAGTGCTCAACAGCCATCCGGTGTATTTGCATTCTTCCCTCCCCCGTCACATGACGGAGCTTCTGGGCTTCCATCCGGCGGATCATCTGGAAACGGTTCTGAAAGATCTGTCGAAGACATCCCCGTTGGAACTGGCCGTCATGCCGTTCGGTTCCTTAACCTTTCCCGGGCAACCCCGGCCCCAAGCTTAATCTCACATGGAGGCGATTCCTATGAATTGGACCGGTTGGCCCTTGGAGCGCGTTGTATTTTATTTGTCGGCTTGGCTTTTTTGGCCGTGTGGGTACAGGTCACGCTATCGCATTACCGCCAGAACTTCCATCACAAAGCGATGTGGTCTCCTGTCATTTCATCGCCAATTTACAGTCTGGCAGCGATATGGATTGCCATATCCCGCCCGGATTGGCTGCTTTCTGTCTTTGTTTTCCTGATGTGGTTCGGCGTTCTGACCGGCACCGCCGGCTTCTACTATCATTTTCACGGCGTAGGCTTGCGTGTAGGCGGCTACAGCATGCGCAATTTTCTGGTCGGCCCGCCTGTCCTCATGCCTATGATGTACATCGCGATCAGCGTGCTGGGCCTGATCGCTTACTATTGGAGGTAAGTCAGCCTATGAAACGTCTTACCCGCTACCCCTCTTACAATGTGATGAACGAACAGCATGAATGGGATGAACATACGCGAAAAATCGTTAACTCCCGGCTGCAAACCTTCGGGGGCCATACCTTCCTCACAACGGTGGAAGCGGAAATGCTGAGAGCATGGTGCAGTCTGTTAATGGATGACGCCCGTCCGGAGATCATACAATTCGTGCTCGGCCACATCGACCGGTCACTGGCCTCCGGAGAGGAAAGCCAGCGCAAGCCCGGGATTCCTCCAGTCCAAGAGCTGGTTCGCCAGGGTCTGCAGGCGCTGGAAGCCGCATGCCAGTCCATCCATACGAAGCTTTTCTTTCATCTGGAGGAGAAGCAGAAAAAACAGCTTATGGAAGAGATCAGCCAGGGCGAGGCGGTTCCTCACGAAGTGTGGCGGGACGTACCCCAGCAGGTATTTTTCCAGAAGCTGCTTTCCTTGAGCATAGAAGCCTATTATTCCCATCCGGAGATATGGTCGGAAATCGGATTTGGCGGACCGGCTTACCCTCGCGGCTACGCTCGTATGGAACATCTCGATCCCTGGGAGGCGAAGGAGGAGAAGAAAAAAGAATGAAGCGGAAATACGAAAACGAAACGGTGGACGTCGTCATTGTGGGTGCCGGCGCGGCGGGAGGGGTTCTGGCCAAGGAGCTCAGTGAAGCCGGAATGCGAATCGTAGTGCTGGATGCAGGGCCGTTTCGCGACCCGCAGCACGACTTTGCCAGCGATGAGTTGGCCATGAAGCAGCTGGGCTGGCAGGATACGCGCATTGTAGATGGTGCAGACCCGCTCCAGATGGGGCACAACAATTCCGGCAAAGGGGTAGGCGGAGGCACGGTGCATTTTACCGGCGTCTTCTTGCGGTTTCACGAGACAGACTTCAAGTCTAGGACGCTTGACGGCGTAGGAGAAGACTGGCCGATCGGATACGCGGATCTGGCGCCCTACTACGATAAAGTGGAAAAAGAAATCGCCGTATCGGGTCCGAAGTATTTCCCTTGGGGATCATTCCACGGCCCCTATCCGTACCCGGAGCGTGATCCGATCAGCCCGAACGCCCAATTGTTCGCTAAAGGCTGCGAGAAGCTTGGCATTCGCTGGGTGGTCAGCCCGCTCGCCATCCTGTCAGCGCCCTTTGAGGGCCGGCCGCCCTGCATTAACCGCGGCTTCTGCACGCAGGGCTGCATGCCGAACGCCAAATTCAGCACACTGATCGTGCACATTCCAAAAGCCATACGGGCCGGAGCGGAGGTTCTTCCCGACTGTATGGTCACGCAGGTGAACGTCGGTAAAGACGGCAGGGCGACCGGCGTCACCTTCGTTCATAACGGCAAGACCTATGAACAGCGGGCTAAATTGGTCATTATCTCCGCGTATGTCGTAGAAACCCCAAGGCTTTTGTTAAACTCGGCCAATGCGCAGTTCCCCAACGGGCTTGCGAACAGCAGCGGATGGGTGGGCAAAGCGTTCATGACGCACAGCAGCAACGACGTCTACGCGCGGTTCGATCACGATGTGCGGCTGTACAAAGGAACGCCGGTACTTGCGACGACGCAGGATTTCTATCATCTAACCGGGGGTGTCACGCGCGGCTACACGCTGCACGCCCGCGGAGTCAGGCCGCTGAGCTTTGCCCAGGGCATCTCCAAGTCGGGCGGCAGCCGTCCGGTCTGGGGCACACGCCTGCGTGAAGCGGTGCTCGACTATAACGCCTATGCGCGCATTACCATGGTCGGCGAAGTGCTGCCCGACCCCGGCAACACCGTCACCCTGAGCGAATGCAAGGACTCGAACGGCATGCCGCTGGCCAAAGTCACCTTCAGCTACGGCGATAACGACAAGCGGCTTATTGATCATGCCGTAGGTACAATGAAAGACATTCTTAAAGCCGCCGGCGGAAGGCCGGAGTTCGTCGTGCCCGATACCGCCCATCTGATGGGCGGCTGCCGCATGGGGTCGGACCCGGAGAGCTCCGTGGTCAACTCCTACGGTCAGACGCATGACATTCCAAATTTGTTCATCTGTGATGCCAGTATCTTTGTTACTTCGGGTGCCGGCAATCCGACGAATACGGTCATGGCGTTGGCTTCCCGTACAGCCGACTACATTAAAGAAAAAGCCAACCTCAGGGAATTATAGCCCGTTCTCATGCTTATTGCTTGAAAATGTAAGGGGGAAGCGAATCGTTTGAATCGTCAGCGAAGAGGGCGTGAGTCGTTGCAGTAACTTTTACAAAATGCAAAAAAGAGACCTTCTAAAGGTCTCTCTACGGTCAC
Organism: Paenibacillus sp. JMULE4; assembly: GCF_013337105.1. Classification (NCBI taxonomy): domain Bacteria; kingdom Bacillati; phylum Bacillota; class Bacilli; order Caryophanales; family Paenibacillaceae; genus Paenibacillus; species Paenibacillus sp. JMULE4. The sequence goes on from NZ_SGWF01000020.1 coordinate 311,285, forward strand.
CAAATGGTGAGCCATGTAGGACTCGAACCTACGACACCCTGATTAAAAGTCAGGTGCTCTACCAACTGAGCTAATGGCTCTTATGAACTGGTGGAGGCTGATGGATTCGAACCACCGAACTCGTCAGAGAACAGATTTACAGTCTGCTGCGTTTGGCCACTTCGCTAAGCCTCCGGATTAAAAGCCTATGGTGGCTCGGGACGGAATCGAACCGCCGACACGAGGATTTTCAGTCCTCTGCTCTACCGACTGAGCTACCGAGCCTTATGTACTATAGCTTGTCATCTATAGATCAGGTCTAATCTTTGTAAATCATGGCGGAGCCGACGGGATACTCTCGTTTCACTCGAGACTGCGATGCAGTGCTAACGAGGTTAAAGCTCCGACGAACCCTAATGGGTTCTCATCCCTTACAGGATGTAAATCATGGCGGAGCCGACGGGATTCGAACCCGCGGTCTCCTGCGTGACAGGCAGGCATGTTAGGCCTCTACACCACGGCTCCGCATCAGGATACTGGTGCCGCCGAGAGGACTTGAACCCCCAACCTACTGATTACAAGTCAGTTGCTCTACCAATTGAGCTACAGCGGCATATGATGGTGGAGGCTGACGGGATCGAACCGCCGACCCTCTGCTTGTAAGGCAGATGCTCTCCCAGCTGAGCTAAGCCTCCATCATTCGATAAACGCATATCGAACCTTTAAAAATCAATTAAAAAAATGGTAGCGGCAGAGGGGATCGAACCCCCGACCTTACGGGTATGAACCGTACGCTCTAGCCAGCTGAGCTACGCCGCCACAGTTAGCCAACGGAGAGAGAGGGATTCGAACCCTCGCACCACTTACGCAGTCTAACCCCTTAGCAGAGGGTCCCCTTGAGCCACTTGGGTATCTCTCCAAGCTTGAACAAAACTCAAGACTTGCGCCCTGAAAACTGGATCGAAACCAAGCTGCTGATCATCTTCATGTGCTTTTTGGATAAGCCCTCGACCGATTAGTATTCGTCAGCTCCACACGTTGCCGTGCTTCCACCCCGAACCTATCTACCTCGTCGTCTACAAGGGGTCTTACGTACTGGGAAATCTCATCTTGAGGGGGGCTTCACGCTTAGATGCTTTCAGCGCTTATCCCTTCCGTACTTGGCTATCCAGCCGTGCCTCTGGCGAGACAACTGGTACACCAGCGGTACGTCCATCCCGGTCCTCTCGTACTAAGGACAGCTCCTCTCAAATTTCCTACGCCCGCGACAGATAGGGACCGAACTGTCTCACGACGTTCTGAACCCAGCTCGCGTACCGCTTTAATGGGCGAACAGCCCAACCCTTGGGACCTACTTCAGCCCCAGGATGCGATGAGCCGACATCGAGGTGCCAAACCTCCCCGTCGATGTGGACTCTTGGGGGAGATAAGCCTGTTATCCCCAGGGTAGCTTTTATCCGTTGAGCGATGGCCCTTCCATTCGGTACCACCGGATCACTAAGCCCGACTTTCGTCCCTGCTCGACCTGTTTGTCTCGCAGTCAAGCTCCCTTTTGCCTTTGCACTCTGCGAATGATTTCCAACCATTCTGAGGGAACCTTGGGGCGCCTCCGTTACGCTTTAGGAGGCGACCGCCCCAGTCAAACTGCCCACCTGACACTGTCCCCATACCCGCTTAGGGCACCAGGTTAGAACTCCGATACGATCAGGGTGGTATCCCAACGTCGCCTCCACACAAGCTGGCGCTCATGCTTCTCAGGCTCCCACCTATCCTGTACAGATCGTACCAAAGTCCAATATCAAGCTGCAGTAAAGCTCCATGGGGTCTTTCCGTCTTGTCGCGGGTAACCTGCATCTTCACAGGTATTAAAATTTCACCGGATCTCTCGTCGAGACAGCGCCCAAGTCGTTACGCCATTCGTGCGGGTCAGAATTTACCTGACAAGGAATTTCGCTACCTTAGGACCGTTATAGTTACGGCCGCCGTTTACTGGGGCTTCGGTTCACAGCTTCGGTCTTACCCTAACCGCTCCCCTTAACCTTCCAGCACCGGGCAGGCGTCAGCCCGTATACTTCGCCTTGCGGCTTCGCACAGACCTGTGTTTTTGCTAAACAGTCGCTTGGGCCTTTTCACTGCGGCCCCCTCGGGCTATTCACCCTACCGGGGCACCCCTTCTCCCGAAGTTACGGGGTCATTTTGCCGAGTTCCTTAACGAGAGTTCTTCCGCGCGCCTTAGCATCTCTGCTCGCCTACCTGTGTCGGTTTGCGGTACGGGCACCTTCTCCCTGGCTAGAGGCTTTTCTTGGCAGCCTGAACTCATGACCTTCGGTACTCCAATTTTCCCTCCCCATCACAGCCCAGCCTTTCGATGTGCGGATTTGCCTGCACACCAGCCTCACTGCTTGGACGAGCATCCATCAGCTCGCGTCACTATCCTTCTGCGTCACCCCATTGCTCATAACGGTTCACGGTGGTACAGGAATTTCAACCTGTTGTCCTTCGACTACGCCTTTCGGCCTCGCCTTAGGTCCCGACTTACCCTGAGCGGACGAACCTTCCTCAGGAACCCTTAGGCTTTCGGCGGATCAGATTCTCACTGATCTTTTCGTTACTCATACCGGCATTCTCACTTGTAACCGCTCCAGCTGTCCTCACGATCAACCTTCAACGCTGTTACAACGCTCCCCTACTGCCCATTACTGGACCCATAGCTTCGGTGGTGTGTTTAGCCCCGTTACATTTTCGGCGCAGAGTCACTCGACCAGTGAGCTATTACGCACTCTTTGAATGGTGGCTGCTTCTAAGCCAACATCCTGGTTGTCTGCGCAACTCCACATCCTTTCCCACTTAACACACACTTGGGGACCTTAGCTGATGATCTGGGCTGTTTCCCTCTTGACAATGGATCTTAGCACTCACTGTCTGACTCCCGGGTTAACGTCTGTGGCATTCAGAGTTTGACTGGACTTGGTAACCCTTGGCGGGCCCCGCACCCAATCAGTGCTTTACCTCCACGACGCATCTCCCGAGGCTAGCCCTAAAGCTATTTCGGGGAGAACCAGCTATCTCCGAGTTCGATTGGAATTTCTCCGCTACCCCCACCTCATCCCCGAATTTTTCAACATTCGTGGGTTCGGGCCTCCAGTGCGTGTTACCGCACCTTCACCCTGGACAGGGGTAGATCACACGGTTTCGGGTCTACGCCTGCAAACTCATTCGCCCTATTCAGACTCGCTTTCGCTGCGGCTTCGGCTTCTCACCTTAACCTCGCTTGCAAACGTAACTCGCCGGTTCATTCTACAAAAGGCACGCCATCACTCATTAACGAGCTCTGACTTCTTGTAAGCACACGGTTTCAGGTTCTCTTTCACTCCGCTCCCGCGGTTCTTTTCACCTTTCCCTCACGGTACTGCTTCACTATCGGTCGCCAGGGAGTATTTAGCCTTGGCAGATGGTCCTGCCGGATTCCCACGAGGTTTCACGTGTCTCGCGGTACTCGGGATCCGTCTAGGGTTTTCGCAGAATTTCGGCTACAGGGCTGTTACCTTCTCCGGCCGGCCTTTCCAGACCGCTTCACCTACTCTGCTCAACCCACGTTGACGTCCCACAACCCCAGAGGGCAAGCCCCCTGGTTTGGGCTAATCCGCTTTCGCTCGCCGCTACTGACGGAATCACTTTTGTTTTCTTTTCCTGAGGGTACTTAGATGTTTCAGTTCCCCTCGTCTGCCTCCAATGCAGCTATGTATTCACTGCATGGTACGTATCTATTACGATACGCAGGTTTCCCCATTCGGACATCCCCGGATCAAAGCCTGCTTACGGCTCCCCGAGGCATTTCGTCGTTCGCCACGTCCTTCATCGGCTCCTGGCGCCTAGGCATCCTCCGTGTGCTCTTATTAGCTTAACCAATTTGGTTATTCGGTACCGACACTTACGTATCGGCTGCTGACGATTTTCTTACGAAAATCGCAGCGGGATGATTCAGCATTTTGCTTCGTTTCGATATCCAGTTTTCAAGGAACAAATCTGCTGCCGTTTTTGGCGGCAACGAATGACATTCTACCATAATGATGGGCTTCTTTCAAGTGTCATTCTGGGAAGATTGGTGGAGCCAAGCGGGATCGAACCGCTGACCTCCTGCTTGCAAGGCAGGCGCTCTCCCAGCTGAGCTATGGCCCCTTACTTATGAAGGAAAACTCCATCAAAACTGAACAAATAAGGAACGAATGTTTCTTGCTTATTGTCCGCTGACCTACCGTCAGCATGGACTCCATAGAAAGGAGGTGATCCAGCCGCACCTTCCGATACGGCTACCTTGTTACGACTTCACCCCAATCATCTACCCCACCTTCGGCGGCTGGCTCCTTGCGGTTACCCCACCGACTTCGGGTGTTGTAAACTCTCGTGGTGTGACGGGCGGTGTGTACAAGACCCGGGAACGTATTCACCGCGGCATGCTGATCCGCGATTACTAGCAATTCCGACTTCATGCAGGCGAGTTGCAGCCTGCAATCCGAACTGAGACCGGCTTATAAGGATTCGCTCCGGATCGCTCCTTCGCTTCCCGTTGTACCGGCCATTGTAGTACGTGTGTAGCCCAGGTCATAAGGGGCATGATGATTTGACGTCATCCCCACCTTCCTCCGGTTTGTCACCGGCAGTCAACTTAGAGTGCCCAACTTAATGCTGGCAACTAAGCTCAAGGGTTGCGCTCGTTGCGGGACTTAACCCAACATCTCACGACACGAGCTGACGACAACCATGCACCACCTGTCTCCTCTGTCCCGAAGGAAAGGTACATCTCTGTACCGGTCAGAGGGATGTCAAGACCTGGTAAGGTTCTTCGCGTTGCTTCGAATTAAACCACATACTCCACTGCTTGTGCGGGTCCCCGTCAATTCCTTTGAGTTTCACTCTTGCGAGCGTACTCCCCAGGCGGAGTGCTTATTGTGTTGACTTCGGCACCAAGGGTATCGAAACCCCTAACACCTAGCACTCATCGTTTACGGCGTGGACTACCAGGGTATCTAATCCTGTTTGCTCCCCACGCTTTCGCGCCTCAGCGTCAGTTACAGTCCAGAAAGCCGCCTTCGCCACTGGTGTTCCTCCACATCTCTACGCATTTCACCGCTACACGTGGAATTCCGCTTTCCTCTCCTGCACTCAAGCCACCCAGTTTTCGGTGCGATCCGGGGTTGAGCCCCGGGCTTATACACCAAACTTAAGCGGCCGCCTGCGCGCGCTTTACGCCCAATAATTCCGGACAACGCTTGCCCCCTACGTATTACCGCGGCTGCTGGCACGTAGTTAGCCGGGGCTTTCTTCTCAAGTACCGTCACCCTCAGGGCAGTGACTCCCCAAGGCGTTCTTCCTTGGCAACAGAGCTTTACGATCCGAAAACCTTCTTCACTCACGCGGCGTTGCTCCGTCAGACTTGCGTCCATTGCGGAAGATTCCCTACTGCTGCCTCCCGTAGGAGTCTGGGCCGTGTCTCAGTCCCAGTGTGGCCGATCACCCTCTCAGGTCGGCTACGCATCGTCGCCTTGGTGAGCCGTTACCCCACCAACTAGCTAATGCGCCGCAGGCCCATCTGTAAGCCACAGCTTGCACCGTGTTTCTTGATCCCTCCATGCGGAGAAACCACCTATCCGGTCTTAGCTACCGTTTCCGGTAGTTATCCCGGTCTTACAGGCAGGTTGCCTACGTGTTACTCACCCGTCCGCCGCTCCAGGGGGCTCCCGTAAGGGAGCACCCCTGGCGCTCGACTTGCATGTATTAGGCACGCCGCCAGCGTTCGTCCTGAGCCAGGATCAAACTCTCCAATAAAGGGCGACTTTCACCAGCCGGAGCCGGTCAAAACGCTTGTTTATCGTACAGAGCTGATTTAGCTCAAATGTGTTATTGCACTAAGCATTCGTTCTTATTTGTTCAGTTTTCAAAGAGCTTTCGTCAATGTTGCAAATTTTGTCAGACAAGAATTAATCTTATCATTTTTCATCAGGATTTGCAACAGATTTTTATTTCCATCGCCGTTAGGACTCACCGTTTGTTTCGGACAAGCTTTTCGGCGACAAGGGATAATGTATCATAAATCCAGGGGTAAATGCAATACCTTTTTTCTACAAATACATTAACTGTTCCACCGATCCATTCCAGCGCCATACCGGGCCTTTGCCATGAGCCTGATATCCTCCAAGCCACCGCTTTATCCCGTTAAACATGCACATAATCCGCCCTGCCTTGAAGAAGCTCGCAACCTAATGAAGTGGGCCGGATACGGACATAGCGTAAACTGTCGGAATCCAGATTGCCGCTATAATCGGGAAGACGCCCTCCTTCCAGCTCAATAACCGGATGCTCAGCGTGAACAAGCTCGTCAAGCTCCGCCCAAAATTGTACGACGCCCATCCCTAAATCATTGAACTGATTGCTGATTTGGGCAAATAAAGAAACAGGCTGAACTATACCGTTGGCAACCCCTTCAAGAATGGCCTCCTGTACGGCACTCAGTCCGTTCCTCACCGACGGGAACCTGCGCAAATGGCACAGGATAGCCCGATACAAATAAGGAAGAGCGGATATATCCCGCTTCAGCAAGAAAACCAAAGCTTCAGGGTTACTTCCCGCATAAGCCTCCCACGCCTGCCGTGCAAGCTGAAATTGTTCAACCGTTACCTCTTTCCAGGAACCATACAATGAAGCCGTCTCTTTGTGCTCGACTGACCCAAGCCTTTAAAAGGGTGCACACCCGGAAACGAATCTATGCAGACAAGATTTATGGATACCGCCCCCCGTTCTCGTGCGGCCAACCATTGGAGCAAGTAAATAAGCAGGGTCTGATCAAACAGATCGTGCTCGAACCAAAGAACAACCTCGTCATGCTCACGATACCGTTCCAGCACTGTCTCCTGCTCCTCCGTGTACCTTCTAAATAATCCCTCCGGAACCCCTTTTTCAGTAAAATAGCGCTGGCCGCGCTTCACGTGTCGCGGGATCCGTAAAAGCAGCGGAAATGGGCCCCTCATACAGCGCCTCCCGCCAAACGAGAATATTCTCTCCCAGCACAACCTCTCTCAACCGGTCGGCAAAGCAATCCCCATTCACAAGATGCAGCATAACCAATCCAACCTCCTCCAAAAATAATACCGCCGGACAAATCTCATCCCGGCGGTCGATTAGATAATAGGCGCGGGCTATGCTTCTCCCAGCAGCCGCTTCAGCTCTTCTTCATCGTCGATAATACGGATACCCAGTTCCTGCGCCTTGGTCAGCTTACTTCCCGCGCTTTCACCGGCAATGACAATATCCGTTTTCTTGGAGACGCTCCCCGTTACCTTCGCGCCCAGCTTCTCCAGCTTTTTGGCCGCCTCGTCACGGCTCATGGAAGACAGCGTTCCCGTGAGCACGACGGTTTTGCCGAAGAACGGGTTATCCTCGTCTACGACAGCGGGAGCTTCCTCACTGACCGGCTTTACGCCGGCTGCAAGCAGCCGTTCGATGCTGCGCCGCATGGCAGGATCCTGGAAAAAACCTACGATGCTATCGGCCACAATCCCTCCGATATCGGGCAAGGTGACAAGCTCTTCGGGAGTAGCCTGCATGAGCTTCTCAAGACTGCGGTAATGATCCGCCAATTCCTTGGTCGTCGTTTTCCCCGTGTTTGGAATGCCGAGGCCGTATAAAAAGGATGCCAGATCCGGCTGTTTGCTTTTCTCGATGGCAGCAATCAAATTCTCCGACTTCTTCTGACCGAACCGTTCCAGCCCGATCAAATCCTCGAACGTCAAATAGTAAAGATCGGAAGGGTCCCGAACCCCTAATGTGTCATAGAGCTGCTCCGCCGTTTTCTCGCTGAAGGTTTCAATATCCATCGCGTCGCGGGACGCAAAATGGGTAATGCGGCCCACGAGCTGCGGGCGGCAGTCCAGACGATTCGTACAGAACAAATGCGGCCCCTTCTTCTCAAGCGCATGTCCGCAGGAAGGACAGGTATCGGGAGCAACAATCTCCTCCCCATCGGCCTCATCCGTTACTTTGCCGAGTATTTCGGGAATCACGTCATTGGAACGCCTAATATAAACGAGGCTTCCCAGCCCATATTTTAAATTTTTGCGTTCGATATCCTCTATATTATTGAGCGTACAGTTCTGGACCGTCACGCCTCCGATATCCACCGGCTCGACACGGGCCAGAGGGGTCACTTTGCCGGTTCGGCCTACGTTCCATGTAACGCCAAGCAGGGTGGTAACCGCTTCTTCCGCCTCGAATTTATAGGCAACCGCCCACCGGGGGAATTTATCCGTATAGCCCAGCACATCGCGAGTACGCATATCGTTAATTTTGACCACAAGCCCGTCAATCAGAAAATCAAACGTATCGCGCATCTCTGCAAGCTTCTCGAGCTCGTCTGCCACCGCATCGATGCTGTCCAGGAATTTCACCATCGGACTGACCTTAAATCGATTATCGCGCAAAAAGGCAACCATCTCTTGATGATCCCGGAACTTCAACGCATCGGAATAGCCTACATTGTAAAAATAAGCATTCAGCTTGCGCTCAGCCGTCACCTTCGGATTCAGGTTGCGAAGCGCTCCAGCCGCGGCATTGCGTGCGTTCTTGAGCGGCTCTGCAGCCGTCCGGTTATAGGCGTCAAGTACGGACAGGTTCATGATCCCCTCCCCCTGTACCTCTATCACGCCCTCTTTATACGGAATTTGCAGCGGAATGGACTTGATCGTCTTTACCTGAGGCAAAATGCCTTCACCCACCACTCCGTTGCCGCGGGTAGCCGCTTGAACAAGCTCGCCGCGGTCATATGTCAGGTTCAGGGTCAGGCCGTCAAATTTCAGCTCCACGACGAAAGATAAAGGCGGAAGCAGGTTCTCCGGATTCTGTGCATTGTATTGATCCACCAGTTTTTGAGCCCGTTGGTACCATGCCATCAAATCGTCGCGATTCTGTGCTTTGTCGAGGCTCCAAAGTCTGGAGAGGTGGCGGTGAGGCTCAAAGCCTTTGAGCAGTTCTCCCCCACCCGCTGTGTCGGCGAATGCGGCAGTACCGTCCCGGTTTCCGCCTCCAGCTCGACCAGCTTCGCATAAAGCGCATCATACTCGGCATCGCTGATGGAAGGCTGGTCCAATGTATAGTACAGATAGTTATGCTTATTGATTTCTTCTATGAGGGTTTGCATGGTTTCCATAGCATCCGGCATGGTCAGTTCGTCCTCTCCTGGCTCTATTCATTTGCTTTGGTAATCGGGGCGAATTTGGCCAGCAGCCGCTTGACCCCAATGGGAGCCGGGAAAGCGATCTGCAGCTCGGTGTCTTCGCCCGAGCCTTTGATCGCAACGACAACGCCCGTGCCCCATTTGCCGTGCGAAACTTTGTCGCCCATGGCAAAGTCCACCGCCTTCGGCGTGGCTCCCCCCGGGGCAGGCGCACCGGCGCCGCGGAAGCTCACGGGCGCCCGGCCCGCAGCCGGCGTGCCGCCGAAGGCTCCGGCGCTGCCGAAGCGGCGTTCGCCGCCGCCCCACGCCGTTCCGGTACCGCCGCGGCTGAACCCGCCTCCGGCGCGTACAGCCTCCACGAGCTCCTGCGGGATCTCGTTTATGAAACGCGACGGAGCGTTCGCCGACGTCCGCCCGAACAGCGTGCGCATCCGTGCACACGTCAGGTACAGCTCCTCTTCGGCACGCGTGATGCCGACATAAGCAAGCCGCCGCTCCTCCTCAAGCTCCTCATTATCCATCAGCGCACGGCTGTGCGGGAATACGCCCTCCTCCAGGCCGATAATGAACACGACCGGAAACTCCAATCCCTTAGCGCTGTGCATCGTCATCAGCACGACGCCCTGCTTGCCCGCTTCGGGGTCGTTATTCATCGAATCGATATCGGCGATCAGCGCGAGGTCCGTGAGAAACGAAACGAGCGATTTATCTTCGTTGCGTTTCTCAAATTCCATCGTGACCGACAGAAACTCGTCGATGTTCTCCAACCGGGCTTGCGATTCAAGCGTGTTTTCCCGCTTCAGCTCGTCACGGTAATGCGTCATCTCAAGCATCTTCTCGGTCAGCTCCGTCACGGACAAATAATCGACCATCCGATACAGGTTTTCGATCATTTCGCGAAAATCCGAGAGCGCATGGCGCGCTTTGGCGCCAATTTCCATACTGTCAACGTTTTCCAGCATGGCAAACATCGATACGCCGAATTGACCGGCTGCCGCAGCCAGCTTGTCTACCGTCGCATCTCCGATCCCCCGCTTAGGCACGTTAACCACGCGGGCAAAGCTGATATCGTCATCCGGATTGGAAATCAGCCGCAAATAGGCCAAAATATCTTTAATCTCTTTGCGGTCATAGAACTTGATTCCGCCTACAATCTGATAAGGAATATCCGACTTGATCAAAATTTCTTCGATGACCCGGGACTGCGCGTTGGTACGGTACAGAATGGCATGATCGCTGTATTTACGGCCCTGCTCAACCTGTTTGCGAATTTCGCTTGTAATATAGTAGCCTTCCTCATGCTCGGAATCGGCCTGGTACAGCCGGATTTTATTTCCTCCGCTTTTGTCGGTCCACAGATTCTTCCGCTTCCGTCCGAGGTTATTGGCAATGACTTTATTCGCCGCATTCAGAATCGTAGAGGTCGAACGGTAATTTTGCTCAAGCAGAATGGTCGTCGCATTCGGATAATCCTTCTCGAAATCGAGAATATTGCTGATGTCCGCTCCGCGCCAGCGATAAATCGACTGGTCGCTGTCGCCCACGACGCAGATGCGTTGATGCTTGCTCGCGAGCAAACGGCACAGCATATACTGCGCACGGTTCGTATCCTGGTATTCGTCGACGTGAATATACTGGAACTTGTTCTGATAAAAATCAAGCACCTCCGGCATTTGCTGGAACAGCTCTATCGTCTTTATGATCAAGTCGTCGAAATCAAGCGAATTGTTGCTTTTGAGCTTTTTCTGGTAGAGCGCATAGACCTTGGCAACGATTCCGTCAAAATAATCGCCGATCCTCTGCTCGAATTTCTCCGGCGTAATCAGCTCGTTCTTGGCGTTGCCGATAACCGCTTGCACGGCCTTCGGCTCGAATTTTTTGGAATCGATGTTCAGCTCCTTCATGCAGTTCTTGATCACGGAAAGCTGATCTCCCGAGTCGAGAATGGTGAAATTCGAAGTGAACCCGATTCTTGAAATATCCTTGCGCAAAATACGGACGCACATCGAGTGGAAGGTCGATACCCAAATATCCTGCCCCTGCGGCCCCACCAGCGCGCTGACGCGCTCCTGCATTTCCCTTGCGGCCTTATTCGTAAACGTGATGGCCAGGATGCTCCAAGGCGCCGCCTTGCGGGTTGCGATCAAATAAGCGATCCGGTGCGTCAACACGCGCGTTTTGCCGCTTCCCGCGCCGGCCATGATCAGCAGAGGCCCGTCTACCGTCTCGACGGCTTGGCGCTGCTGCGGATTCAGTTTTTCAATCGCTTTAAAAATATCTGTCGTTTCATTTATCATTTGTTTTTATTCCCTTTCTGCAGCTTTTCCATAACGCACGGCGTCGACCGTGGCCAAAGCAAGCTCCAAATTCTCATACACGGCATTGCCTACTACAATCGTGTGTGCCGCTTCAGCCGCTTGCCGCGCTTTCTCGGGCCCATCAATGCCGCCGCCGTAAAACAGCCGTGCCTGGCTCAGCAGACTGCGTACTCTTCTGACCAACGCCATGTCGCCGAACGTGCCGCTGTACTCCAAATATACGATCGGACAGCGGAACAGCCGATCAGCCATACGCCCGTACGCTTCAACGTCTTTGACGCTTAGACGGGTGTCGGCCTCCGTCAGTTTGGCCGCGGTGGCGTCTCCGTTCAATATGATATAGCCTTCGGTCACGATCTGATCCCAATCGATAATAGCACCGTATTCCTTCAGCGCCTGATGGTGCCGGCCGACGATCCACTGGGTATCACCCGCGTTGAGCACAACAGGAATCATAAACAGGTCAAATCCGGGGACAATCGCCTCCTGATCGGATATCTCCAGCACGCAGGGCACCTCGTAGCGCCGGATACGCGCCAGCAGATCGACCGTGTTGTCGAACGTAACGCCCGTCGAACCGCCAACCATCACGGCGTCCGTTCCGGACAGGCATACGCGCTCCAGGGCATCGTCCGATATGTCCCGGTCCGGGTCCAGTTTAAAAATATGCTTCCATTGTTCCATTCGCAAATGCAAGGGGATGCCTCCTGTTCGTGTGAAAAGGGCCGAAACGCACCCCGGTCAAAGGGGTACGATATTCACTATCAGCTTGTCTAGAATAAAGTCTATGCTACCCCGGAGGAAGTGTCAAATGCCGGACTTATAAAGGAAATATCCTCTATTATATCATATTCGCCGAACGAAAAGAGAATGTATGTTCCCATAAAAACAAAAAACAGAGCACCTCCAAGGATGCTCTGTGTCTCAGTGTATGAAGCGTTACGGGTCTATGAGCGCGTCTGAAAATCCGTCACGATCAAACGGTCGCCCTGCACGCGGTAAGCCGACTCATGCTGCATAACCGACTCGCCGTAATCAAATCTCGTTCTTCCCGTCAAGGAAATCTTATACTGGCCCGGGGCCGGCTGCGATTTGTTCAGTTCATACTTGCTCCATTCGCTTCGCAAGCCCAGCATCGCTTTAGTGCTGTTCGCCTGATAGGTGCCTATCGTGTAGTCATGCCGGTAAAAATAATCGATCATCCGCTGCGCCATCTCGGGAGTATACACCTGCTCCAAATGCGTCCGCATCTCCTGCATCGCATACCTATCCATTTCACCCGTCGGCGGGGAAGAAAGTACTTTATGCGTCCAATCGTCCACCTGACGGATCCACGCGATGACCTGTTCGTCGGATTGGTTCATGATTTCCTTGTTCATCGGCGGCGGCGTGATCCGGCTGAATGTCTGGAGCAGCTGTTCCCGGCCTACGGTTTTTTGCAGCGTCTTTATATTGGTAGAGTTGTGATCCCCTTGTGTCTGGCAACCGGCAAGCAGCCCGGTAATCAGAACCAATGTCAACCATAGTCTCATCGGACGAAGCCCCTCCTGCTGTGGCGTTTTTCTCGTATTATGGTTCAAAAACGAAAAAATATACCGCATTGGACGCCCCAAGGAACTTCTTGAGACGTCGGACTGAGTCCATTGCGACGATCCATACCGTACTTCTTTAAATAAAAAACTCTGCTTCCCTTCATTTATAAATAAAGGTTCGCAGAGTCTTGTTCGGGTTACATCATACTTGCTGTTAAGAGAACTGTCGCCCCGATGGAGACGATGGCGTCTTGGTATGGTTTGTGGTCAATACCGACGTCTGAATGCCTGTGGAGGCATCCGAAGCGGAAGAGTGAACCCCAAAACTGTAACCTCCGCCGAGACGCGCCGCCGGAGAAGTTATTCCGGATACAGAATGGCTTTGATCCTGCCGTTCTCTGGAGTCGTTTGCTTCCTGTAATCCGCTGCTGAATTTATTGCTCGTATAGTCCTGTACCGATTTGGCTGTAAAGTTATCCTGGCTGTCCGTACCGGACACCGAGGACTTTGAGCCATAATGACTTTCCTGCGACTCGGCGGCAGAGGAGCCGAAGCTGTGGCCCGGGTGAACGCCTTGGCCGAAACCGGACGCTGGCGCCGAACCGAAACTTTGGTGCGGATAGGCTCCAAAGCTGCCGCCCGTGGTATAAGAGGAAGCTCCCGAAGAAGCGACGCCTTGGTTCCCGTAACCTGCCGCACCTGCTGTATGCCCTGATTGGAACGGCTGCTGGATTGCGGCCTGCTGGATCGGCTGCTGATAGGCGCTTCCGCTTTGAATCGCCTGCTGGACAACCGAATGCAGCTGCTCCGCTTTGCGGATGTGCTGCTGCAGCTCCTGCTGCACTTCCTGCTGGGTAGCCATGGAAATTGAGCCGTAGCCGTTGATTTGACTCAGGACATCAAACAATTCTGCTTGGTCCTGCAGCGTTTTTTGCGTTAGGCCCGCGAATGTTTGACGGATCACCGGATGCGTCGCTTCAAGCGCAGCTGTGGTGTATTCACGAGCGGCGCGCTTCAGCTCCGATAGTACGAGATTGGCCGTATCCTGCTCATTCAAATGAAAATGATGGGCTTGTGCTTCGGCTTGCCGGGGGCTAATCGGGTTTTGTTGGTACATTATTGTACGCGCCTCCTATGTAGTTTTTAGTGGCTCATCTGCGTATGCTGCTGCAGCGTCCGGAGCAAATGATCCGTATTTTGAAGACGATCCTGAGCAATTTGCGCCAGCTTTTGTTTGAGTTGGGGGGTTTGGCTTTCCGCCACCCCCTGCGCGGCAATTTTGGCAAGCAGTTCTTCATTTTTCAAACAATCCGAAATGTAAGCCAGCTCTTTGGAACTGACCGTATTCATGTTCTGCTGCTGTTGCTGTTGCTGTCCTGTATACATGGCAGAATCCTCCTTTCATTATCGACAAAAGGTAGGTTGTCCGCACCGGTGGGAAAATATGTATGGCCAGATCTCAAGTTTGATTTGCGTTTCAACGCAGAAAGACGAGCGGCTCATTTGCCGCTCGGTTCTGCTATCAGCGGATCATCCGCATTGGCCTACCGAATTATTTCTTTTCCATACGGAAAAACTATTGAAAATTGCCTAATGTTAATGTATATTAATCCAATGGTATAACTAGGTTATTATAGTAGCTTTTTGGAAAGGAGGGATTGACGCTGATCGAGCTGCACCAAGTGAGCAAGACATACCGGACTCACGGGGCTGTGACCGAGGCGCTGTTTAATGTCGGACTGAAGGTTGACAAAGGCGATATTTTCGGCGTAATCGGCCACTCCGGCGCCGGGAAGAGCACGCTGCTGCGCTGCGTCAATCTGCTCGAACGTCCGACGTCGGGTCGAGTCATTGTGAACGGAAAAGAACTGACAGCGCTGCGGGAGAAAGAGCTGCAGCAGGAGCGGCGGCGGATCGGCATGATTTTCCAGCATTTTAATTTGTTGACGACTGCTACGGTCACGGAGAACATCGCATTCCCGCTGAAGCTAGCCAAGTGGTCTTCCTCCCGTATACGGGCGCGGGTAGACGAACTGCTGGAGCTGGTAGGACTAAGAGACCATGCGGGCAAATATCCGGCCCAACTGTCGGGTGGGCAGAAGCAGCGGATCGGCATCGCCCGGGCGCTCGCGACGAACCCCGACGTGCTGCTGTGCGACGAGGCGACGTCCGCGCTCGATCCGCAGACGACCCAATCGATTCTGCAGTTGCTGCTGGATATTAACGCCAAGCTGGGCATCACGATACTACTCATTACACACGAGATGCACGTCATTCGTTCGATCTGCAACCGCGTAGCGGTGATGGACGGCGGCCGCATTGTCGAGGAGGGCGACGTGCTTGACGTATTTCTCAAGCCGAAGCATGCCGTTACCCGCGAATTCGTCGGGCAGGTGTCGGAGTGGCCGGACGATCAATTCGCTTACGCGCATCGGGGAGGACGGCTCTTGCGCATTCATTTTGTCGGTGAATCGACCTACGAACCGGTGCTGTATGAGGTGGTCCGCGAAACGGCCGCAACATTCGCCATTTTGCAGGGAACGGTGTCGCGGATGAAAAACACTCCCTACGGGCAGCTGCTCATCGAGCTTCGCGGAGAAACGGCCGATATGGACCGTATCGTTGATCGGCTGCGGGATCGCGGCGTCGATGTGGAGGTGGTGTCGTAATGTTCAGCAATATTCGTTGGAACGAAGTATGGAGAGCGTCCCAAGATACGCTGATCATGCTCGGCTTTTCGCTAGTATTCACCGTGCTGCTCGGGCTGGTTCTGGGCGTACTGCTGTTCGTGACGGGACGGGGCCAGATCCTGGAGAACGGCGTCGTTCACCGGACGCTGTCTGTCATCGTCAACATTACCCGTTCGGTGCCGTTCGTTATTTTGATGATATCCATTTTTCCGTTGACCAAATGGATTGTCGGCACTTCCATCGGCGTCAAAGGGTCGATACCGCCGCTAGTCATCGCCGCTGCGCCGTTCTTCGCTCGGCTTGTGGAGGCCGCGCTGCGCGAGGTGGATCGCGGCGTCATTGAAGCGGCGCAGGCAATGGGTGCTTCGAAGTGGACGATCGTATGGCGGGTGCTGCTTCGAGAAGCACGTACAGGCATTATCGCGGCGGTTACGGTGACGGCCGTCACGCTCGTCTCCTATACGGCGATGTCCGGCGTCGTAGGCGGAGGCGGGCTGGGCGATCTGGCGATCCGCTACGGGTACCAGCGTTTTCAGCCCGATGTCATGATTGTGACCGTTGTGCTGCTTGTTGTGCTCGTCCAACTGCTGCAATCGCTCGGCGACCTGCTCGTACGGAAGTATATCCGCCGTTAAGAGGATGCTGTACCCGCACGAGTCTCGCATAAAAACTGGTTTAGGAAGGAAAGGGGAGTTATCGAAAATGAAAAAAGTTTGGTTATCGTTGGTCGCGCTTGTGCTGATGGCGGCATTGGTCGCTTGCGGCACTAAGCAGAACACGCCTGGTCAGGCAAGCGGCGGAGAGAGCAGCCCTCCCTCCGAAACGCAGCAGGAAGTAACGCTGAAGGTCGGAGCTACGCCCGTGCCGCACGCGGAAATATTGAATGCGGTAAAGGACGCGCTGGCCAAAGAGGGCGTCAAGCTGGAAATCCTCGAGTTTAACGACTATGTTCAGCCGAACGTCCAGGTATACGAGAAGCAGCTGGATGCGAACTTTTTCCAGCACACGGCCTATCTTGAGCAGTTCAACAAGGAACGTTCCTATGATCTGGTGAAAGTGACGGGGGTTCACATCGAACCGATCGGCGTCTACTCCAAGAAGGTGAAAAGCTTGGATGAGCTGAAGGAAGGGGCTAAGATCGCAATTCCGAACGACCCGACCAATGGAGGCCGCACGCTCAGCCTGCTTGCCAAGCACGGGTTGATCAAGCTGAAGGAAGGCGTGGACGTCGACGCGACAGTCGGAGATATCGAGCAGAACAACAAAAAGCTGGAGTTCGTCGAGCTGGAGGCGGCCACGCTGCCGCGCGCGCTTGACGAGGTTGATGCCGCGGCCATTAATACGAACTATGCACTGACGGTCGGACTGGTACCGAACGAAGATGCGCTGATCATTGAAGATAAAGATTCGCCTTATGCGGATAGGCTGGTCAACATTCTGGCCGCACGTCCGGACAACAAGGACAGCGATGCGATCCAGAAGCTGGCCAAAGCGCTTAATTCGCCAGAAGTCAAGAAGTTTGTGGAAGAGAAGTACAAAGGCGCAGTCGTACCTACGTTCTAATTAAAACGAAGCAAAAAGGCCGTTTCGGCGTCGCGATGACACCAAAGCGGCCTTCTTGCATATCTTTGACCCCGAAATCTTAAAAAGATTTCATCCATTCCTGATATAATGCGAACACCATGAAGCACATACTTTTTCTGCTTGTAAATCAATTCCCCCTGTCCCTCCAGGACAAATATCATATAGAAATAAGGAACCATTTTCGGCCCGATTCGGTGATTTATCTCCGATTCATCCACTCCGATGCTCACCGGCCATACGGCGCTGGATAAGGTCGGCCTGTCAGAGAAATATAACGCTTATCCAGCTTAATTGTCGGGCGGACAACAGCAGCGTGTCGGCATAGCACGGGCCATTGCCGTTAATCCCGAGGTCATTTTATTTGATGAGCCCACCTCTGCCCTGGACCCGGAATTGGTCGGTGAAGTATTGCAGGTCATGAAAAAGCTGAACCACTATGGTGGTTGTCACACATGAAATGGCTTTTGCGGAAGACGTGGCGACCAAGGTCATCTTTATGGACAACGGCGTTGTGGTTGAAGAAGGAACCGCCAAGGATATTTTCGGCAACCCGAAAGAACAAAGAACGAAACAGTTTTTAAGCAGTGTTTTAAAAAATATGGATTATTCGATCTGATTCGACTTTAGGCCGTTCGCCAATCCCGAAGGGAACGGATGTTCAAGGAAATGCAGCGGGTTAAGCCGTCGCCTTGCACCCGGGTGACTGTGGGGGGGTAAGGCGATAAAACGGCCTTAACGGATTTGTTCAATTCCGATAATGAATCTGTTGGCCCTAAAAATCTTCACTTTATAGCGGCGTCCTTCTTGCAGATCGACATACCCTTTCGCCATCTCATAAGTGTGTCCGTCGCTGGTTCGCACTTGATCGCCGCCCCTCCTGGGATCCCATCTTTCCGTGATGACGACCTCCTTTGTTACGGGGCCCTTCACAATATCCGTTACGAAGCACCCGAACATGAAGATCAAGTACAACAATCCCAAATATAAAATAGCAACAAACAGGTAGCCAAACTTATATCTCACACGATTTTTCAGCCGGGTTCTGAAAAAATAGGACAGGAAATACGTGTAAAAGATCACGCACGCAGTGCTGCTGAAAATACCGATTAACAAAATCCGTCGTTCCAACGACGTGTAGTTCATGAAGACGAACAAGACGCAAACGAGACATAACAGCACTACGCCGACACGGAAGACGTTTCTCTTTTTTCTATGCCACTTTCGTGTGTCTACGGCAGGAGTCAACAAGGGATGCTTTCACTCGCTTTCCTCTCAGCTTACTTTGTCTCAATCAGCACGGTTTGGGTCAGTTGATCCCACTCCACCTTCGCCCCGAGCGCTTCGCTGATAAACCGGATCGGCACCATCGTTGAAGAACCGACAAGCTTGGCCGGCGCGTCCAACGTTTTCGGGCTTCCGTTGATCAAAGCATCTTTACTGCCGAGCTTAAGGTCGATCGTCGTACCGCCCTTCTTGGCCTGAACCGCCCTCTGTTCCTCGTTCCACAATACCGTGGCGCCCAGCGCCTCGAATATCGCTCTCATGGGGACAAGTACATTCCCGGAATCATTCACCGGCGGCTGTTCAAAGGTTTGCAGTTCGCCGTCAATCATCACCTTGATTTCTGCGAAACTTACCGTTAGCGGCTTAACGGCGATTGGCGCTTCATCGAATATCCGCTGCCGGTAATTCATAACGTCGGTAATCAGCTTTTGCCGGTCTTCCAATATTTCCTGTACGGCTCTGTTTCTTTCCTCCAAAATTTGTTTGTATGTGTTCTCCCGTGTTTGCCGAATGCTCTCGAGCTCCTTCTCGCGCACATCGTCGTCCGCTTTGTTAGCGGCATATCGTTTCATCGCTCCGCCGGTCCGGGAGTCGGGCTTGAGCTCATCCTTGTAATCGTCTATCAAACTTTTAGGGTATGCACCGCTCTTGACGTCATTCGAGTATCGGTCGCGTATCCGTTTATAGGATTCGTAATAGCGTCCGAAGCTGCCTAAAGTGTTGCCCGGGTTAATCGAGCGTTGGTATTGGTTATGGATCAGTCCGTTTGCAGGGCCGGGAGGGTATTTCTTCTTCAATTCTTGATAGTCGTTATTCAGCAGCTCAGCCAACGATTCCATATCGGCTGTGACTTGTGCCACCAAAGCGTCCTTATCGGCATTGGCCACCTTGTAAACTACATCGTAATATTTTTCCGCTTCGGCTTTGTCGGCTTCGTAACGCTGCTCATAGTCCGACGCTTGCGCCGCGGCTCCGCTAGTACCGAGGCTCCCCGCAACCAGCGCCGCAGTTAAACCCAAAATAGCTAATAAACGTTGTCGTTTCATTGATATCCCTTCCTTCTCCATATATTTTAGGCAAACATTTCCACATTCACGTTGAGATTATACGTCCTTTTTTCCAATTTGTTTCATGACAAGGCTTCTTTAAGGAAAAATAAGAGGTTGGAATCACCGGCTTGGTTCTATCCGCTTCTTAAGACTCGGTACATAAGGCCTATAAGCAAAAAAGCATAATTGTTAACACTGTTCAGTCGTGGATCTCAAACGCTTATGCTGTATTTGGGATCGATTGAAAAGGAGTGTGGTGCTGAAAATGACACAAAGCATATGGAGTGACTTTAAGATGTAGCCGAGTTGTAAAACATTTCTTCTCCCCCCAAGCTAACAGCATAGCAATCCCTTTTCATCAAACAGTTTCCTCAGAGCATCATTTACGATTCAAGACTTTGCACTCCGAGAAATCTGCTCATGCTTTATTAACATTAAAATTATCATTATTTGTTTGCAGGTTGATCCACAGATTCTTCCTGATCACCTGAAGCAAAAGGTTTTAGAAACTCAGATGCCGCGCTTCTTATCGGTAAGCGATAACGTTACCCGAAAACGGTATCGACGCGACCCTCAAGCTCACCTGCAAAAACTTGAGAACTTATGGGACGAGAGTATTGTTTGTTAAACATGCCGTCGTAGAAAAAAAACACCGCGCAGCCATGGCCGAATCATACGGTCCTTCTGCACGGTGTTCAGTTTATTTCTGCTCCGCCGGCGCTTCCTTATCTTTGTCCGCCAGCTCCTGAATCGCCGAGGCGGGAACGGCGAATGCCCATTCTCCGCCCTGCTTGGCGATCCACACGTTGTCGTTCTCCACTTTGCCCACATATACTGTTGAGGTTTCTTTTCCGTCCTCACCCGCCGTCTGAATCTCGATCCGCAGCTCCGGCTGGTCAAGACCCTTCACCTCGGACGCGGGCTTGGCCAGCTGCTCGGTGGAGAGGAAGGCCGCTTTATCGAGGTATCCGCTGGCATCCACGCCTTTGACTTCTTTATCTCCGAGCTTCCAGTTCGCCTCATACGACTTTTTGTCCGGCTCCGATTTGGTTAGCGTCCACTTATGGCCCTTCCAATCGACACTTAAAGCACGGACCTGCTCATAGTTCAGCTGAATCGGTCTTTTTTCCATAAAATCGATTTGCTGCTTTGCCAAAGACGTTAGGGTCGATTCGCTGATCTGGAATACTTCTGGCGAGCCGCCGAACTTGGCATAGTAATAGCCCTGCACCGCTACCGGGCTGCCGACGGACAGGGTGTGTGTCGTTCCGTTCGTCAGCTTTATGCTGAATTCCTGGGCCGGAGGATTCAGACCGAATTGGGTCAGGTCGGACGGATTCTCGTCGACGATCTTATCCTTCTTCAC
Source organism: Paenibacillus sp. JMULE4 (assembly GCF_013337105.1). Classification (NCBI taxonomy): domain Bacteria; kingdom Bacillati; phylum Bacillota; class Bacilli; order Caryophanales; family Paenibacillaceae; genus Paenibacillus; species Paenibacillus sp. JMULE4. Next base: position 332,313 of record NZ_SGWF01000020.1, read on the forward strand.
GGCGTTGAATGAATCGATCCATCCTGCCGGCTGAACCGTATTCAGCGGAATCGCAGAAGGGCGGATCATCGTCCACCCTCCGTCTTTTTGCTGCAGCTCAATAACCGTATCGCCTTTTTTGATCGTGTACCCTGCCACTTCTTCTTTCTTCACGTTCACCAGAGCCGGGGCTTCCGGCGGTTTTTCCTTAAAGAAGTCTTTGCTAGACGCAAACCAGAAGCCCCCGATGCACAAGATAACCAGGATCATCGTAGGGATCAGCCGCTTCATCCTTTTCTCCTCCTCCACCAAATCGTCCCGCCAAAGATCAGGAAGAGCAGCGGGAAGACCAGCACCGTTCCATAGAAAATCATGTTCGCCTGACCGGCAGTCACCAGCGCGGTTTGAATAGCATCGCCCTGCCGCGGGCGTATCGTTACCTGATTCGTCTGCTCCTGCAGCCAAGCCACGCTGTTGAGAGCGAAGTCACGATTGCCCTGCTGCGAAATGACCCGGTCCACGAACAACGTCGAACCGCCTAGAACGACCGCTTTCGGCTTCTGGTCCTTGTTTTCCACGACGTAGCCCAAATTCAGCGGCCCCTGGATATCGGTCTGATCCTTGCTGCTTTGGCTGCTCTGCGCAAGCCGCTTCAGATCGGTTTCGCCATAGGCCGCACTGGTCGTTTTAAGGATGGGAGTCACCGAATAATTCTCATTTGGCTGATCCGCGTTCAGCGATACGGCCAGCGTCATCATGGTCAGCAGGTTGTACTGCTGAAGCTTCTCGGTAATTTTATGCGGCCCGTATTCCGGAATGATCGTCAACGGATCATAGAGCACGCTTTGCTTCGGCTCGATCGCCACGGCATGCTGGTCTTTAATGCCGTAAGCCGACATGAGGCCGTCGATATTTTTCCATCCGGTTGCCATATCCTGATTAAACCCTAGCGCCAGGTACAGCTTGCCCTTACCGTCCAAATACGATTTGATCAGTTGGGCTTCCTGATCGCTGATATCGTGCTCGGGCCCGATAATGAACAGCATTTCGGCATCCTCCGGGATTTTGCCCTCGCGCAGCAGGTTCAGGTCCGCCACTTCGTAGTTCTCTCCTTCGAGTCCGCTGCGCCATGTATTCATTTGATTCAGGGGAATCTCGTTATGTCCGGAAAGAAAATACACTTTGCGTTTTTCCTTGCTGTTCAGGTTCACGAGCGCCTGGGTCAGCTTTTCCTCGCCGCTGAACTGATACTCCCCTTGCTGCTGGCCAGGAAGGAACATATCGTAGTAGTTGATCGTGTTTTTCTGCGTACCGCTCTCCACCACCAGCGTTCCTGAAGGATTTACGTCATATTGCTTGGCGATGGCCGGTTGTTTCACGATATCGTACTCGTCGAAAGTGATTTTCCCGCTGCGTTTCTTATATTCCTGCACCAGCTCGACCACCTGGCGTTTAATATACGGATCGGTCTGGTCGCTCGTCAGCGAGACGATGCGCACGTCCTGTTCCAGCGCAGCGAGCGTTTGCGTCGTTTGTTCCGACAGCGAAAATTTCTTATTTAATGTAAGATCAAGCTGCAGCCCTTTCATCGAGTTCAAAAATATCGTCAGCACGATGAAAATGCCGATCACGGCGAGCGACAGCACGACCGCATTCGTTCCGCGTATCCACTTGTTCACTTTGGCTTTCTCCCTTCTGCTTGGCGCGTAGTCCGCGCTTCAAGCGATTATCGATTATCTCCAGCGTTTGCGTTCCAGCACTTGAATACTGAGCAGCACGAACACCGCAATCAGCGTAATATAGAAAAGCACGTCGGCAAAATCGAGCACGCCCTTCTGCAGGTCGAGCGTACGGCCTACAATGGAGAACATACCGAGAAAATCTTTGATTTTCCCGCCCACTGTATCCCCGAGCCATTCGATCGTCCAAAAAACGAGCAGAATCGCAAACGCGGCGATACCCGACACCATTTGGTGCGCCGTTAGTGAAGAAGCGAACAAACCGATCGCCATCATCGCCGCGCCCAGCAAAAACATGGAAAGATAGGACAGCCACAGCACCGGCAGTTCGAACGTCCCGTAAGCGCTCAAAATCAGCGGATAAATCAAGCTGCCGATGACAAGCAGCAGCTGAACGATAGCGGCCGCGGTATATTTGCCGAGTACGATTTCCGTAATACTGGCGGGAGATGTCAGCAGCAGCTCGTCCGTCCCTTGCCGCAGCTCCTCGGAAATGAGCCGCATCGTCAGCAAAGGCACGATAAACAGAAACACGAACGTGATATTTCCTACCACCGGCCGAATATCGACTACATATGGCGGATACAGGAAATTCGCGCTGAAAAAATAGCCCGTTATGAGGAAAAAGAACGCGAAAGCCGCATACGCCGTCGGCGAGTAAAATACATCTGCAGCTCTTTTTTAGCAATCGCCCAGGTTCTACGCATCCGGGGTCACCTCCTCCGAAGCGGTTTCGCCGCCAGCCGCTCCTTCCAGCGCTTCGCTTGTTGTCAGCTTCAAGAAAATGTCCTCCAAGCTGAGGCTCTCCTTTTTCATAGATAGAATCGGATACCTGCGCTCGGCCATTCTGTAGAACAGCGCCTCGCGGATGTCCTCTTCAGCCGCTGCGGTTACGAGCACCTTCACCGTCGCATCCGGACTGTCCGCCACGGAAGACTCCGCGGCCGAATCCGCAGCATTCGATTCCGGTTTCGGCGCTTCGCCGTCCAGCTCCCTTACGCCGGCTACGCCGGGCACGCCGCGCAGTTCCTCAAGCACGGCCTCGCGCGGGCCCTTCACTTCAAGCGATACCTCGAAGGCTTCGCCCATCGTATGCGCCAGCCGTTCGGGCTGTCCATCCAGGACGATGCGGCCTTGATTGATAATTAATACACGATTGCACAGCGTATTGATTTCGGGCAATATATGCGTGCTGAGCAGCACGGTATGATTCTCGCCCAGCTCCCGGATGAGCTGGCGGATTTCGATGATTTGTTTGGGATCCAGCCCTGAAGTCGGTTCGTCCAGCACCAACAGGTCCGGTTGATGTAGGATGGCCTGCGCCAGACCGACACGCTGCTTGTACCCTTTGGACAAGCTCCGGATGACCTGCCGTTCGCGTCCCTGCAAACCGAGCCGCTCTACTACCTCGCCGATGCGGCTTTTCTGCTCCTTTGCCGGAATGCCACGCAAATCGGCGATAAACTGCAAATAAGCCCCGACCGTAAGCTCCGGATACAGCGGCGGCGTCTCAGGCAAATATCCGATCTTCTGCCGCGCTTTCTTCGGATGATCCGCCATCGACAAGCCGTCAATCGTAATCGTGCCCTGCGTCGGATTCAAATAGCCTGTGATCATCCGCATGGTTGTCGTTTTACCGGCGCCGTTGGGCCCGAGGAACCCGACGATCTCTCCGCGGCTCATAGAGAAATCGATGCTTTGGACCCCTCTTTGATTCTCGTATACTTTGCTGACCTGTTTCACCTCGAGCATACCACAACCTCCCGTTATACCCACTTTTTCCACATTACAGCCATTCCCATCTTTTATACGGCTTAACCACAAACAATATACAAGCCCATGTATAATAAAACCTTAATCGAACCTGAAATCTGGATTAAAATTTTGCGTCCATGACCCGGACAAAAAAACTTCAGACCCAAAAGTCCGAAGGCTTTCCTCTACAGCACCGCTCTCGTTTGCCCATTTACAATGGTTTCCCCCGAATCGTACAGCTTGGCCCCTTTGAGCCGTCCTTGAAGCCCGGTTTTGGCTTTAATGGAGGGTTCCCCTTGCTCTCCGGCTGCTTCTTGGAGTTCGGAAACAAATCCTTGATCCCCTCGCCGTCAATCGGGCCCGAATAATTCACGCCGATATTCAGCTTCCCTTCCAGCTCTTTAATCCCCAGGGCACCGAAATTGTTGCTGTGATCCCATTTTTCCACGATAAGCTTCTCGATCGCAATATGCTCGATAACGACCGTCGGCTTCGCTTCTGCCGGCTTCGGATCTTCCGGCTTGGTTTGAGCCTGCTCCTGCAGCTTGCGTTCCAATTCGGCGATTCTCCTTTCCAAATGGGCATAAGGTTTGTCCTTGGGTAAAAACCCGCGATTTGATCGGGAGAACGGCCACATGAAATCACCCCGTTTCACATAGAATGGACTATAGCATGGACTAAGGTACGGTCCTATTCGCCGGTACATGTCGTTAAAGGAGGATGTCCCCCGTGTTTTATCCATCAGAAACCAATTTCAGATTCGTCAAAGTGAATAAGATAGGACTAGTCAAACATGTCCGTTCAAAAGCGTTTCCGGTAAAATTTTTGGCGATTTCCAGCCATTCGAGAGATGGGACATTTCCACAGTAATTATATAGTATTTTCATTTTAAAGATTAATTCCATCGAAAATGCCTCGGCGGTGAATGTAGGACAAATTTTTTTAGCGGAATGGACGAATTCGGACAAACGTTTGCAGGGCTATGGACAAAATTACGGCGATGAGGCGAGCTTCGCGGGCAACCGGCATTTCGTCGACGACAGGGATCAGGTGGATTCACCTGCTTTGCAGCGCTCCGCACTCATTGCGCCCGGGGAGGAATACCGATGATTTTCGCACCGATGATGGTGAATTTATTAGGTTTTAAAGCCAACGTGCTGGATCGGGGGAGCAATCTCAGCTTCCGGCCCGTTCAACAAGTCGATCTGTTCTTATCCACCAAACAGAATATGGGCTTTGGCGAGGAAAACGGCGATTGGTCGCCGGCCTATGTACCGTTTAACTTAGTCTTCGATCAGGATGTGGTTGACAGCCCTTCGATTAAAAACAGCTTGGTATAAAAGGAAAAACCGCTGCACCGGCTTTATGCAAAGCCGAGGCGGCGGTTTCTATAAGCAGTAAGGCTATTTCACCAGCTGCCCGCGCGTGACGCCGAGCTGGTTGGTCGATTTCAATGTTTTCCACACCTGTGTGCCGCTGATCTGGCCGCGCAGAGCGCGCTCGTACAATCCGAGCACCTCCTGCACCTTTTCGGGCGATTCCTCCAAAAACTCCACACGGTATGAAGGCACCCCCAGCTCCATGAAGTTCGCAAGGTATTCCGCACCGGATTGGTCGATCGCATTGTACACGGTGTTCCGGCAGCCTTCGTCGACGCGGACCGGATGCGAGAAGCCGACGCGGTCCTTCAGGGACGCGCGGTGCTCCTCGCACGGCCGGCCGCAGTTCGTGTAGTCCGTACCCGGACTCAAGAACGTGCAGTAGACGCAGTGCTCCGTATGGAACATCGGCAAATGCTGATGGATGACGATCTCCAGGCGCGAAGTATCCGTACGGCGCAGCAGATCGACCATCTGCTGAATGTTCAGGTCGTAGGACGGGGTCACGCGGCTGAGCCCGGCATCCAGAAACAACGCGGCCGTCTTATGGTTGGCGACATTCAGCGAGAAGTCGCCGATCAGTTCCGGACGGGCTTCCGATGGATGCTCGGCGAAATAGCGCATAAACCAGTAGACCGCTCCCGTATTGCGAACCAATACCGCATCGGGTTTCAGGTTCAGGATGTTCTTGAAATAGCCCGTTTCACCAGGCATATGAATGCGCGGCGTCGCAAGCGCGATGCGCTTGCCCGCGGCGCGGGCGGCCTCCACGGCAGCAGGAAACTGCTTGATAAACTCGAAATCGGCATAGATTAGCTCGACGTTCATCGCGCAGGCCGCCTGCACCTGGTCGAGGCTGCGGCAGAGCGCCGTCAGCCGCGCCCGGGCCTGTCCGCCGACAGGCGTGGCGGGAGCAGCCGGCTGCACAGGCGTATCGCCGTATACATCCACGCTGCGCTTGATGTAAGCCCGAGGACGCTCACGCCACTCCTGCAGCAGCTCCACTGCCCGGCGGCGCATCTGGTTCAGCTCGCGCATCGGTACGATCAAATCCCCGCCAAGATGAACCTCAAGCCCGTCGAGCTTGTAAATCGTTCCGCCCAGCCGTCCGAACTGCTCGCGGAACAGTTCGACCGTCATCGGCCTCTTCTCGGCGGGAGCCAGCGGCAGCTCCGACTCTACGACTACGGTATGATTGGCCGTCACGTCCGTCCATACGCTCTTCAGCGGCTGACCTGCGGCTCCGATCACCTTCACGTTAACCGGGAACACACGGTAAGGCTTGTCCGTCTCGAACGACTGGCGCATTCTTTTGTCCAGATGCGGGTCGTTGGTCTTCCAAATCCGGTCGCCGACATGCACGCGGCTCAGATCGACATCGCTGCGGCCCGGCACGATTTCAACAAGACCGCCCTGCGCTTCGCCCTCCAGCTTTACGCCCTTTCGGCGCAGGTCGTATACGCGGCCGCCCTCTTCCTTCTTGGTCGGATCCCCCGCGTCAAAGCAAATGCCGTCGCCCCGCTTCAGCGGCGCCTCCAGCTCGCACAGCACACCGTCCCGCAGCACCTGCTTCACGCGTCCCAGGTAAACGCCGCGGCTTTTGGGGTATGTGCCCTCCACCAGCTGCTTGTTGTTCGTTCCTTTCAGGAAGCCGTGCGTAAACCCGCGCGAGAAGCTTTGCTCAAGCTCCCTAAGCTCTTCTTTGGTCGGCTTCGGGTTCTCTCCGTCGAAGTAACGGTCAATCGCCTTGCGGTATTTCGAAACCACATTGGCCACGTACTCCGGGCTTTTCAACCGCCCTTCGATTTTAAAAGAGGTTACGCCCGCTTCAATCAGCTCCGGCACCAGCTCGATCGCCGCCAAATCCTTCGGGGATAACAGATAGGCCACATCCCCCATCGGCTTATGCTCCCCGTCCACCATCAGATCGTACGGAAGCCGGCAGGCTTGGGCGCATTCGCCGCGGTTGGCCGAACGGCCGCCCCACATCTCCGAGGTCAGGCATTGTCCTGAATAAGACACACAGAGCGCCCCGTGCACAAATACTTCCATCGGAAGCTTGGCCTGCTCGCCGATCTGCCTGATCTGCTTCAGGTTGTTTTCACGCCCCAGCACTACCCGTTCGATATCAAACGGCTTCGTGAATTCCACCGCCTCCGGCGAGGTAATCGTCATCTGCGTCGAGCCGTGAATCGGGAAGTCCGGCGACAGCTCGCGAATCATCCGCACAAGACCCAAGTCCTGTACGATCACCGCATCTACGCCGGCATCGATACAGGCTTCGATCAGCGACTTGGCATCCTCCAGTTCCTCTTCAAATACCAGGATATTGAACGTCAAAAAGCCCTTAACCCCGTAACGGTGCAAAAAGGACATAATGTCCGGCAGCTCGTCCGTATGAAAATTATTCGCCCGGGCCCGGGCATTGAATTTTTCTACGCCGAAAAAGACGGCGTCGGCCCCGTTCGCCACCGCCGCTCGCATACAGTCCCAATCCCCCGCGGGAGCAAGCAGCTCTATATCTGATTTGCGTATTTCGCTCATGGAAATAGTAACCTCCGAATAAAAAATACCTTAACTGTTCTAGTGTAACAGAAACCGACCCAAGGATAAACGGTACCTCCATCCAGTCCAGGCCAAAGCCCCTTTGCGTTCAACCCACCTTGAAAGGCTTTTCGGGCGACGCTTCATCTTATAAGGGCAGCCGACCCCGGTTCCGGCCCGGTTGCCGTTATGATCGCGGGAGCCCCGCAGACTCGGCCGGAAGCCGGACCGGACCGGAGGTCAAAAGTTAACAAAGCCCGCCATCCATGCTATAATGTCAGGGTAATGCAACCCAAAGGTAATTGAGGGATGACTTTGAATCGAATCCACCGGCGCAGCGCCGTTGTCGCCTTGCTCGGATTACTGGCGGTGATATTGGCGCTCGTTCTGTTCATGCCCGACAAGGAGCTCAAGGTACGCATGCTGTACGCCACGCAAGGCGACGCTTACGATACCGCCGCTTACGGGCATTTGCGGCAAACGCTAGTCGTTGGCCTGGAGCTGGATCGCTTGTCTTTGGACAAGCTGAGCACACGACAGCTCCAATCGTACGATACGATAATGTTAGACCCGGCCCTGCACGGAACGTTAACCGATCCGCAGCGCAAGCTGCTGGTCGATTATGTCGAGGCGGGCGGACATTTGTTCCTTGAAAATCCATTTGCCGACGATTTTGAGCCCGCTTTCCTGGGGGCCAAGGAAATTGTGGATGTGAAGGTGCCTGAGCGCAGTGCGCTTCCTGTCAGCGCCGGCGCATCACTTTGGTCATACCCGGACACGGACACTAACCTGCAGGGCGTTCAGCAGCTGCTGCGGTCGTTTGCGGATACCTTCTTCCGGCATGATACGGAAGGCAGTTTGAGCCGGTTCTCATGGGGCAAAGGCATTATTCCTTCCACCGCGGAAACGCTGGTCTCGATGAACGGGGCTTCCTTATACACGGTGAACCGGTACGGACGGGGCACCGTCTTTTTTTGCGGTACTTTGCTGCCGAACCGCTATTATATCACGGGCTATGATCTGACCGGCGGCATGGATCCCAGGCTGGGCTTTGAGCAGCTCGCCGCGGAGACGAACGCGGCTAAGAAAGAACGTCCCGGCGCGTTGTATTTTGACCGGAGCCAGCTGCCGCTCGAGCCGTATTTTCACTTCACGTTCGCGGCCGGAAGCCATCTGCTGCGCAGCGAATATGCCGCCTTCATCTCTAAAGTGAAGCTCGGCTACAGCGTAAAGAAGACGCTGGGCCCTTACGGAAGACCGGCCATGGCGTATCAAAATCATTTTGAGGCGATGGAAGCGATTCGCGACGGCGAGGGCATCCAGTGGGCTGAACTGCTGCGCAAGTACAACCAGATTCCTTCCTTCTCGCTCGTCCGCTCCGCGTTCACTTGGGGGCGGTGGCAGGAATCCGTGGTCGTCCACCTGAACACGGGCACGAATGAGAAGCCTGCGTTCGCCGGGGAGACGCCGAATTCGTTTTACTCCAGCGGCAACCGGCTTATGGACGAGGAAGGCCCGATCCGATTGGCCGCTTATCCGGAGTACCGTTCGCTGGGGGACCCGATTACGCTGCCTTACCGCGCGGTTCCGGCGCTGGCCGATGTGGACGGCGACGGTAACGTCGATCTCGTTGTCGGCTCGGCCGACGGCAGCGTATACGTGTACCCGGGAACGGGGGCTGCAGGCGACGCCTATGCCGGCCAGCAGCTGCCGGAGGGCATGAAAGCGCCCGCGGCCTTCGGGAAGCGGGCGCCCGTGCGGCTCGAGAACGGAGAGCCGCTGAAGGTCGGGTCGTACGCCAGCGTCGCGGCGGCCGACCTGAATGCCGACGGCCGGCCGGATCTGCTGATCGGCCGGCCGGACGGCACGCTCGCCGCCGCCTACGGCAGAGCCGGCGGCGTGTTCACGGCGCCCGCCGCGCTGCTGGCAGGCGGGCAGCCTGTGCGTGCCGCCGCGCCGCTGGCGGCGGCTGTGGGCGACGTCACCGGAGACGGCGTCCCCGACCTTGTGGTCGGGGACGGCGACGGCCGGGTGACGCTGTACCGCGGCGAGCGGGGCGCCGGCGGCGCGCTCGCCTTTGCTGCGGGCGCGGTGCAGTTCAAGCTGCCCGCGCCGTTTGCGGCGCCGTCCATCCGCGACATGGACGGGGACGGCAGGGCCGACCTCGTCGTCGGCGGCCTGGAAGGCGACCTGCGCGTATACTTGCAGCGGGGATCGGAGCCGGGCGCTATCACCTGGCTCGATCACGGCGTTATGGAGGCCGCCTCGACGAACCAGCTCGGCAGCCGCGCCCTGGTCGGAGGACACAGCTCCGTTCCACTCTGGTATGACTTGAACGCCGACGGACGGGACGATCTCATTGTCGGACAATTGGAATTCGGCATGCCGTCGACGATTGACGACCCGAAATTTCCTTACGCCGACCAGCTAAACGAATTTATTCAATACAGCAAGAAGCATCATTTGGAATTGTATCCTCACATTTTCGTGCACAACTTTACAAGCGACGCTCAGGAGAAGCAGGAGATCGCCCTGCACCGGCAGGCGTTCGACAAGCTGGGCATTCCTTGGGGGCTGACGGGCACAAATCAGCATACCTGGCGCATAAATCATCCCGACCGCACACAGACGCTGCGCAACGAACGGGAAGCGGGGATTTGGTTTAACTTTGGCTTCAAGCCCTCCTACGCGAAGAATGACCCGAGGCTGGGCGTCGAGTATAACTGGGGATTGCCGTTTTTGATGACGAACGCGGCGGGCGAACCGGAGCTGAAGCAGCCGATGATGCTGTATACCCCGGCGCCGGTGCTGCGCACCGACCCGCAGTACTCGACGAAGGATTTGTTCGAAGCCTATGCGGCCATGGATTTGCCGATCGATTATTTCGAGCATATCGAGTACCATTTTCCGGTGCGTGTTCCGGAGCTCTTGGAATTTGTCCGCTACCTGGACGGGCTGCGCAATGATTACAGCTATAACTTTATGACTGAAACGCAGATGGCCCGGTCCTTCCTTAACGCCATGACGACCCGCGTTAAGCTTGAGCGGCCATGGCGCGAGGTCATCGCGGACCGGCTGAAGAAGATGCTCGGCATGCAGGTCGAGCCCGGCTTCCGTGTGAAGCCGGACACCGGCGAAGTGCCGGAGCATGCGGCCGAATATACCGGCACGCTCGGCCTTGCGGTCGAGCTTGGGCAGCCTTACGCAGACAAGCAGGCGGTCACCGATGCCGATGTGCACGACACACGGGAAGGCAAGCTCTATTTCGGAGCGCCCCAAACGACCAATGTCCGCTTTGTGACGAAGGAGCGCGCAAGCGCCCTTGAAGCCGAGCTTCACCTGCTTCGTTCGAACGTCCCGTATGAGCTGGAAAAATCCGGCGAACGCCGGATGTTGAAGCTGAACGCGCCGGGCATGCAGCAGATTCGCCTGCGCAGCACTCAGCCGTTGACCATCTCGGGTCCAGAGCTGAAAGTAGACCGGGATGAAACAGGCATGATCTATACCGTCACCCATTTCGGCGACCCGGTTGCCATTGAAATCTCTTACGGGCGCTAGGCGCCCGTTCCACGTTATTCCATATCAATCAAGGAGGCTTTATCCATGCAGGATGTGTTAGAGCAGTTAGAAGCGCACATAAGGAGCCGCTACGAAATTGAAGACGACGACGAGGACTTCACGGTGGACGTCCACCTGTTCGATTATGGTTATATCGACTCCTTCGGAGCTACCGCTTTGATCGCGCATATCGAGCAAACGTATGGGATTCAGGTAACCAACCAGGATTTGATGATGTACCCGCTGAATACCGTTCGCGAAATCGCTGCATTTATCCAGAACAAGAAGGGGAATTAAGAACAATGGAGTGTATAGTATCTCTGGAGCATCTTGCCCCCAGCCAGCATGGACAATTAAAATACGCAGCCGCCTTCATCGACGAAACGATCAGCGACATCCGGATTGAATCGGGCCGGATTCATATCGTTCACGAATCGCCCAAAGGCAATGCAGCCATCGAAGAACGGGTGCATAAGCTCATCGACCGGTTCTCCCAAGGCGACTTCGGCTTTAAGGAGAATATCCTGTTCGAGCACAAAGCCGACACCCCTTACGAGGGAGATATTATCGCCGAGCTTGTCGATCGAAAAATCATCAAGGTGCTGGAGCCGGGGCTGTTCATTTTCCGCGAGCCGTTCTCCAGCCTGATGCGTTTTTTCGATTACAGCTTTATGACCAAAGTGGCCGGCCGCTTCGACGGTGTAAAGGAAGAGCATTACCCAGCCGTCATTCACAGTGAGACGCTGAACAAAACGAACCATTTCACCTCGTTTCCGGAACACATTCATTTTCTCACGCATCTGCGCGAGGATTTGGATATCATCGAATCGTTCTCGCAGTCGATCCGCGACGCAGGCGGCTGGAAGCAGGACCAAAAGCTCGATTTGAACGCCACGATGCCGACGCCGAAGTTTACGATGAATCCGTCCACCTGCTATCACTGCTATGAAGGATTGCAGAACGAAACGCTGGAAGGCGACGGTTTGATCGTGGCGGCCATCTCGAAATGCCACCGCTTCGAATCGCGCAACCACAGCGATTTCGGACGGCTGCTCGACTTCAGCATGCGCGAGATCATCTTTGTAGGAAAGCCTGATTTCGTGAAGGAAAACCGCCTTCGCGCGATCGAATACCTCAAGGAGCTGGCCGTGGAGTGGAACGTGGACAGCGTGCTGGAGATCGCCAATGATCCGTTCTTCACGAACGATTTCCAGGTAAAGGCTTCCTTCCAACGCAATCAGGAGATGAAATACGAGCTTCGCCTGACGATACCGAATCTTAAAAAATCGATTGCCTGCAGCTCGGTGAATTTCCACAGCAATACATTCGGCAACGCCTTTAACATCAAGTTCGGCAAACGCAACGCCGTAACCGGCTGCGTCGGATTCGGCATCGAGCGCTGGACCTTTGCGTTCCTGGCACAGTACGGACTGGACGAAGCCAAGTGGCCTGCCTCGTTCCGCGAGCAGTATCACGCCTGGCAGCAGAAATCGCTATAATCCAGCGCCGGTCGATTCCATACCGGAACAACGGCTATGGCCTTACCGGCCTGCCTCATTCTTTTACAAAGTGTGGTTTAAGCCATATGATCGCTTTTATCCGTAAAAACAGCTTTGTGCTGCTTCTCTTGGCCGCTTTCGTGCTGTCGGACGCTCTCATCAGCTGGTGGGACCCGATGGCATCGTCGCGGCGTTTTTATAAAAACGATTTTACAAAGACGCTTTATCATCATGACTGGGTAAACCACGGTCCTGTATTCTACGGCAATTCGGCGGTGACGGGGGCATATATCGAATCCGAATCGAAATCCGGGCTGGTCGAGATGGGACTCTCCTATGGAAAACTGACGGATCTGAAGGCTATTCTGGAGCGGCAGCTTTACCATGTGGAAGATCAGCTCGTCATCGGTATTGATGTCCATACGATGATCGACAGCCTCGAAACCGATCCTACTTACCAGTGGTTTAAGCCGTGGTACCAGCCTTACGTCTACGCGTACCGCGATTATTTTCGCGATTCCGGCACGGAGTTCGTCCGCCAGCTGTACAAAGGCACGGTCGAGCTGAACCGCTCCGAGCTGTTCACCTACCAGCCGCGCTGGATTGACAAACAGCTTTACTTCGGTCGACTGTCCGATGAAGAACTCCGTACAAAGTGGAACGACTATGAACGCCGATTCGGCTGGATGTCCCGGCATGATTATAAAGACAACCTGCAGGCGCTGGATTGGATCATCGATTACTGTAAAGAAAATCGGCTGCCGCTTCGGGTCGTTTGGATGCCGTGGAACCCGGATTATCCGCTTCCCGCCTATATGCACGGACTGCAGGAAGAGGTGAATGCCCGTCTGAATGCTGCGGGCGTACCGGTCCTTGATGCGCTGCTGACATACGATCCGAAATATTTTCATGATCTCGTTCATTTGAGCCGCCAGGAGGGGGCTCCCGTGTTTACGAAGGAGGTGGACGCATGGCTCGCTTCGCTCGCAAACTCCTCGAAGTGATCGTGTATCTCGCCATGCTCATCACGGTGCTCATTTATTTTACCGGCAAAGGGCTGTTCATTTACGAAGGGTTCTGATTTTGGAGGCGTCAGGTTATGTGGTATTTGAATATGAACGCGGTCATGGCCTTGACCGGCATGGTACTTGTGCTCGTTCTTACCCGCCGCTGGCCGAGCAATAAGCGCTATCTGCTGCTCGCGTTCAATTTGTGCTTTTTGCTGCTGTTCAGCGAAAAGCTGTTCTTCTTCTATTTGGCCTATACATCGCTGAATTACATGGCCTTCCTGTTTCTGTGCCAAACCCGACACTTCCGCAAGGGCTGGTTTATTACGCTGATCGGTGCCAATGTGGCGGCGGTGTCCACACTGCGGCTGTTCGGCATGGAGGTGTTCACGAACCCGCTTTTTGACGCGGTCATGCTGCTCGGCTTGATTTACAATGTCCTGAAGGTCATCGACGCGCTCTATTTCGCCTATTTCTTCGGAAAAGACGCCCGTACGCCGGTTTTGGACTATTTTAACTATATTTTATTTATTCCTACCTTTACGTCCGGCCCGATTCTAAAATTCCGCGACTTTATGGCCGACACGAAACAGCCATACCAATTGAACGCTGCGCAGACCGAACAGGCCATCAAACGGATCATTCTGGGCATGTTCAAAAAGATCGTGCTCGTCACCTGGATGACGGACGTGTTCAATCAGGTTTCCCAGCAGCCGGATCTGCATACCCACCAGTCGCTCTTTCTGATGGTCTGGTTTTACGTACTGATCTTCTTTGATTTCTCCGGCTATTCGGATATTGCGGTCGGTTTCGGACGGCTCATGGGCTACAACATCCCGGAAAACTTCAAGAAGCCGTTCTCTTCTCCTACTTTGACGCAGTATTGGCGCAACTGGCACGCCACGCTCGGCGATTGGTTCCGCGACCATATCTTTATCTTCTTCTCCCGGCAGGCACCCACCAAATGGACCGCAGCGGGCTTATCCGTCCTGATCATGGTGCTGATCGGCTTATGGCACGGATTCAGCTGGCTGTATCTGCTTTGGGGCATGTATCACGGTGTGCTGCTTGCACTGGAGAATCTGCTTGGAAAATCTACGGTCAACAAGAAAAAGGTATCCCGCACTTACTTCTACGCCCGCTGCGCTTTGACGCAGTTGTTCGTTACAGCGGCCGTTATCGTATACAGCGGTCACGAAGAAACCGTGCTACACATTTATCGCGGCCTCATGAATTGGCCCGTCTGAATGTGATAAAGCAGCGTCCCGATCCTACGGGCGCTGCTTCTTTGTTTAAGCTCATTCGTTTTCAGCTGGCATCCGATTGCTGCAAAGATCTGTCCTCTTCCGGATTCTGCGCCGAAACGGCCGAGCATTGCAACTGATTCCCCGTCGAAGAGATAAAGACATCGCCTATGTACTGGTACACATGGTTTCCGTCTTTTTTGTACACATTCACGCTACCGTTTTTCACATTAATGTTCAATGAAATCTGATCGGGCAGTTCTACCAGACAGTGAGACTTTTTGAAGCTGTTTGGAAAGCGAAGCCATGTCCCGGCGACCGTTTCAACGATTTGGGTGTCTTTGTTCATCTCTCAGATCAGCCCTTTCATTCCAGTTATCCAAACCACTGTTTTTCATGAAACAATATTATATTAAACTTCGCCGGGTGCAAAAAAACAGGAACGCTGTAAATTTTTTTGTCGAATTGCATTTTATTCCACATATGATGTCCATTGTGAACCTTTTTACGCTAACCGATAAACTTTTACTTCCTAAACTAAAAAAGTTTGCGTTGCCTGGATTCAATGATATAATTTGGATGGAACGTTATGTTGTACACGCGTTCATTTCCAATATTTTTCGGAGGTGTCCCATGAAATTAGGCGTTTTTACGGTATTGTTCCAACAAAAGCCTCTGGAAGAGGCTCTGGATTACATCGCAGCCCAAGGCCTTGAGGCTGTAGAGCTCGGTACGGGAGGCTATCCCGGTAACGCTCACTGCAATCCTGACGTGCTGCTGAAAGACGAAAGCAAGTTAAAGGAATTCAAAAAAGCGGTGGAATCCCGCGGACTCATCATTAGCGCTTTAAGCTGCCATGCGAATCCTTTGCATCCGCAAAAAGCGATTTCCAAGGCCGACCATGAGGCGATCCTCAAGACCGTTGATCTCGCGCAAAAACTGGAGGTTCCCGTTGTCAATACATTTTCCGGGTGCCCTGGAGATTCCGAGGACGCCAAGTATCCGAATTGGCCTGTTGCTCCATGGCCGCCGGATTATCAAGAAATTTTGGACTGGCAGTGGACCAATAAAGTCATTCCGTACTGGACCGAAACCGGTAAGTACGCAGCCGACCGCGGCGTCAAGTTCGGTCTGGAGCTTCACGGCGGATTCTCCGTTCATACCCCGGCAACCCTGCTTCGTCTCCGCGAAGCGGCAGGGGAGGTCATCGGCGCGAACCTTGACCCGAGCCATATGTGGTGGCAAGGCATCGATCCCGTGCAAGCGGTTCAAATTCTCGGACGTGCCGGTGCCATTCACCATTTCCATGCCAAGGACACAACCATTGACCCGATCAACGTCAACCGCTACGGTGTAACCGATATGCAGCCATACACGAATATGCTGGACCGTGCTTGGCAGTTCCGTACCGTTGGTTACGGACACGACATCAAGACTTGGGCGGATATCATCAGCGCGCTGCGTCTTACGGGCTACGATTACGTGGTCAGCATTGAGCACGAAGACGGACTCATGTCGATCGAAGAAGGCTTCACCAAAGCCGTTCAAAATCTGCAGCAAGTGCTGATTAAAGAGCCGCTCGGCGAGATGTGGTGGGTATAACATAGGCTAAAATCACTAAGAGGTGCGGCTTGGCCTGCAGCAGGCGGAGACCGCATCTTATTTTTGATGTACGGAAAGTTTCGAACAACAAAAAAAACAGTGCCTGAGCACTGCCTTTGATACGTCTCTATTTATGTTTGTGAAACGTATACTTACAATTTACCCAACCAACCCATCACCATGACAACGTCCAAAGTTAAAAAAACCAACAAGCTTACGATCGTAAAACCAATGGCAAAAGGATTCTTCTTAGGTGCAGCCAGCAGACGTACCAAGCCAATGGCGATAATAATCGTAAACAAAATTACAAATGGATCGAATCCGGTAAATTTGCTTGCTGTAGCTGCTGCCTCTTCAGCCAAAAACATGGAGAGACCTCCTTCAATATACAAAAATGCTTAGTTTCTATCTTATCTTGACTCGTCCGGATGTGCAAGCGATTTTATCCGCAGAGCGTTTTGCAAAAGGCATAAAACCTCAAATGTAACAAGATTGTCAACTTTTCACCGGTAAATTCCAACTCCAATTTCGTTAAAACCATCTGTTCACCGGTTGTATGCCGGAGACATTGACGTGCCGCCCCAAAAGGGTCAAATGCGGCCGTGATTTCTTGAACCTTCCACGTAAATATAAAATGTCCATTTCTTCTAATATTTATAACGTTCGGACATGCCGAAATTCAATGTTAGGCATTTAGTCCCGCAGCGAAAGGGGATCGACGGGAAAAAAGTTATCAACGTCCAGTCGAACATCACGAAAAAGGGGTAACCCGATAAGTGAGCATTTCACTTAAAGGGTCAGCCCTTCCTGTCATCTGCCTTCAATAAATGGCTTCCGAAGGCATCGTTACACCACTGCGTCTTCCATCTCTTTCAACCGCTGACGGTAATCCTCCGAACGGGCGGTGTCCCGTTCAAGAATCGGTTTTAAATACTTGCCCGTATAGGAGGCTTCGACGTTTACGATATCTTCCGGTTTACCGGTAGCTACAATCGTTCCTCCGCGATTTCCGCCCTCCGGTCCGAGGTCGATGATATAATCGGCCGTCTTGATCACATCAAGATTATGTTCGATGACAAGTACGGAATCGCCGTTCTCCACTAAACGGTGCAGCACTTTAAGCAGACGGTCGATATCGTGGATATGCAGGCCTGTAGTCGGTTCATCGAGAATATAGATCGTCTTGCCGGTACTGCGCCGGTAGAGCTCTGCAGCCAGCTTCACACGCTGCGCTTCGCCGCCCGAAAGTGTCGTAGCAGGCTGTCCAAGGTTCATATATCCGAGCCCGACATCCAGCAATGTCTGAAGCTTCCTGTGGATACGAGGAATGTTTTTAAAGAACTCGCAGGCGTCCTCGATGGTCATCTCCAGTACATCCGAAATACTTTTCCCCTTGTATTTGACCTCCAGTGTTTCCCGGTTGTACCGCTTGCCCTTGCACACCTCGCACGGAACATAGACATCCGGCAGAAAATGCATTTCTATTTTGATAATCCCGTCGCCGCGGCAAGCCTCGCAGCGTCCGCCCTTCACATTGAAGCTGAACCGGCCTTTCTTGTAGCCCCGTACCTTCGCTTCGTTCGTCGCCGAGAAAAGATCACGAATATCGTCGAACACGCCCGTATAGGTAGCCGGGTTGGAACGGGGCGTCCGCCCGATCGGAGACTGGTCGATGTCAATGACTTTATCGATATGCTCCAGCCCTTTAAACTCCTTATATTCACCTGGACGCACCTTGGCCCCGTTTAGCTCTTTGGCCAGTGTTTTGTACAAAATCTCATTGATCAGCGTACTCTTGCCCGAGCCCGAAACGCCAGTCACGCAGGTGAACACGCCCAGTGGAATCTTGACATTCACACCCCGCAGATTATTTTCTTTGGCGCCCCGGATTTCCAGCCACTTGCCGTTAGGCTTACGGCGCTCCGCCGCAATCGGGATAAACTTGCGGCCGCTCAGATATTGCCCCGTCAGGGAGTTGGGATCCTCCATGACCTCTTTCGGCGTGCCTTGAGAGATCACCCTGCCACCGTGAATGCCCGCCCCCGGTCCGATGTCAATGATATAATCCGCAGCCAGCATCGTATCCTCGTCATGCTCTACCACAATCAGCGTATTGCCGAGGTCGCGCATGTGCTCCAATGTCTTGATCAACCGGTCATTATCCCTCTGATGCAGACCGATGCTCGGTTCGTCCAGAATATACAGCACGCCCATTAAGCTGGAGCCAATTTGCGTAGCCAACCTGATCCGCTGCGCTTCCCCGCCGGATAAGGTGCCTGCCGCGCGATGCAGCGTTAAATAATCCAGCCCTACATTCACCAGGAAACCGAGTCTTGCTTTGATTTCTTTAAGGATCAGGTGTGCGATCTGCAGCTCCCGGTCGGTCAGGGTGAGCGATTCAAACCACTCCTGTGCCTCGCCGATGGACAGCGACGTTACATCGGAAATGTTTTTCGAATTAATGAAGACTGCGAGCGACTCAGGCTTTAGACGGTGTCCTTTACATTTGCCGCAAGCCTTCGCGCTCATATACGTTTCGATGTGCTCACGAATGCCGTCGGAGAACGTCTCCCGGTAACGGCGCTCCAGGTTGTGCACAATTCCCTCAAAGGCGACCATAGCTTCTTTTTTATGGCCAAAATCATTCTCGTAACGGAAGCGCACCTTTTCCCCGCCCGTTCCGTAAAGCAGCTTCTGCATATGGTCCTTGCTGAGCTCGGCAGCCGGCTTATCCTGCGGGATTCCGTAATGTTCGCACACGGCCGCCAAAAACTGCGGGTAATAGTTGGAGGTGCTGCCGGCCCATGCTTCAAAAGCCCCTTCGCGGATCGTCAGCCTCGGGTTTGGCACGAGCATCTCGGGGTCAACCACCATCTTCTGTCCGAGACCGTCACACTCGGGGCAAGCACCAAACGGACTATTAAACGAAAACATCCGCGGCGCCAGCTCCTCGATGCTAAAGCCGCATTCCGGACAGGCCAAATTTTGGCTGAACAAGAGCTCCTCCTGTTCCATCACATCGACGATAACGCGGCCTTCCGCCAGCTTCAGCGCGGTCTCCAATGAGTCTGCCAAGCGGGTCTCGATATCTGCCTTCACCACAATACGGTCGACAACGACTTCAATATTGTGTTTTTTGTTTTTCTCCAGCGTAATCGATTCCGATAACTCCCGGATTTCACCGTTGACCCGCACCCGTACAAAGCCCTGCTTTTGAATCTCCGCTAGCAGCTTCGTATGCTCGCCTTTACGTCCGGAGACGATCGGCGCCAAAATTTGCAGCTTTGTCCGCTCCGGATACTCCATGATCCGGTCGACCATTTGTTCAACCGTTTGCGAAGTAATTTCGATGTGGTGCACCGGACAATGCGGGCGTCCAATACGTGCAAACAGCAGGCGCAGATAATCATAGATTTCGGTTACCGTTCCGACCGTGGAACGCGGATTTCGGCTTGTCGTTTTCTGGTCGATCGAAATGGCGGGTGACAATCCGTCGATCGAGTCGACATCCGGCTTATCCATCTGACCCAGGAACTGCCGTGCATAGGCGGACAGAGACTCTACGTACCGTCTCTGTCCTTCGGCATAAATCGTATCGAATGCTAGCGAAGATTTGCCAGAGCCGCTAAGCCCCGTAAGTACGACGAACTTATCCCGCGGTATGGTGACGTCGATATTTTTTAGATTGTGCGCTCTCGCGCCTTTAATTACGATATTGTCTCTGGCCACGCGCCTGTCCACCCTTCCCTTCGTTACAGCTCCGCCTTCAGCTCAAGCACAGCATCGCGCAGCTCTGCCGCGCGTTCGAACTGCAGGTTTTTGGCTGCTTCCTTCATTTCCTTCTCCAACCGTTCGATCAACGACATCCGGTCCTTCTTGGACATCTTGGTCTGCTTGATATCCGCCAAATATTCCGTCTTCTGCTCGGCGACTTTCGTCGCTTCAATCACATCGCGCACTTTCTTTTGTATCGTTTGCGGCGTTATGCCGTGCTTTTCGTTATATGCCATCTGAATGCGGCGGCGGCGTTCGGTTTCTTGAATCGCTTTGGCCATGGAGTCTGTGATCTTATCGCCGTACATGATGACACGACCGTTCGCGTTCCGTGCAGCGCGGCCAATCGTCTGAATAAGCGATCGTTCGGCGCGAAGAAAGCCTTCCTTATCCGCATCGAGTATGGCCACCAGCGACACCTCCGGAAGGTCAAGTCCTTCCCGTAATAGGTTGATCCCTACCAGCACGTGGAATACGCCAAGCCGCAGTTCCCGTAAGATTTGCATGCGCTCCAGCGTCTTGATATCCGAATGCAGGTAGCGCACCTTGATGCCGATTTCTTTGAGATAGTCGGTTAAATCTTCCGCCATTTTCTTAGTCAGCGTCGTCACCAGCACGCGTTCGTCCTTCTTGATGCGGTCCTGAATTTCTCCGACCAGATCGTCGATTTGGCCCTTCGTGGGTCTGACGTCGATCTCCGGATCCACCAGTCCGGTGGGCCGGATGATTTGCTCGACCATTTCCGGACAGTGCTCGATTTCGTACGGTCCCGGCGTAGCCGATATATATAAGATCTGATTGATCTTTTGTTCGAATTCTTCGAATCGGAGAGGCCGGTTATCCAGCGCCGACGGAAGCCGGAAGCCGTGCTCCACCAATACTTCCTTGCGCGCCCGGTCGCCGTTGTACATGCCCCGAATCTGCGGAAGCGTGACATGGGATTCATCAACGATGATCAGCATATCGTCCGGAAAATAATCCAGCAGCGTGTATGGTGTGGCTCCGCGTTCGCGGAATGTCAGCGGACCGGAATAGTTCTCAATGCCCGAGCAAAAGCCCATTTCCTGCATCATCTCAATGTCATAGCGTGTACGCTGCTCCAGCCGCTGGGCTTCCAGCAGCTTACCCTGTCCTCTCAGCTCGGCCAGCCGTTCCTCCAGCTCCCGTTCAATATTGACGAGCGCCCGCTTCATATTATCCTCGTGGGTTACGAAGTGCGATGCCGGAAAAATGGCGATGTGATCCCGTTGGCCGATAATTTCTCCCGTGAGCACGTCGATCTCCGTAATCCGTTCGATCTCGTCTCCGAATAACTCGATGCGAACCGCCTGTTCCCCCCGTGAAGCCGGGAATATTTCAATGACATCACCGCGGACACGGAATGTGCCGCGGACAAAGTTAAAATCATTTCTCTGATATTGAATATCGATCAACCGATGCAGAATTTCATTGCGGGAGCGTTCCATCCCCACCCGCAGCGACAAAACCAAATTGCGATACTCCATTGGCGAACCGAGACCGAAAATACAGGACACGCTGGCCACGATGATCACATCTCTGCGTTCAAACAAGGAACTCGTAGCGGAGTGCCGCAGCTTATCAATTTCTTCGTTGATGCTGGAATCCTTCTCGATGTAAGTGTCTGTCGACGGGATATACGCCTCGGGCTGATAATAGTCATAGTAGCTTACAAAATACGATACTGCATTATTCGGGAAAAACTCCTGCAGCTCGCTGCATAACTGCGCAGCGAGCGTCTTATTGTGAGCAATCAGCAGCGTAGGCCGGTTCAACTGGGCAATAACATGAGCCGCCGTAAACGTTTTGCCTGTGCCCGTCGCTCCTAGCAGTGTTTGGTGTTTCTGTCCCGAACGAATGCTTTCCACCAGACGCCTGATCGCTTCCGGCTGGTCTCCCTGAGGCTCGAATTCCGATACCAGCTGAAACTTCTTATCGCTTACCACTACCTCGTTCATCTCATCACCCGCTTCATGGAAAAGAGTTCTCTATATAAACTTTTATTTGACTGTTTCCGATGAAATATATAGGCACCAAACGCACAGATTCGATGCTGTCCGTACAATTTTTGCTATAGGAATATTTGTTCCCATATATTATACCTTTTTTCCCTCTTTGTTGCAAATGGCTTCCATTTCCTCTTTTTCCAATGAGGAACGTTTACACCGCTAAACCAATCAACCGCGATATGGCTATTATACAAGAAAATCTAGGGGTGGAACCAATCATGGATATCACTGCAGTTCTTGGAATTCTTATCGGTTTAGGAGCTTTGATCGGAGGGTACATCTGGGACGGAGGGCATGTAGAGGCGCTATTCGTCCCCAGCGCGGCATTAATTGTCATCGGGGGCACGATCGGTGCGGTCATTGTCAGCTTTCCGATGTCCCAGTTAAAACAAATCGGCAAGGCCCTGAATATGGCCTTCAAAGAATCCAAAACCGATTCTTCGTTGATCATAGAAGAGCTTGTCGACATGGCTACCTCCGCGAGAAGAGAAGGCGTTCTCTCTCTGGAGCAGCGGGCGTTGGAGCACCCGAACGAATTTCTGCGGGAGGGTCTGGTCATGGTCGTTGACGGAACCGATCCCGAATTAACACGGCAGATTCTCGAGCTGGAAATGGACGCGCTGGAACACCGGCACGAAGGCTGGGCCAAAATGTTCGAAGCGGCGGGAGGCTTCGCGCCGACCATGGGAATTATCGGAACCGTGATGGGTCTTATCCATGTTCTCGGGAACCTGTCCGATCCCGGTTCTCTGGGTCCTGCGATCGCCATTGCCTTCTCCGCTACGTTATATGGCGTTGCTACAGCCAATGTGATTTACCTGCCGATTGCCAACAAAATCAAAACCCGCAGCAAAGAAACCATCGCTGTAATGGAACTAATGCTTGAGGGTATTTTGGCGCTCCAAGCCGGAGAAAATCCCCAGCTGATCAAGAAAAAACTGAATTCCTTCCTTCATCGGGAGAACAAAACCGTTGAAGGCGCAAGTGCAGGTGACAGCGATGGCGAGGAGAAATAGGCGCAAACACCAGCAGCAGGAGAATCATGAACGCTGGCTGATCACATATGCCGATTTGATTACACTGCTGCTGATTTTCTTTGTCGTAATGTACGCCATGAGTAAAATAGATGCCAAGAAATATGATGTATTGTCGCAGGCGCTGAAATCGGAATTTCTCAAAGCCGATTCGATCATGCAGCAGGGGGAAGGTGTCATGGGTGCAGCCAACCCGGCCAAAGGCGGATCGGACGAAACGAAGCGCGAGCAGCAGGAAAAAGAGCATGAAGAAAAGCAGCTTGAGAATTTGCTGGAGCAAATTCAAGCCTATATCGATGAACACCAGCTTCAGACCCAAATTTCAGCGGCCGACACTCCTCGGGGGGTCGCCATTACGTTAAACGACCTGTTCCTGTTCGATCTGGGCAACGCCGAGCTGAAGCCCGCCGCTTTCCCGATCCTGAATCAGCTGGCAAGTCTGTTCCCTTCGCTGGATGCGACCATTAGTATCGAAGGACATACGGACAATCTGCCGCTGGCGACCGGTTCGGTCTTTCGGGATAATTGGGGATTATCCCAAGCCCGTTCATTATCGGTTCTGCGCTATTTCGTCAATCATGCAAAACTTGACGAAAAAAAGTTTATTTCGACCTCGTATGCGGATACCCGGCCGGTGGCGGATAACAACACGCCGGAGAACCGCGCCAAAAACCGTCGCGTAGAAATCGTCGTGCTGAGGGAAAAATCGACCCCTTGAAGGCATGAACACCGAAAGGCGTTCCTAATCTCCTGCTGCAGCAGGAGATTAGGAACGCCTTTCTTACGTTTCTTTTTCTTACATCGACTCTGAATTTCGCTTATTGTTATTCAAGCCTGCAGGTTTACGCCTAAAGTAGGCCCAAATCGAGGTCTGCTTCTCCTCCGCGTAGTATAACGCGTCCTGATCCGGAGCCAGAATGATTCCCAGTTGATGATGATCCCCGGAGAACACCGCCCGTTTCAAAAATTTGCTCTCTCCCGCCAAATTCAATACCTCCAGCTTACAGAAGGCCGAATTTTGCTGCATGGCCAGATGAAGCTCTTGTTTGGTTCGTACAGGCACACCGTTCACTTTATGAACGATTTCCCCCACGACAAGCCCCATTTCCTCAGCCGGACTACCAGGCAAAATCCCCAATATTTTAAGGCCCTTGCTGCTGTGTACGAACAATGGTGCTCTCTTTGCTTCATCCCAGCGGCTGTAGGCGATCAACGCTTCGTGCATGGCAATGCACAGCAAGCAGGCGGCAGCCGTGAACGCAGGCCACAGCGCTGTCATTCCCGCAAGCAGCAGCAGCACTGCGGAATACAACACAAGCCAATTCGAGCTGACCTTGATCTTTTCCTTCGGAAGCCTTGACATGGTCATCTCCGTAAAACCGATCATAACGGGAAAGCCAATGACGGTCCAGCCGCTATTCCATAAATCTCCCCCAAGCAGCGGTGTCCACGGAAGCGGTCCAACTCCGCCGTTCTGCACGGGTACCAGCAAAAACAGCGCCACCGGCCAAAATCCTTGAAGCTGGTATCCGCCGACGATTTTACCCCGCTTGCTCTCGAAAAACATCGGCGTACCGAATCGCGCTCCCTGACGGCGTATAAGCATCGCCTCGACCAAATGGAGTATGGCAATAAGCGCCAGCATGGACGGCATATTCACTGCAAGCAATGGTGCCGTGAACCAAGCCCAGGACGCACTGCTGTCCTGCAAAGCCGGAACCGCCAATACAATCGCCTGAAGCACGCCGATGACGCCGATAGCGTAAGCCCAGCACAAAAACCGCACGCGTATCAAAATCAGCAGCAAAGAGATCAACCAGATCAGAATTACCGCCTCAGGGTCGATCGTTGCTCCCACTCCCGCCATGACAACAGAAGCGGCGATGCCGCCGATCCAACCCCACAGTACGGTTCGCCAGGTCTCCGAAAGAAGCGAGTGAAGCTTAGTGGAGAAAAGCTTGCGTTCAAACGCAATTTGCCTGCGGTATTGTAAGAGGATAAACAATATTCCTGTGTAATAAAATGGGTGCATGAACAATTGCAACAGAGCATGAAGCCCTTGAACGCCCAATTCCATAACCCAATTCATGGCCTGCTCCTTCGCCAAATAAGGATAAACGGCTCCGGTGTTCTTTGAAGAACACGAGCGTTTGTCATCTTGATGTCTTGCACCATGCCGACATCTTTTCTGAAACATAAAGACAAGAAGGCCGGGCTTCATTCCTCAAGCCCGCCTTCTTAATACCATTTCGACGCCGATTTCGCTTTTCCTGCCATCGACCGGAATTTGCCGACATCGAAAACCGCCGAATGCCTATTTGATGACCGAATGCATATGCTCCACGGCTGCCTTCAGCTGCAGATCGTTCTTGGTATCGCGGATCGCTTCCAAAATTGCTTTCTCCAGCTTTCCGGCCGTGGCCGTATCTACTTCCCCGGTCACCGGAAGGTTGTTCATCCGCTGGAACGCTTTGACTGCGAGAGCCGTTTTGTCGCTAAAGTACCCGTCCGTACGGTCGGGATTCAGGCCCAACCCCTGCAGCATGATCTGCAGATTTTTGATGTCCTCGTTGTTCATATCCGGCTTCAGCGTCTCTTTTTTACTGAGCGGTGCAACCTTGAAATAGGCCGGCTGTTCTACGGCAATATTGGGTTCGATTCCTTTCTTATGAATCCATGTCCCGTTTGGCGTCAGCCATTTATAGACGGTCATCTTGATATTGCTGCCGTCACCCATTTCCTTCTCGAAGTTCACTTGTACCGTACCTTTGCCGAAGGTGTTTTCGCCGATCAGCTTGCTTCCTGCCGAATCGTGAAGTGCTCCGGCCAATATTTCCGATGCGCTGGCGCTGCCTTTATTAATCAGCACCGAAACCGGATAAGGTTTTCCTGTCCCCTTGGACTTCGTTTCTTCACGTTCTCCCTTTCGGTTTTCGATTTGAACGATCGTCTTGCCTTTAGGGATGAAAGGCTCTACGATTTCCACCACCGCCGAGAGCAAGCCCCCCGGATCGTTTCTTACATCAATAATCAGGCCTTTCATGCCTTGATCTTCCAATTTTTTCAATTCATCTTTAAAATGTTCGGCCGTATTGGTTGCAAATTGACGAATTTCGATTTTCCCGATCTGTCCCGGAAGCATCTCCGCATAGACCGTCTCCACATCGATGTCGTCACGTACGACGATGACAGGTATCGGTTCGGGCGACCCGCTTCTCAAAATCTCGAGCTTGGCCTGCGTCCCCTTCGGACCGCGAATTTTCATAATCGCCTGGTTCAGGGACAGTCCCTCGAGCTTCTCACCGTTCACCGAAACGATGACGTCATTGGCATGCAGTCCCGCCCTTTCCGCGGGAGACCCTTTAATCGGGGCGACAATGACCACTTTTCCGTCCTCAGAGGTCACTTCCGCGCCAATTCCCTGGAACGATGAGGTGATATTCTCATCAAACTGCTCCGCTTCCTTTTGATCCATGTACACCGTAAACGGATCCTCCAGTGTGGACAGCATGCCGTTAATGGCCCCGTTCACAACCTTCTCGCGATCAACCTCCGTTAAAAACTTGCTCTCAATCAACTGGTACGTTTTTGCGATCTTGGAGATATCCTTGCCCGTCAGCCCCGATTGAACATCCGTCTGCAGTCCCGCTTCCTTCCCGACCGAAGCAAAAATGGACGGATGCACTATCGTAAGCGTCATAATGCTGCCGGCAAACATCGACAACAAAACGAATACCAGTACCGTTCGCCCTTTGAAATTCATTTCCGTTTCCACACCGCCTTTGCTGTTCCCTGCTTCTTACAAAACTTGTCTTTTTAGTGTATGACAAGCTCTGCCTATTTATGAACAGCTGGATTAGCGCAAATACGGCTTTGGATCGACAGTCGATTCATTAACCCGCACTTCAAAATGCAGATGGTTTCCCGTAGATCGGCCCGTAGAGCCGACCTCGGCAATCTTCTGCCCGCGTTTGACGGAATCGCCTTTCTTGACAACAATACCATCGTTACGGATGTGTCCATACAATGTCCAGACACCTTTGCCATGATCGATAATGACCGTATTTCCGTAGCCGCTCCACCAACCAGCCAAAATGACTACACCATCTTCTGCAGCCAGAATACTCGTGCCGGCCGGGGCAGGAAGATCAATTCCGCTGTGCGTTGTTTTGCGTCCTGTGAACGGGTCGGTACGCGTTCCGAAATCGGATGACATCCGAACGACATTCGGCAGCGGATAGGCAAACTTACCTCCGCTGTAAGTGTATGCCGGAGCGTAATTTTGACCCTGCTTGGACGCTGATGCCGCTCTTTGCTGCTCCAGCTCCCTTGCCCTTGCCTGCTGGTACGACCGCTGCTTCGCCGCTTCCTCCCTGGCTAACTTCAGCATTTGCCGCTCTTCTTCCTGGCTGATATCTTCAAGTATTCGCTCCTGATCGGACAAGCTCGCGATTTTGACTTGCTTCTCCTTTTCTTTGACTTCAAGCTCCGCTTTGATCGCCGTCGATTGGGCGATTAAATTGGCAATCTCAGCAAACTGCTTTTCAATGACTTTGCGCTTTTCCGCAACGAGATCGCGATCGCGCTTGTTCGCTTCCAATATTTCCTTATCCTGATTTACGATGGACTTCAGCGCATACAGCCTGTCGAGAAAATCGGTAAAATTGGTCGAGCTGAGCAATACATCGACATAAGAGACAACGCCGTTCATATACATAAGCCGCAATCGCGATTTGAGCATTTGGTCTCGGGAAGTAATGCGCGCTTCGGCTTCATCCAGCTGGGCGGCATTTTCCTCAAGCGAAGCGGTGACCTTGTCCTCCTGGTCTTGCAGCTCATTCAGCTTTTTGTTCGTTGAATCGATTTGCTGCAAGATGGTATTGAGATCATTTGCGGTCTGCTGCTTCTCCTGCTGTACTTGTGCGATTTGCTTTTCCGTTTGCGCAGCTTTTTGCTGAATAGCCGATTTTGTTTTTTTCAACTGATTGAGTTCCTGCTGAATCCGCTGCGACTCCGATAGAGCAAAACCGGACTGCGGTACAAGCAAGGTGCCCAATAAACCGGCAGCTGCGACAAGTGGCAGTAGAGACTTCTTCAATACAGCTCCTCCTCCGACTCTTCATCATCTCAGTCAAGTCTTGGTGGTTTTAACCGTTATACCTTCAAAAATTTCCGAACGGAAATCGTACTGCCCCATATGCCAATCAAAACACCTATGCCGATCAAGAGACCCGCGGTTTCCCAACGGATGCTTTCAAAAGGAAGCAATTCGATGAGCATCAGGTTCAAATCGAGTTGAATCGACTGCATCATCTGCCAATAACCGTAGAGCAGAATGACTACAGGGATTAACGAACCGATCATACCGAGCAGCGCCCCTTCAATAAAGAACGGCCACCGGATAAAAGCATTGGTAGCCCCAACCAGCTTCATAATCGATATCTCGCGCCGGCGGGCCACAATCGTCAGTTTGATGGTATTGGCGATAAGGAACATGGCGGTCAGAGCCAGCCCGACGACAATAACAAGCCCTATGTTGCGGACAATGGACGTGATTTTGAACATCGTTTCCACTGTTCCTTGGCCATAGCTGACGCGCTGAATCGGTTTTTCCGGCTTGCCGTTATTGAGACTGCTGATTTGCTGTGCCACAGCGGCCACTTGTCTGGGCTCCGATACCTCGACGGTAAACGAGTCGTTCAGCGGGTTGTTATCCCCGTCAAAGCCTTCAAGCAGTTGGCGGCCGCTCTCGCCAAGCTTTTCCCGAAGAAAGACAAGTCCTTCTTCTTTGGATACGAAAGTGACTTTATTGACTTGCGGAATAGCCGCAATTTGGCTCTGAAGCAGATTGATTTCATGATCGGGTGTGTTCACTTCCATGTAAACGCGAATTTCCACCTGCTGTTCGATTTGCTGGGCCAGGAAATTAACATTCAGCGTTAACAGCAGAAAAACTCCTAAAATAAACAAAGAAATGGCAATCGAACTGATCGAAGCGAACGACATCCAACCGTTGCGGATGACATTCTTTCCGCCCTCCCGCAGATGCCTTACGGCCGTGCTAATCTTCATAGCCGTATTCACCCCTCGCTTGATCACGCACGATCCTGCCGGACTCGATAGCCAGTACCCGCTTGCGTATCGTATTGACGATTTCTCTGTTGTGTGTTGCCATCACAATCGTGGTTCCACGAAAGTTAATCTCCTCCATCAGTTTCATGATTTCCCACGATGTGTCAGGGTCGAGGTTTCCTGTCGGTTCATCGGCAATAATGACTGATGGCTTGTTGACTATTGCCCGGGCAATAGCCACGCGCTGCTGTTCCCCTCCAGACAGTTGTGTCGGAAGCGAGTTTGCTTTATCTTTCAGGCGGACCAGCTCGAGCACCTCGAGCGTACGCTTCTTGATGACTTTCTTGGGCGCCTCAATAACCTCCATCGCAAAAGCCACGTTCTCAAATACCGTAAGTTTGGGCAGCAGACGAAAATCCTGGAAAATGACGCCAATATTTCGTCTGACATACGGGATTTTGCGCTGTTTCAGCTTTTCCAAATTGAAGCCATTCACGAAAATTGTTCCTTTGGTAGGCCTTTCTTCCCTATAAATCATTTTCATGAAAGTCGATTTGCCGGCACCGGACGGGCCAACGACATAAACAAATTCGCTTTGGTCTACCTTGACGCTGATGCCTTGTAAGGCGTGACTTCCGTCTGGATATGTCTTCCAAACGTCTTGCATTTCGATCACGGTATCACATCCTGAATTTTGCGAGTTTTACCCCATTCAACGGGCAAGCTTGAGCTAGGAAGAAGGACAGATTTCTACCAGACTTATTAAGTTCGACATAGAAACGCAAAATCCTTTATACAGTTTTTGTTTTTCTACAGATTGTCACATTCATCAAAAAATTGTTGTATCGTCCGTTATTTATGAGCAGGCCGATCGCCAATTCGACGATTCCGGGCATAACCCGTCATCTTCCGACGCCGCGGCTCTAAGCCAGGCCCGTGATGTTTGAGGCAAGTTTTTGGGCTTGGCCGCATAATTATATGAAGGGAAACGGTTGAGTTTTCAAAAAAGGAGATTTGGGGATGGCCTTTACAAATTCACGTCTGGTCTGGCTGTGGATTAGTGTCCTGACACTATCCTTATCCGCCTTCCTGACCGTTGCCGTTTATGGCTCGCTGCAGCGCATTCCAAGCGATGTGAGGGTCGGAGATTGGGTCATCGGCGGTCTGACCCTGCCCGAATTCGAAAAGCAGTTGGAGGAAAAAAAGAAAAGCCTTTCGGCATTCAAAATTCGGTTACATGTCGAAGGTGGACGCCTGTCCGCTGAACGTACGCTGCAGCAGCTCGGACTGGAAATGAATACGCAGGAGGTGCTTGCCCGGCTCGAGCCGCTAACCTACGGATCGCCTTTTCAGCGGGCGGTTTATCGCTGGCGCCTTCGTCATGAAGTGTTGACGCTGATTCCCCGCTTCCCGGAAGAGAAAGTGCAAGGAGCCTTGAAGGAGGCCTTCCGCGAGGTATATGCCCGTCAGCCGATCAATGCCCGGCGGGTGATTGGACCGGATGACACGATTCGTCACATCCCGGAAATCCGGGTACAGCACATCGACGAAGAGAAATTGAAGGAGCAGCTGGAAAAGTTACTCTCTTCCTGGGAGACGCTGTGCGGATCGGAGAATCAGCCGCTTTCCTTAGATGTTCCCATGCGGACCGTAGATCCCCAAATTACGCTGCGTACGCTGCAGGAGCAGGGAATCATTCGAAAAATCAGTGAATTTACAACGAATTTCCCCAATACCCAGTCACCCGCCGTCAGCAGTGAAGGCCGGGTTCACAACGTCCGGTCTACGGCAGCTTCGCTTCAGGATGTCCTGCTAAAGCCAGGTGAAGTGTTCGACTATGCTCCTTATATCGAGCAAACGGAAAAACGGTTCGGCTTCAAGGAAGCGCCGGTCATTGTCAATGGCAAGCTCGTCCCCGGCATCGGCGGCGGCATATGCCAAGTATCGTCCACGCTGTACAACGCCGTACTGAGAGCCGGGCTTACCGTCGTGGAACGGCGAAACCACTCCCTGCCGGTCAGCTATGTACCGCTGGGTCAGGATGCTACCTTTGCAAGCGGACATATCAATTTCAAGTTCCGCAACAGCACGGAGCATGCAGTGCTCATCCGAACAGCAACGGACCGTCACAGCCTGACAGTGAAGTTATTCGGCCAAACACCGCCGGACATCACGTATGAGGTCAAATCGGAAACGGTGGCGACGCTTGCTCCTCCAGTCAAATACGTGCTGAATCCTTCCCTGAAAATCGGCGTACAGGAGACAATATCCAAAGGTAAGCCCGGTTATATCGTCGAAACCTATCGCTACAAGAAACAAAACGGCAGATTGGTTTCCAAAGAGAAGCTTTCGCGCGACACCTATACCGCTCAGCCCACGATCATCGCCTCCAATAGCGGAACGGGCACAAGCGACCGTTCTTCGCTAGATCCCGGGGCCGACAAGCCCAAGCTTTTGATCGAGGATGGCGTCCAGGGTCCCCATTTCCGGTAGAAGATCGGGCTCTAATGACTTGAAAGCATTACACCGGCCGAGGCGCTTGGCTGACGTTTATGCCCCCCTGCTCCGTGATCCGGCAAGCAGCCGCGGTACACGCCTGGAACGACCTTTGCCGGCACATTGATGGGGCGCCCATCGGCCAATGATCCGGCCGGGGCGCCCCCGTTAAACGATTTCCGCTATTATCTGCTTTTCTCGTAATACTCTTCAAACCATGCGTTCGATCCGGCCAGAGCGGCTTCCGCACGCTCGATCGCCCCGGCCACCTGAGCCTCCGCCGTTCCGCCGTATACGTTCCGCGCGTTCACGACGCTCTCCGGCTGCAGTACGGTGTAAATATCCTGATCGAACAGCTTGGAGAATTGATGAAACTCCTCCAGCTTCAGGTCAAGCAGGTACTTTTGATTTTGAATGCAATAGAGCACCGTTTTGCCGATCACTTCATGCGCTTGACGGAACGGCATGCCCTTGTTCACCAAATAATCGGCGATATCGGTCGCATTGGAGAAGTCCTGGTTCACCGCTTGCCGCATCCGATCCTTGTTCACCTTCATCGTGGCAATCATCGGAGCGTACAGCTGCAAAGCGCCCTGCAGGGTGCGAACCGTGTCGAACATGCCCTCCTTGTCTTCCTGCATGTCCTTGTTGTAGGCCAGCGGGAGCGACTTGAGTACCGTCAGGAGACCAAACAGATTGCCGTACACACGGCCCGTTTTGCCGCGCACAAGCTCGGCCACGTCCGGATTTTTCTTCTGCGGCATAATGCTGCTTCCGGTACAGAAGGCGTCGTCCAGCTCGATGAAACGGAACTCGGTACTGGACCACAGCACGAATTCCTCGCTCAGCCGCGACAAATGCATCATAATCATCGAAGCGTTCGACAAAAACTCAAGAATAAAGTCGCGATCGCTAACCGCATCAAGCGAATTTTCGTATACCCCGTCGAAACCGAGCTTTTGCGCAACAAAATGGCGGTCGATCGGGAATGTCGTCCCGGCCAGAGCCCCGGCCCCAAGCGGCAGCATGTTGACGCGTTTGTAGCTTTCCTGCAAACGCTCGATATCCCGCTGGAACATCGAAACATACGCCATCAGATGATGAGCGAACAAGATCGGCTGCGCCCGCTGCAAATGTGTGTAGCCCGGCACAATCGTATCCAGGTTTTGTTTGGCCTGCTCGATAAGCGCCTCCTGCACTTTGTTCAAAAGCCCGACAAATTCGACAACGCGCTTGCGCAGCCACAGGTGCATATCCGTCGCTACCTGGTCATTCCGGCTGCGCCCGGTATGAAGCTTACCGCCGACGGAACCGACCTCATCGATCAATGCCTTCTCAATGTTCATATGGATATCCTCATCGCTGATCGAGAACTCCAGTTCACCGCGGCGAATCATGCCCTGTACCTTCAGCAGACCGTCTTTGATTTTGTCTACGTCCTCCTCCGGAAGAATCCCGCATTTACCCAGCATCGTCACGTGCGCAAGGCTGCCTTGAATGTCCTCCTCAGCGAGTTCCTTATCGAACAGGATTGAAGCCGTATATTCTTCCACCAGTTGGTCTGTTTTTTTCGTAAAACGTCCACCCCAAAGCTTAGACACAACATTGCCCCTCCTCATATATAGGCTTAGGGCTTTCCAAAGGCGGAAAACCCTAAGCTCTTAACCGCATTGCAATTTATTTTCCTGCTTTCTGCTGCTCTACGCCGGAAGCGACGCGCAAACGCAGCGCATTCAGGCGGATAAAGCCGGTAGCGTCGCCTTGATTGTAAGCCTGCGTCGGATCGGCTTCCATCGTCGCAATGTTCGGATTGTACAAGCTCACCGGACTCTTCACGCCGGCAGCAATGACATTTCCCTTGTACAGCTTGAGACGAACCGTACCGCTTACGTTCTTCTGGCTTTCGGTCACGAGCGCCTGCAAAGCCAGACGCTCCGGCGCGAACCAGAAGCCATTGTACACGAGCGATGCGTAACGCGAAATCAGCGAGTCACGCAAATGCATGACTTCGCGGTCCATCGTGAGCGACTCCATTTTGCGGTGCGCGGTAAACAAGATTGCACCGCCCGGTGTTTCATACACGCCGCGGCTCTTCATGCCGACAAAGCGGTTTTCCACCATATCCACGCGGCCTATGCCATGCTTGCCCCCAAGCTCGTTAAGCTTTTCCATCACATGAAGAGGAATCATCCGTTCGCCGTTTACGGCTACACAGTTGCCCTGTTCGAATTCCAGCTCGACATACTCGGCTTGGTCCGGAGCATCCTCCGGATCCACGCTGAGCAGGTACATGTCTTTATTCGAAGGTGCGCTGGCATCAAACCACGGATCCTCCAATACGCCGCTCTCATAGCTGATATGAAGCAGATTGCGGTCCATCGAATAGGGTTTGGAAGCCGATGCCGTAACCGGAATGCCGTGCTTTTCCGCATAAGCAATCATTTCTGCGCGTCCCGGGAACTGCTCGCGGAACTGCTCCAAGCGCCAAGGCGCAATGACTTCGATGTCCGGAGTCAATGCAGCAGCCGCCAGCTCGAAACGAACCTGGTCGTTCCCTTTGCCTGTAGCGCCGTGCGCAATCGCTGTAGCACCTTCCGCACGGGCGATCTCGACCATCCGCTTCGCGATCAATGGACGCGCAATGCTTGTGCCGAGCAGGTATTGACCTTCATACAGCGCACCCGCCTGAAACATGGGATAAATAAAGTCGCGGGCAAATTCTTCGCGCAGGTCATCGATGTACACCTTGGAGGCGCCTGTGTTCAGCGCTTTTTCCTCCAGCCCGTCAAGCTCTTCCTTCTGCCCGATATCGGCTGTAAAAGCGATAATTTCCGCATCGTACGTTTCCTTCAACCATTTCAAAATGATCGACGTATCCAAACCGCCTGAATACGCCAAAACAATTTTTTGCTTTGCCATTCGTTTCCGCTCCCTTAAGCTAATTCTACATAATTGCAGCCATGACCGCTTTTTGCGCGTGCAGACGGTTTTCTGCCTGATCGAAAATGACCGAATTCGGCCCGTCAATGACACTCTCGGAAACTTCTTCCCCGCGATGCGCCGGCAGGCAGTGCATGAACAGATAATCCTTTTTCGCGTATTTCACGAGCTCATCGTTCACTTGATAATGCTTGAACGCGATCTCCCGCTCCTTCTGCTCCGCCTCGAAGCCCATGCTCGCCCAAACATCCGTATATACGACATCGGCATCCGCAATCGCTTCCTTGGGATCTGTGCCTACGTAGATGCTGGCGCCCATCTTTGAGGCCATATCACGGGACATCTCAAGCACTTCCTTGTCCGGCTCATAACCTTCCGGCGTCGCCACCGCAAAATTCACGCCGAGCTTAGCCGCACCCATTAACAGAGAGTGTACCATATTATTCCCGTCGCCGATATAAGCTACTTTGAGCCCTTGCAAACGGCCTTTTTTCTCAAAGATCGTCTGGTAATCCGCCAGGGCCTGGCAAGGATGCGACAGATCCGTCAAGCCGTTAATCACAGGGACGGTAGCCCCCCGGGCCAGCTCGATCACCGTGCGGTGGGCGTACGTACGTATCATAATGCCGTCGAGATACCGAGACATCGTCTGCGCCGTATCGTGAATCGTCTCCCCGCGGCCGATCTGCAGATCGTTCTTGCTGAGGAACAGGGCGTGACCGCCCAGCTGATACATCCCGACTTCAAAAGAAACCCGGGTCCGAGTGGAAGACTTCTCGAAAATCATCCCGAGCGTCTTTCCTTTGAGCGGCTGGTACACCTCTCCTGCTTTTTGCTTCTTTTTCAATTCAATCGCCAAATGGATTAAATATTCAATCTCCTCTGGTGCATAATCCACCAACCCGATGAAATCGCGTCCTTTAAGCTGAACCGCCATATCCTGTTCAGTTGCTCCCGGCATGGATACATCCCCTTTCTGTTTATCCGTGATACCAGCTGATATTAAACCGCAGCCCCGGCCTTTTTCGCTAAAATGCCGCAGATCGCCTGAATGCCGCGATCCAGATCTTCTTTTGAGATCAAGAGGCTTGGAGCCAACCTGATCACGTTCGGTCCTGCCGATACGACGAGTATGCCCTCCGCATGCAGCTCGCTAATCAGCTCCGCCGCCGGCCGGTTAAGCCCGATACCGATCAGCAGTCCCAATCCGCGAATCTGCTGTACAAGCGGATTGCCCGCCAGCTTTTGCTCCAGCTCGCCGATAACGTATTGGCCAAGCTCCGCCGCCCGCTCCGGCAGCTTCTCCTCGAGTATCGTCTCCACCGTAGCAACCCCTGCCGCAGTGGACAAATAATTGCCACCGAACGTGGAGCCGTGGCTCCCCGCGGAAAACGCTTCGCGCAGCTTCTCTTTACCGAGCATCGCGCCGATCGGCATGCCGCTGCCGAGGCCTTTGGCCAGTGTGAACACATCGGGCTCGATGCCGTAATGCTCATAGGCGAACAGCTTGCCTGTACGGCCCATACCGGTCTGAATTTCGTCAACGATCAGCAGCAATCCGTGCTGCTCGCACAGCTCCGCGACCCGTTTGACGAATGCCGGATCCGCCGGATTCACGCCGCCTTCCCCCTGCACCATTTCCAGCATAATCGCACATGTCCTGTCGCCGATCAGCTTTTCCAAAGCTTCCGCATCGTTAAAAGGCGCATACACGAAGCCTTCCGGAAGCGGAGCGAAGCCTTCCTTCACTTTGTCTTGACCAGTCGCCGTCAGCGTAGCCAGCGTCCGTCCATGGAACGACATGTGGAAGGTGATGATCTCGAAACGTTCCGGCTTGCCGATGACCTTCTGGAAGTAACGCCGCGCCAGCTTGATCGCCGCCTCGTTCGCCTCCGCTCCGCTGTTGCAGAAAAACGCCGCATCCGCACAGCTGTTAGCGACCAGCAGCTCCGCCAGCTTCTGCTGATCCGGGATGTGAAACACGTTGCTCGTATGCCAGAGCGTATCGACTTGATTTTTCAGGCGTTCCTTCACCTGCTTCGGAGCATGGCCCAGGTTGGTCACCGCCAGCCCGCACATCAGGTCCAAATATTCTTTGCCGTTCTCATCCCACAGCCTGCTGCCTTCCCCCTTCACAAATGTGAGCGGGTAACGTCC
The DNA here is from genome assembly GCF_013337105.1 of Paenibacillus sp. JMULE4. Taxonomy (NCBI): domain Bacteria; kingdom Bacillati; phylum Bacillota; class Bacilli; order Caryophanales; family Paenibacillaceae; genus Paenibacillus; species Paenibacillus sp. JMULE4. The sequence continues at coordinate 369,119 of NZ_SGWF01000020.1, forward strand.
GTAGTTCGGAAACAATGCGCTTTGAGACTCTCCCATGTCGTTCACTCCTTCATCCTTCAAAAAGGTTCTTTATTGCCTGACGATGCGCGTTCCGATGCCGCCGCCCTTGAGCGCTTTGCTCAGCACTTGCGGCTCAGCTCCGTTGACGATCACAACCTCGCGCACCTTTCCTTGAATACATTGCACCGCCGCGCGCACTTTCGGGATCATTCCGCCGTAAATTTCGCCGCTTGCGATCATTTCATCGATTTCCTGCACCGTCACGGAGGGCAGCACCCTTTTCTCTCCGTCTACGGTCTTCATAATTCCCGGAACGTCCGTTACCACGATCATCCGCTCCACGCCGATATGAGACGCTACCGCCCCTGCCGCCGTGTCCGCATTGATATTGTAGCGCTGGCCGCCGTCGGCTCCAATACCTACAGGCGCGATGACCGGTATATAACCCATGTCCACGATACCCTGTACGAGCTCAGCGTTCACATGCATTACATCGCCGACAAGCCCGACCTCATCAGCGTTGGCCACAGGCGCCGCTTGAATCAGGTGGCCGTCGACTCCGGAGAGGCCAAGCGCTTTAGCTCCGGAGCGCTGGATTTTGCGGACAATCTCTTTGTTAATTTGTCCCGCAAGCACCATTTCGACTACATCCAGTACGGCTTCGTTCGTCCGGCGCAGGCCGTTCACGAACTCGGTCTCAATGCCGAGCTTTCCCAGCGTGTCCGATATGGCCGGACCTCCGCCATGGACGATGACCGGAATCAGGCCTTCCTCCTGCAGCCTTTTCAAATCCTCAAAAAAAACATCCGGCAGCGCCGCCAGCGTACTGCCGCCGCATTTCATTACAAAACAATTGCTCATCCGAACCGTTTCCCCTTTTTGATCGGCCGTGCCCTTTCCCGTTCCAGTCCAGGCCGCAAAAATACTCTTTTATTTGTATATGTACGCACTATGTCCTATAAGCTGCGTTGATCCTTACATAATCATACGTCAAATCGCAGCCCCAGCCGGTGGCGGTATGGTTACCCATGTTCAGATTCACATGGATTTGCACGAACTCGCCCTTCAGATATTCGGCCGCCCGTTCCTCATCGAATTTCACCGGACGCGACTGCGTCAGCACGACAATGTCGCCAAGGCGGATGTCTACCGTCTCCGTTTGCACCGGATGCCCCGCACGGCCGACGGCCGCAATAATGCGTCCCCAGTTCGCATCGGCGCCGAAGCAGGCGGATTTCACCAAACTCGAGCCGATCACGGTTTTGACGATGGCGCGCGCCGCTTCCCGGGATGCCGCGCCGCTCACCGTTACCTCGATCAGCTTGGTCGCGCCTTCGCCGTCGCGAGCGATCGCTTTGGCCAAATATTCACCGACATAGTGGAAGGCTGCCGCAAACGCCGGCCAGTCTTTATGCTCCGGTGTCAGGCTCTCTCCGCCCGCAAGGCCGCTTGCCATGACAACGACCATATCGTTTGTGCTCGTATCGCCGTCCACTGTAATCATATTGAAAGTGGAATCCGTAACCTCGTTCAGCAGCTTTTGCAGGTGTGCGCTATCGATGTTCGCATCCGTCGTCATGAACCCGAGCATCGTTGCCATATTCGGATGAATCATGCCCGAGCCCTTCGCCGCGCCGGCGATATGGACCGTACGGCCGTCCACGGTCAGGCTGACACAAATCTCCTTTTTCACCAGATCCGTCGTAAGAATCGCCTGGCAGAAATCGTCCCCGCCGTCAGCCTTCACCTCGCCCGGCAGCCTCTCGATCCCACTTAGCACCTTGGGCATCGGCAGCAGCTCGCCGATCACGCCTGTAGACGTGACGCCGACCAGATGCTCGGCGACGCCGAATGCCTTGGCGCCCGCCGTTCGCATGGCACGGGCATCGTCTTCTCCCTGCTGACCGGTGCATGCGTTCGCGTTCCCGCTGTTCACGAGCATCACCTGCAGGGTACCTCCTTGCGCAATGCTCTCTTGAGTCACGCGCAGCGGCGCCGCCTGAAATTGGTTCAGCGTATACACGCCTGCAGCCTGCGCCGGCACCTCGCACACGATGGCGCCAAGATCGTGGCGCTCCGTCTTTTTCAGACCGCAGTGCAGTCCGCCTGCCCGAAATCCTTTCGGTGTCGTTACGGACCCTTCCGATAAGATCACGAACGAATCCTTGCCTAACATAGCCATCCTTCTCCTCACCGTTCCTTAGCGCGTTATGGATACACCGGGGTGAATGCAAGACCCGTCGCTTCATCCCAGCCCATCATCAAATTCAAGTTTTGGACCGCCTGCCCGGCCGCGCCCTTTACAACATTATCTATAACGGATATAATCGTCAAACGACCCGTCCGCGGATCAAGGGACAAACCGATATCGCAATAATTGGAGCCCCATACTTCTTTCGTGGCCGGATACTTGCCTTTGTCACGAATACGGACGAATCTGCGTCCCTCGTAGTATTTGCGGTAAAGATCGAATATCTCGTCCTCGCTGCGGCGTTCTTTCAGGTTTACATAAATGGTCGACAGGATTCCCCTTGTCATCGGAACAAGGTGAGTCGTAAATGTCATGACGATCTCTTCACCGGCCAGACGGCTCAGCGTCTGCTCAATCTCCGGCGTATGCTGATGCTTATTTACTTTGTAGGCGAGGAAATTCTCATTAATTTCCGAATAATGAACCGTCAGACTAAGCCCGCGGCCCGCTCCCGACACGCCCGATTTCGCGTCCGCAATGACGGATTTCGGATCCATCCAACCGCTCGCTGCAATCGGCGCCAGCCCCAGCAGCGTGGCGGTCGGGTAACAGCCAGGGTTCGAAATAAACTCAGCCCCCCGTATCTCATCGGCGAGGACCTCGGCCAATCCGTAAACCGCCTTTGCGATATAAGCGGGATCCGCAGCCTTGTGTTTGTACCAGGCTTCGTAATCCCTGCCGGATTTCAGACGAAAATCACCGGAGATATCGATCACTTTCAACCCCGCATCGACAAGCTTCGGCGACAGCTCCGTACTTACGCCATGCGGCGTCGCCAGAAAGACAACATCCGCCTTCTCCCGGATCAAATCGACATCCACGGCATCCAGCTTATCGGTCAGGATTTGATTCAAATGCGGATATCCGTCCGCGATCGACGCCCCGGCGTTGGAAGACGAGATCACCGAAGTGATGGCCACATGCGGATGCGCCAGCAAAAGCCGGATGAGCTCTACCCCCCCGTAGCCCGTCGAACCGACGATGGCCGCTCTTAATTTCGTAGACATGGTTCCGTTCCCTCCACATAAAAACTATGTATTATTATACATTCGAAAGTATAATAATTCAATGCGTTTCCTCTTATATATGGCCTGTTCATGATGATTTCCGCACCAAATCCAGCCATTCGGGCAACTGACGTTATTCCCCTTCTCATCGTAACCCACCCAGGCGGCTCAATCAAGAGCAACGTCTCCGTTTGAGTCGAAATGGCCTTTTTTATCTTGAAACAGCTATCCGTGCATGCTAAAATAGATTTGGAGAAAACGTTGCCACAAAACGGAGCTGTTCGGAATGAATAAAACAGAAGCCGAATTCAGTAATTTGGTGAGGGCGTTTCGTAAACGCCATATAGGAAAGGGACCTCGTGAGATTCGCACCACTTTCTGCAAAAACTGGGCGATCTGCGAAATGGAAGGGCATCTGTCCCCCGTAGAGAAATTTATTGCTTCCGCAAGCGACGGCAAGCATGCGCTTCGTACAGCCCGGACCGAAATGATCAAGGAAATGTACCGGACCAACCGTCCTGTCGAAATGGAAGAGCTTCTTGGGGCACAGTTCCTCGATTTGTTTCTGGATATTGATTTGGATAAAGATGTAGGCATGAGCATTTTTGTATTCGATCAGGATATTCAAAAGAAATTTAGCTCCTCATAAGAATATGCACACTAAAATACATGTGCCGTTGGCACTTGGCAGCGAACCTGCTCAAGACTAACCGCCGCAACAGATTCAATCCTTTATTCCGACTAACGGACTTGAGGAAACCGAATCTTTGCGGCTTTTTTCATTCCATCAAATTTCCCAAAAATAAAATTCATACAAGGTGGTCATTATTCATGGGTAAAACAAAACATTCAGGGCGCATCAGCCTCCCCAGTCGTCCGGACCCGAAGCTGTGGGTCAGCAAAATGCCGTTCGGTCTCAATCGGATCAAACCCCGGCATATTCGTGACACATTAAAAGTCGTTTGGGATAATCGCGACCAGCTTCCATACGCTTACCGTATTCTGACTCAGGGCGTTTGCGACGGCTGCGCGCTGGGAGTGTCCGGTTTGAGAGATCAGACGCTGGAAGGACCTCATTTGTGTACGACGCGTTTGAACGTGCTCCGGCTCAACACCATGCCGGCCATTCCCGAAAAAATTCTGCATTCGGATATCGAAGAGCTCCGTAAGCTGAACAGCACGGAACTTCGTAAATTGGGCCGTATTCCCTATCCTTTAATCCGCCGCTCCGGGGAGAGCCGTTTCAGCCGTTTGTCATGGGATGAAGCACTCGACACGATTGCCGGCAAAATCCGCAGCATCGATCCCAAGCAGCTGGCTTTTTACTTGACGGCCCGCGGAATTACCAATGAATCCTATTATGTCGCTGCGAAAGTGGCCCGGTTCTTAGGGACGAATCATATCGACAACGCCTCCCGGATCTGCCACTCGCCGTCCAAAACCGCTCTGAAGCGTTCGGTCGGTATCGGGGCGTCCAGCTGCAACTACAAAGATTGGATCGGTACGGATGTGCTGGTGTTCTGGGGCAGCGTAGCCGCAAACAACCAGCCGGTATCCACCAAGTATATGTATGCCGCCAAACGGAAAGGGACCAAGATCATTGCGATCAACCCTTACCATGAGCCTTCTATGGATCAATATTGGATTCCGTCTGTTGCCGAATCCGCGCTATTCGGTACGAAAATTACGGACGATTTCTATCAGGTGAACATCGGCGGGGACATTGCCTTCATGAACGGCGTAATGAAGCATTGGTTCGAAATGGAAGAAGCTGCTCCCGGATCGGCCGTAAACCTGGATTTCGTCCGTGAGCACACGAACGGCTATGAAGAGCTGCGTGCCCATGTCATGAAACAGGATTGGGCGCTGCTCGAACAATCGTCCGGACTCTCGCGCGAAAGAATGCGTGAATTCGCCGTATTGCTCGCTCAAGCGAAGTCGGCTGTCTTCGTCTGGAGCATGGGGCTGACTCAGCACCGCTTCGGTACGGACAACATCTCGCAAGTGGCTAATCTCGCGCTGCTTAGGGGGTTCCTCGGCCGCGAACACTGCGGACTCATGCCCATCCGCGGACACAGCGGCGTACAGGGCTCCGGCGAGATGGGAGCAGACCCGTTCAGCTTGCCCGGCGGAGAGTTTAAAGGCGCCGACATTGCAAGAATCGAAAAGGTATGGGGCTTTAAGCTGCCCGAGTGGCAGGGGGACATCGTTGGAGTCACGCTCGAGAACGCGCTGCTCCCCGATGATCACGAACGGAAGCTGAAAACATTCTACACTTCCGGCGGCAACTTCCTGGAGACGATGCCTGACCCTGACTTCGTGGAACGCTGTTTGCAAAACGTAGAGCTGCGGGTACACCAAGATATTATGCTGAACACGTCTACACTGGTGGATGCCAAAGAAACGGTCATCGTCCTGCCTGCTATGACCCGCTATGAGCAGCCGGGCGGCGGAACGTCCACGTCAACTGAACGCATGGTGTACTTTTCGCCTGAAATTGACGGGCCCCGTATGCCGGAAGCCCGTTCGGAATGGGAGATTTATGTCGACTTGGCTTCGCGTGTAAAGCCTGAGCAGGCGCATTTGATCCAGTTTAAAGACGCTGCTGCCGTCCGTGCGGAAATTGCAAAGGCTGCGCCAAATTACGACGGCATTCAGCACCTGAGCAAACGTGGTGACGTGTTCCAATGGGGTGGAGCATGGCTTTGTGAAGACGGAATCTGCCCTACGCCGGACGGACGGGGGAATCTGATCCCTATTGAGCTTCCTGAGCTGCGCAAGCCGGAAGGCCATTATTTTGCTACGACCAGACGAGGCAAGCAGTTCAACTCTATGGTGTACAGTGAAACCGACCCGTTCAACGGGGCGGACCGTTACGACGTCCTGATGAATGCGGAGGACGGCAAAGCACAGCAGCTGCAAGAGGGCGACGCCATTGTCGTTTACAATAAATATGGCGTATTCCATGGCCGGGCCAAATGGGCTGAGGTCAAATCCGGCAATATCGAGGTTCATTGGCCGGAAGGAAATGTCATCATTCCCAAAGGAGTCTATGAACCGCACGCGGGGATTCCGGAATACAACACCACTGTTATCGTGGAAAAGGCTGAAACGTACTATGCCCATAAAGATACAAAATATGTGGAACGCAGAATCGACGAATTGGAGCTGGTAAGCGAATGACCGCCGTGGATGTCTCGGTTTCGACCCGAACGGTATGGCGTTATGACGGGCAGCTGCTTAGCGAGCAGGAAGATCCTATTGCCAAGGAAACGCCGTTAACCATCCGGTTGGATGGCGAAGAATTCGCCACCATCGTATGCACCCCTTCGGATATAGAGGACATGGTTTTCGGATTTTTAGCCTCCGAAGGAGTGATCCGGGAAGCGAACGAGGTTACCCGCCTGCAGCTCAATACGAGCCGGGGATTCGCCGATGTTACACTGCTGTATCCCGAGCGCGGGAAAGTGATGGATCATTCCAAGCGCGTGATCGGATCGTGCTGCGGCAAAAGCCGCCAGTTCTACCTGCGCAGTGATGTGCGGACGGCCAAAACGGTGATGACCCGTTCGCGCATTACACCCGACGAATGCCTCAAGCTGATTCGCCAATTGCAAGAAGGCTCCGATGTTTTCCGTCAAACGGGCGGGGTGCACAATGCGGCGCTCTGCTCCAGAGAGAAGCTGCTCGTTACCCGGACCGATATCGGCCGCCACAATGCGCTTGACAAGGTGTACGGGCACTGCCTGAGGGAGCGTGTGTCCATGAAGGATACCGCCGTCGCCTTCAGCGGCCGGGTAAGCTCGGAAGTGCTGCTCAAGACAGCCAAGATGGGCGTTGGCATTCTGCTTTCCAAATCGGCGCCCACCGATCTGGCGCTGGAGCTTGCCGACGACCTGGGCATTACCGTTATAGGGTTTATAAGAGGAAATACATTTAATGTATATTCGCATCCGGAGCGTTTGGAATAAGAAAACCGCTAACGGCCTATTCGTGGATGAGCGAAGTATTCAGTTTTGAACATTTAGACTTCTTTATCAAAAAACAGGAGGAACCGGTCCTTTTATGGGCTGGTTCCTCCTGTTCCGTTTAGCTTAAACCCTTCTCCGAACACTTCGTTCGTATCGCTCAGAATAACGAAAGCGCCGGGGTCAATCCTGCGCACCAACTCTTTGAGCCGGCTCACTTCCGTCTGCCCTACGACAACCATCAATACCGTCTTTTCCTCTCCTGTATAGCCGCCGGTAGCTTGCAGCTTCGTAAGTCCCCTGTCGAGCTCATAGAGAATAGCCTTCTGCAGCGCTTGCTCCGACTTCGAGATAATAAAAGCCACTTTAGAGTAGCTTAAACCTACCTGCACCACATTGATGGTCTTGCTCGTCACAAAAAGTCCGATCAGCGCATACATGGCCTTCTCCGGTGAAATCAGCAGACCCGCTGTTCCAATCACCAGCCCATCCAGCAGCGCAATGCATAAGCCCAGACCAATACCTGTATACTTATGCAAGATTTGTGCCGCCAGATCCAAACCGCCGGTCGATCCCCTGCCCCGGAAAACCAGCCCGAGTCCAATCCCTATGAGTACCCCGCCATAAATACTGGCGAGCAGCATATTGTCGGTCAGCGGCGGCAGATTACGTGTAAGGAAAACGAGCAGCGGCAGCAAAACCGAACCGAGGGCCGTTTTCACGCCGAATTGCTTCCCCAGCAGCACTGTACCGGCCAGAAACAAAGGAATATTCAGCGCCCATTGTGTAATCGCTGGCTCGATCCCGAACATGCTGTTGACAATAATGCTGATGCCCGATACCCCGCCAGACGCCACCTGATTCGGATTCAAAAATACATTAAAGCTGACCGCTATGATCACCGATCCGAGCAAAAGCAGCGCATATTCCATTAAACGGTGGCTCCATGTGCTTTGTGAACGTCTGCTGCCCCCCGCCGGCGGCGGGAGCCGTATTTACTCATTCTAGTCAATGCAGTCTCACTCTGATTTGTCATGGCATCCTGCACCCGTCATACCCCCTGCCCTATGCAAAAAAATCCTACACTTCACCCGCGGCCTCCCCTGATAGCTCACCGGCTCCATATAGAGGCCGAGGGCAACCAGGAGGATTTGTGCGTTTCTAGTGTAGGATGAGCTTGGACACTCCGCTTTATGTTTCTCAGCTTTCTTTTTCCGGCTTCGTAATCTGCTGGCGCAGGTAAGCATCTATAAACATATCGAGCTCACCATCCATCACGGCATTCACGTTCCCGGTTTCCGCCTGCGTCCTGTGGTCCTTCACCATGCTGTACGGATGGAATACGTACGAACGGATCTGGCTCCCCCAGGCGATATCGGATACCTCTCCGCGGATTTCCGCCAGCTGCTTCTGCTGCTCTTCAATTTTCTTCTCGTACAGCTTCGACCGGAGCATCTTCATCGCGCGCTCCCGGTTCTTGATTTGCGAGCGCTCCGTTTGACAGCTAACCACGACGCCGGTCGGAAGGTGCGTAATCCGCACAGCCGAGTCGGTCGTATTGATGTGCTGTCCGCCGGCGCCGCTGGAACGGTACGTGTCCACCTTAAGATCCTCGGTTCGGATCTCGACCTCCACGTCATCATCGATTTCGGGCATAACATCGCACGAAACAAACGACGTGTGCCTGCGTCCGGATGCATCGAACGGCGAGATGCGCACCAGCCGGTGAACGCCTTTTTCCGCCTTCAAATAACCGTAGGCATTATAACCCTTAATCAGCAGCGTTACACTCTTCACACCGGCCTCGTCGCCCGGCAAATAGTCGAGCACCTCGACTTTGAAGTCTCTCTTCTCCGCCCAGCGGCGGTACATGCGAAGCAGCATCTCGGCCCAATCCTGCGACTCCGTGCCGCCCGCACCCGGATGCAGCTCCAGAATGGCATTCAGCCGGTCATACGGCTGGCTTAGGAGCAGCTGCAGCTCAAAGTCCTCGAGCTTCTTAACGAGAGCGGCAATCCCCTTTTCAATGTCCTCGGCCATGCTCTCATCTTTCTCTTCCTGCATCAGCTCCACCAGCACTTCGAGATCCTCGTACTCCGAAGCCAACGCTTGAAACTGATCCACCACGCTTTTAACTCCGTTCGCTTCGGCAATCAACTTCTGCGCACGCTCGTTGTCGTCCCAGAAATCGGGCGCCGACATTTTTTCCTCATAGTCCGCCACTTGCTCCAGCTTGAGATCTAAGTCAAAGAGACCCCCTAAGCTCAGCCAATCGCTTGGCCGTTTCTTGTAAATCGCGCTTCACATCTGCTTCTAACATGTCAAAACACCTCTGTCCGTAGTTTTAGCAGAAAAAGAGACCGGAGCGATTCCCCCGACCTCCTTTTCCGACGTCTTGTTCTCTTTATTTTTAAACTCCGTGGCACTGCTTGTATTTTTTGCCGCTGCCGCATGGGCACAAATCATTACGGCCAATCTTGTCTTCGTTCACGACAGGCTTCTTCGGCGCGGGCGCTCCATCGCTGCTATTGGTGGCGATCTCATGTTCCTCGGCCACGGCTTCACGCACGAGATTGGTCTCTACATGGGCCTTCATAATGTAAGTAGCTACTTCCTCCTGGATGCTCTGGATCATCTCCTGGAACATCTCATAGCCCTCGAATTGATATTCGCGTAAAGGATCCGTACCGCCGTACGCGCGAAGATGAATCCCTTGGCGAAGCTGGTCCATCGCATCAATATGATCCATCCACTTGCTGTCGACCGCACGAAGCACTACAACCTTCTCAAATTCACGAATGAATTCTTCGCCGATCTGCTTCTCGCGCTCTTCATACAGTCTTCTCAAGAGATCCTTCATGTACTCGATGATCTCTTCTTTTTCTTTACCCCACAGCTCTTCGGCCGTCAGCTGACCTTCATGCAGGAACGTTCCGTTGGCGTAATCGACAATCGCCTGCAGGTCCCAATCCTCCGGTACCTGATCATCGGAGCAGTGGGCTTCAACGATGCGGTCGATGACCGGCATCATCATCCCGAGCACGATATCACGGATATTTTCGGATTCGATCACTTCGCGGCGCTGCTTGTAAATGATTTCCCGCTGCTGGTTCATCACGTCGTCGTACTGAAGAACGATCTTCCGTACATCGAAGTTGTTGCCTTCCACACGCTTCTGTGCGGATTCGATGGCTTTGGTAATCAGCTTGCTTTCAATCGGTTGGTCTTCCTCAAAGCCCAGGCGATCCATCATGCCCATAATGTTCTCCGCACCGAAACGGCGCATCAGGTCATCTTCCAGCGACAAGTAAAACTGGGAAGACCCCGGATCCCCCTGGCGTCCGGCACGTCCGCGCAGCTGGTTATCGATCCGTCGGCTTTCGTGGCGCTCCGTACCTATAATATGCAGGCCTCCGATTTCGGCTACACCTTCTCCCAGCATAATGTCGGTTCCGCGGCCCGCCATGTTGGTGGCGATCGTTACCGCGCCAGGCTGGCCCGCACGGGAGACAATTTCCGCCTCCTCGGCATGGTATTTTGCATTTAGAACCTGATGCTTCACGCCTTTTTTCTTCAGCATTTCGGACAGCCGCTCGGAGTTCTCAATCGATACCGTACCGACCAGCACCGGCTGGTTCTTCTTATGGCGCTCTACGATCTCATTCACTACGGCACGAAACTTGCTGCCTATCGACTTATATACAACGTCCGGCAAATCTTGACGGATCATCGGTTTGTTGGTCGGAACGACAATAACGTCCAGCCCGTATATTTTCTTCAGCTCTTCTTCCTCTGTCTTGGCCGTACCCGTCATCCCCGACAGCTTGCGGTACATCCGGAAGTAGTTCTGCAGCGTAATGGTCGCCAGCGTCATCGACTCGTTCTGTACTTGCAGTTTCTCCTTCGCTTCAATCGCCTGGTGAAGCCCTTCGCTGTAGCGACGGCCCGTCATCAACCGTCCGGTAAATTCATCGACAATGACGATCTCGCCGTCATTCACGACGTAATCTACGTCGCGGCGCATAATTGCGTGTGCTTTCAATGCCTGTTGGATATGATGGTTGAGCGTCACATGCTCATGATCGAATAAGTTCTCAATGCCGAACGCTTTTTCCGCTTTCTCCACCCCGGCCTCCGTCAACGTAACCGAGCGCAGCTTCACATCAATCACATAGTCTTCTTCTTCCTTCAGACCCCTTACAAAATTATCCGCTGTCAAATACATGGCGGTCGATTTGGCAGCTTGTCCGGAAATAATCAGCGGTGTACGGGCCTCATCGACCAAAATAGAATCGACCTCGTCGATGACCGCATAATAAAGCGGTCTTTGCACCATCTGTTCTTTATATACGACCATGTTGTCGCGCAAATAGTCGAATCCGAACTCGTTGTTCGTACCGTACGTAATATCGCAAGCATAGGCTTGCTGTTTCTCCGCATGCCCCAGATTCGCCAGGTTTACGCCGACGGTCATGCCCAAAAATTCATATATTTTGCCCATCTCGGCGCTGTCGCGCTGAGCCAAATAATCATTGACCGTGACCACATGAACGCCTTTGCCCAAGAGCGCATTCAAATATACCGGAAGCGTACCGACCAGTGTCTTTCCTTCACCTGTCCGCATTTCTGCGATCCGGCCTTCATGCAGTACCATACCGCCGATAAGCTGTACGTCATAATGACGCTTGCCAAGCACACGTTTGGAGGCTTCCCTTACAACCGCAAAAGCTTCCGGCAGCAGATCGTCCAGATCCTCGCCATTCTCCAAACGGTTGCGGAATTCGTTCGTTCTATTACGCAAATCTTGATCGGTTAGCGTCTGAATGGATTCTTCCAACGAGTTGATATATTCAACCGTCTTCCACATCCTCTTCAGTTCGCGATCATTCGAATCGCCAAATATTTTTTTCACGAGTCCTAGCATGCAGCTAATCCCCTTTCTCCTCTTCGAACAATATCATATAATCTAAATTGTAGCAGTTTGCTCTTCTCGCCGCAACAAACCGCTGTATTTCCTTATATTACTGAAAAGAGCCTGCCATCATGCGCCGCAGGCATCTTACGATGTTCCATCGGCGTTTCAGGCAAGCTCAGATCTTTCAAATGATCAGATTACCGGGCCGGCTCAATTAAACCGTATCTCCCGTCGTCGCGTTTATACACCACGTTGACCTGTTCCGTATCGGAGTTAGCAAAAACAAAGAAATTGTGGCCTACCATATTCATTTGCAGAATGGCTTCTTCCACATCCATCGGCTTCAGCGTAAACCGCTTCGTCCGTACCAATTCGTATTCGTCGTCTTCTTCAAGAGCAGAGGAAGCGCCTGGTTCCGATTCTACCCGGAATAAATCTTTAAGACCGCCTTCTTGGCGGATTTTGCGGTTAGCCTTCGTCTTGGCCTTCCGAATCTGCCGCTCCAGCTTGTCTACCACCAGATCGACCGAGGCATACATATCGGCATGCTTTTCTTCCGCCCTCAACAACAAGCCTGTAAGCGGGATCGTCACCTCAATGGCATGCATGCCTTTCACGACACTCAATGTTACGTTAACTTCAGATGTAGGGGGAGCTTCAAAGTACCTTTCCAGCTTACTCAGCTTTTTTTCAACATGATCTCTCAACGCTTCTGTCACTTCGATGTTTTCACCACGTATGTTGAATTTCATGTAGTACTCCTCCTTTCATACCTACATTATACCATATTCTCCTGCCGCATTAAAAATCCTTTAACATTCCTTTCACAAGAAATACACATACCATTTTCCAGCCGATTGGAAGGTATGCGCATACAAAAAAACACCCTGGAATTGCTCCCAGGGTGTCAGCCATCTTCAAACATAACCATCTATAAATGCGGCCGAATCCCGACCGGATGATTACAACTTGATGACGTTAGCCGCTTGAGGACCGCGTGCGCCCTCTACGATATCAAACTCAACGGATTGGCCTTCTTCCAGCGTCTTGAAGCCATCGGCTTGAATAGCGGAGAAATGCACGAATACGTCGCCCCCGTCTTCGCGTTCGATGAAACCGTAGCCTTTTTCTGCATTAAACCATTTAACTTTACCTTGCATGCAAAAACATTCCCTTCGTTATCAAATAACTGCAAGCTCTAGCCTACATTTCGAATATATCACTCCAAACTTACCCATGTCAATGCGACATCAGCGTGTTATAAAAATATTTTGAAAATTCTCGTATTAACATGTTCTCAATAACATACTCACAGCCAAAAAGCCCGTCCTATCGCGGTTTTTCGACATTTCCCGCAAAGTTATCAACAGAGTTATGCACATTGTCCACAGGCAAAATAATACTCACAGCATGTCTGTGAGTATTATTACTTACTTATTCATTGAAGTACAGTCCGCGCCATTGGGTTAGCATGAGCCAACATCAGCCTGGACGTTTGACTTACCTTATTCTTTTAACAAACTTCATCTCCCGGTTCCTTTCCATACGCCGAAAACCCGGGTAATCAAAAAAGACCGCAGCCACCTCGCTTTTGAAGCCAGGAGCAAAACGATCTTTCACTAAACCTCTGCGGGAATAATCATCCAGAGTCATCTCATCTATTTCTTCCGATCAAAGAACACACTATCCGGAACAAATTCTGTTTCATACGCCGTTTTTTGCAATCGACCCCGGTTGATTTTACTTGTCCCTTGCAAGCCCTCATCTCTAAGCTCATTCATTTTGGCAAGGATTAGCGCATCATGCTGAAGCAAGCGCTGTACCCGGGCCGTATACTTGTTTCGTTCCATTGGGGATAAAGAGTGGCTCTTCATCCTTTCAATGATTTGTTCTCTACTGTCAACATATGCTGATATCTCCTCATAGGTCATGTTCGACAGAGACTGCATCCAATCTCCCATGAGTTGTTCCAATTCTTGAATGAGCTCATCCATGGGTTACTCCGGCAGCACTACCCTGATGAACTAGCTTTGAGGCTTGAAACCACGTTTCCTTCAGCTCAATTAAATATCCCAGTACTTCTTCAGCGGGTTCAATATTTTTCTTTGTATTTGCTTGAATCAACCTGTAATTAAAATATTCATAAAGCTTCATCAGATTATCCGAAATAGGCGATTGGGGGTCTAAGGTAATCATAAATTCGCTGATAATATCTTGAGCCCTGCAAAGATTGGTATTCGCTTCATCATATTTATTTTGCTTAATAGCTTCAATCGCCGCTCTGCAAAAACGTATAGCCCCGTCACATAACAAGATCAACAACTGCGCTGGGGTTGCCGTATGAACGGAGGCCTCCAAATATTTGTTTCTTTGTACTGATTGTATCATTTTCCATCCTCCTGCTATTAAGCTCCGCCGAATGCGTTGGCTAAGTATAAGGATTGAGAATTGTATCTGCTAATAGCACTCTCCATGGCAGTAAATTGTCTGTAATATCGATTTTCAATTTCGTTTAACCGTACATTCCATTTATCAATCTCTTTATCCATTTCATATAATCTTTTCCCAAGAACGCTATTATCTGAAAGAGATACGGCTGTTCCCGCTCTGCTCGTCAGACCGTCTAATGTTATTTTCAATTGATCATAAATCCGTTCTGCAATTCCCACATCAGATTGGTCTGCATCGCCATTTCCATTAGCCGTAAACATCGCGATGACAGCATCAGGATTTTCCTCGATGGCTTTTCTCAGCTTTTTTTCGTCAGTAAGATAAAGCTTCCCGTTTTCAACATATTGACCGGTCTCTATACCGATGGAGCTTAACGTTTTATAATCCTTGCTCCCTGTTTCCACTTGAGCCATGATCGCCATTCTCATGCCGCTGACCGCTTGGCTAAGATAGGAGTCGTTCCTCAAAAGACCGCTTCGTGCCCTTTTGGTCCAAAGCTCAATGTCGCTATCCTTCATTTCTTTTTTCTGCTCGTCACTCAGCGGTGGATAGCCTTGAAATCGGCTTTCGTTGATTTTGTCCTGCATCGTTTTTAAGATTTCGTTGTAATCATTAATGAAGCCCTTTATGCTCTCAACCATCTTGTCCGTATCTGTTTTTACTGTGACTGTAGTTGAAGAACCTGCCGGGGCCAGTGGATTTAACGTAAGCTCCACGCCATTAATGGTAAAGGTATTGCTCTTTTTCGTTATCCCGGTTACCCCGTTGATGTCTACAGATGCATCCGTTGCTGCTGTACCTGCCCCCGTTATCTTTAATATGTCCGTAGTAAAGTTCCCTTTTACGTTTTCGAAGGTGATGTTGGCTGAATCCTTATTGGCGCCATTCACTGTTCCCGTCTGCTTCGAAGTAAACGAGACCAATCCTCCCGTACTACCCACTTCATAAAAAGCCGTAACATTCGTATTTGCATTGATACGGGCAATCACATCATTAAGCGAATCTACATTCGGATCGATCGTAATCACATTACTGCCATTGATCTTAATTTCATAAGTCTCATATGTAGGAGGGTTCGTCGCCGGAGTAACCTGTGTTAGCGTGCCTGCCAAATTAGCCGCTTGACTCGCTAATGTTTTTGTCGGGTCGAATGACGAATTCGCTCGTATATCGCTTGCACTTCTATTTGTAGCGGCTGTAGCTACATTGTTTACTTTAATATTCAATTGGCCGATCTGCGCATTGCCTGTCGCTCTCGCTGTAATAATATCCGCGTTAGCGGAAGTGGCCGTTCTGGAACTTAAATTACCTTCCAACTTAAAGTTAAACAATTTGTTGTTGCGATAATCCCACAGCTTCGTATTCATATCGCGATAATCTTCACGCTGCCATTCTATTAACTGCTTTTTTTGTTTAAGGACGTCCAATGGTTTTCTATGGGCCATCATTAGGCCTTTAACAATGGAATCGATATCCATGCCGCTAGCCAATCCACTAAAGCGATTAATGGGCGTAACCATCATTTATCAACTCCTGCTTCAATAAATTATCTTTTTTCATCTATGATGATTCCAGCCATCTCCCATATCTTAGCAATTAAATCGAGGTTCTTCTCTGGCGGTATTTCTCTAATCAGCTCTCCGGTTTCCTTATTCAGTACCTTGACAAGGATTTGCTTCGTTTCTTTATGTACAGAAAATTCCAAGAAGGTTGACGCCCCTTCAATGGACTTAATAGCCCGTTCGATCGCTTTGATGAACTGTTCCTCACTAACAGGAATGTTCTCTCCCCTAAATTCCGCTTCTTTTAAGTCCTTTACTGAATGCAGGTTAGCCGCAGATGTAACACGCCATTCGCTACCCCCAGACTCGCTTATTGTCGATGGGTATTTATTCTTCTCAGAAGCTCCGGTCGGTACATTTATATCCACCTCAAACACCTCCATGACTGGGTTCATATAATAGTAATATCGGACAATCATATGCATTGTGTTAGAGGAATTGCGGAAATCAACTATATTTTTAATAATGATTCCAGCGCTTTTACTACAGTCTTCTGGGTCTCGGTCTCCATCTGCGCCCAGATCGGCAAACTAATGACCTCCGACGAGGCCTGCTCGGCAATAGGCAATGAAATGGAGTCGTCTTGAAAAACCGGTAATCGATGGACCGGGATAGGATAGTAAATCATTGTATCTATACCTTGGTCTGCAAGGTTTTTTTGCAAACGATCTCTCTTCCCATCTAAGTATACGAATAGTGTATTGATGGAAAACGTGAGATGATCTGTGGAAGTCAGCTGACTCTGGAAGAACAATCCCAGGTATACCACCGTGATATCTGCTTTTTTGGATATTTTCTTTACTTAATTTAACACCCTCGTAGTTCTTTCCTTTGTAGGTGAAGGCAGGAATTCTCGTATCACTAAATACAACGTTAGCTCCACGTATTTCGAGTAATTCCATAATTTTAATTACAGGCGATTCTCTAAAATCATCAATATCCTTTTTATATGCAATACCAAGTAAATGGATTGTTGACCCATTAATAGGTTTTCTCTCTTCATTTAATATATGTCCTATTCTCTCTACAACAAATTCCGGCATACTGTTATTGATCTCGCCGGCTACCTCAATCAATCGTGTATGGTAGTTGTACTCACGAGCCTTCCAAGTCAAGTACCACGGATCAATCGGAATACAATGACCTCCAAGTCCGGGTCCTGGATAAAACGCCATAAATCCATAGGGCTTCGTCTTAGCTGCATCGATAACTTCCCATATATCTATCCCCATCCGGTTACAAAGGATAGCCATCTCGTTAGCTAAAGCAATGTTTATATTTCGAAATGTATTCTCATTAGAAAAAAATCTGTTGGCGGATAAAAGGTTCGGGTTGTCGCAAAAAGCACTATTAATAAAGAAAAAAAGTAATTCGGATAAGTCCTTACTGGAAAAAAACGGCTTGAATATAATCAAACATCTCTTTGACTATTTGGCCATTATCTTTTAGCATTTTCCTGTCAAAAGGATAATTCATAAAGAAGGATACGGGTAGAACACTCACTATTTCTAGCCCAGCACTATCCAATACGTTGTTAACATAAGACATATCTCTAATTACTACATGGGGAGATTCGCTTTGAGTCCCGATCATGGAGATGAGATCGAAAAGTTCAGCGTAACCTGTATTTTTTAAACTCGAGGAAATATTGCTAATAGCGCTTCTATACTTCTTTTCATCTGTTAAATGCAATAAAACATCGGCGGCAAATACCAAATCATACCGGTCCGTTTCATATTGGCCGCAATGGATATATCTCCTTCGATAAATTCGAATTGATCGTATTTTTTTCAAGTTCGATGATTGACTTTTTCGCGATATCGATGGCTTTATAATATCCAGGCTTTTGGGTTGCAAAAAATTGTGTAAACATGCCAATCCCCGGACCCAATTCCAAAACAGACGCATTCTTGAAGTTATCGAAAATTTGGTTAAAGAGATTAATTCAATATATCCAGTCTGATCTGATACATATATCGATTGTAAATCTCCCCCAAACCCAGATAACCTACACCCAAACAGTCAAAATCCTTTGTTCCATAAATGGCTTTAGCATTTCTGCAACGTAAGGGTATGCCTCAGCAGCTTCTTTATAGTATGTGACGCGTATTTTATACTGCCTTTTGCTTTAGCCTCTTCGGCAAGGTGCATCATAATAAAAAACTTATCTTCAGCGCTGTCTATCGTTTTATATACTAAACGGATTGGCGTCAGTTGATATAAATAAGTAATATAGGGCTTGCTGAAAAATCAAAAAATCCTTATCTCACAAGGGTTTAGAGGCACTTTTGTCGAATTCATCTGCAAAGAAAACACGGAAAATCGGTAAAAAACCTTGCAGATGGAGTGAGCGAAAGTGTTCGTGCTGAATCGAGATATGGCAGACTTGTTGGAAAACTTCTATTTGCCCTTTGGCGGAAAATTAAATCCAACCAATCGGTGGGTGCAGCTTGCGGCGATCATCCCTTGGGACAAAGTAGAAGAGAAATATGTGAGCTCGTTCAAGTCCCCAGCCATCGGCCAAAAGGCGTACTCGGCACGTATCGCCCTCGGCTCGCTCATCATCAAGGAGCGCCTTGGTTTAAGTGACCGCGAGACCACCTTACAAATCCAGGAAAATCCATATTTGCAGTTCTTCTTGGGCTACACTGCGTATGTCGATGAAGTGCCGTTTCATCACTCCCTGCTCACGCATTTTCGGGAACGGCTCGGCTTGGAAATCCTAGCTGAAGTCAACGACTGGATCGCCCAAGCCGCGCTGCAAGCAGAGCGAGAGGTCGAGGCGAAACCGAAATCGTCCAAGCGAGATCGCGATGACGACGACAACGACGCGGGCGGCTCGCAGCTCACCATGGAGGTAGGGGACGCTTTCTCTATTCCCGAGGAGCCCCCTGTTGTGGCGAAGAAACCCCGCAACATGGCGAAAAAGCTACACGTCCTGCCATCTACAGCCGCACCGACAGCGGAAGTCATGAACAAGGGCACCCTCATGCTGGATGCGACATGCGCGCCTGCGGACATCAAGTATCCGACTGACTTGGGGCTGCTGAATCACGCCCGTGAAATCCTGGAAGACATCATCGACGTACTGCACCGTCCCCATGTCGGAGCGATGGAGAAGCCGCGCACGTACCGCGAGAAAGCCAGAAAATCGTACCTGAGTGTTTCCAAGCAACGCAAGGCATCGGGCAAGGTGATCCGCAAAGCGATCAAAAAGCAACTTGGCTACGTGGGACGGAATCTGCGGATTATTGAAGCCCTCGTGAAGTATACGCCTCTCACGGAACTGAGCAAAAGACACTATCGCCAGCTTCTGATCATCTCGGAGCTCTACCGTCAGCAGCGCGAAATGATGGAGAAGAAGACACATATCGTCGCCGATCGCATCGTGAGTATCGAACAGCCGCATGTACGTCCGATGGTTCGAGGCAAAGCTGGAGCGAACGTGGAGTTCGGCGCCAAAATCGCCGCCAGTCTGGTGGACGGTTACGCTTGGATCGAAACGGCACAATGGGACAGCTTCAACGAGGCAACCACGCTGCAAGCATCGGTGGAAGCGTACAAACAGCGATTCGGGTATTATCCCGCCGTCATTCTAGCCGATAAAATCTACCGCAATCGAGACAACCTGAACTATTGCAAAACGCTAGGGATTCGCCTTAGTGGCCCGAAGCTCGGCAGACCCTCGAAAGAGCAAAGTGAAGTCGCCGATCGTCGGCAAGAGCGCCAGGACGCTGTACAGCGTAATGCGATCGAAGGAAAATTTGGAGAAGGCAAGCGCAAATTGGGCCTAGGTCGCATTCGGGCGCGTGGCGCCGAAACCAGTTTGACCGTCATCGCCCTTCAGTTTCTGGTCATGAATCTGGAGCGGCGACTGCGTGTTCTCTTTTTGCATTTTTTCAGACTGCTTGGGTTTAGAGACTTACGTTGGGTGTAAATGGAACGAATCTTGTTCAGCAAGCCCTAATATATTGAATCCCGCGTTCGGTATATAAGTTAAATATGTCGTGATATTCTCTGTCTATTACGGATTTTTCTTTCTTAGAGCGCTCGATTGCCGTTAATAAGATGACGTTGGCAACGGCGCAATACACCCGATTGCTTTGATAATCATTAGGCCTGATCTTTTCACCTTTTAAATACTGCATAAAATAATCTTGGGCTTAGTCAAACTTATCCAGCAGCATCTTAACATACAACTTTATATATCCGTTCTCCAATGACTTAAAATAAGAAATCACAGGCAAGCCGCGCTTTATAGCATACCGATAAATTTCAAAGTAGGACTATATCCGTGTATCCGTGTCTCTACACAAGGACAAGCCAAGGAGGGATACAGCCTTTCGTACCAACAGGACGAAATTCAAGCATACTGCCAGAAACATGAGTGGAATCTACTTCATGTGTTCCAAGATGAAGGTATACCAGGGGCGAAAGTTGACGAGGACGCTTTAGAAGTGGACAGGGAGGGCTTTCATGATATGCTAGCCTTCCTCTCTACCCAATCCGTCAATTACGTTGTTGTCCTCAATACAAGCCGTTTATGGCGGTCTGACATCGTAAAAGTTCTGATTCATCGGGAGTTCAAGAAATACGGCGTTGATATCCGCAGTATTGAACAACCGACATACAGCATACACAAGAAAGACCCTAGCGATTTCCTCATCAATGGTCTGATGGAATTGTTAGACCAATACCAACGGCTAGAAATCGCCATGAAGCTAGCCAGAGGAAGACGCAAGAAAGCACAAGGCGGCGGCTATGCAGGTGGAAAAGCCGCATATGGCTACCACGTACAGAAGGGAACAAAGCAATTATCCATTTCCCTTGAGAACGCCAGAGCCGTCCAGAGAGTGTTTACCATACGGAAGCAGTATCCGTCTTGGTCTCTCTCTCAAATCGCTTCACAATTGAATCTGGAGGGATTTCAGACAGCCCAAGGCAAAGAGTTTACCAAGGTTCAGGTCAAGCGTATTCTTGACCGCGAACCGTTCTACAAAGGGCAATATTCCTACGCAGATGTGACCTGTCTCCACGGTCAGCATCCTGCCATTATCTAGCATCCGATGAAGTGAGATATAGGAAGCGATAGACTTACGTATCATTGCGAGCCTTCCCCCCCGTGGGGGCTAACGCTATAACTGACGCTGTCACGCTCCTATATCCCCCACTTCATTATCCTGAGGGGGAACGATTACATGGCTTCTATCGACAGAACGAAATACTTGTTTGTTGGCGTTGATTTGCACAAGAAAACCCATGTTGCCGTGCTATGCAACTGTTTTGGTGATGTAATGAAGCAGTTCAAAATCACCAATGCACCGAATCACTTCCCTGTCTTCTTGGAGGACGTTAAAAAACATGCGGAGGGCAAGGACATCATATTCGGTTTGGATGACGTTAACTTTTACGGACGTTCCCTTGCCAAGTTCCTGATTGCGAACGGTTATATCGTCAAGGAAGTCAATTCATCCTACACGAAAAAGAAGCGGAACAAAGGGACAAACCGTAACAAGACGGACGAATTGGACGCAAAAGCCATCTGCATAAACCTGATTATGGAGTATGACGCTCACCCTGTCGCAAATCCCCAAGACATCTATCTTGCCATCAAGCAGACTCTAAGCACCCGTAATAACTATGTGAAAATGGCGGCAACCATGAAACTGTAACCGTCAAGCCCTTTTG
>NZ_SGWF01000021.1:0-110886 GCF_013337105.1 Paenibacillus sp. JMULE4
GGTGGGCAGCATGATATTTAAAAAAGCAGTCGAATTAGAAATTATCTCAAAAGACATCACGGAGTTTGCCGAGATCCCGAGAAAGATGCAGAGCGTTGATGACTTGGAGAAGCAGGAAGAACTTCCGCGATATTTGGAGAAAGACGAATTAAAACGGTTTCTCGAAGCGGCGAAATACTCTATCCGTCCGATCGATTACCCCGCTTTCCTCACACTCGCTTATACCGGTTTGCGAGTCGGTGAGCTTTGCGCGTTAAAGTGGCGCGACATCGACTTTGATGAACAAACCATTAGCATCACAAAGACACTTTACAATCGAAAAAATAAATCCGGAGCCCATGAGCTGCAAACACCAAAGACGAAGAGCTCCCGTCGAATAATCGACGTGGACAAGAGCGTATTGGATGTGCTGGACCGGCATAAAAACCAACAGAAAATTGTCAGCATGGATGATCGGGAAAATGACTTTATATTCGCCGACGAAAACGGCCAACCGATCACGACATATTATATCTGGCGACGTATGGTAGCCTTGCTTAAAGAGGCCGGCATAAAACATCATCTATCCCCCCACTCTCTCCGCCATACGCACACATCGTTACTCGCTGAAGCTGGGGTTAGCTTGGAAGTGATACAACATCGGCTTGGGCACCAGGATGACAAAATTACGCGCAGCATTTATCTGCACGTAACCAAACCCAAGAAAAAAGAAGCCTCCCAAAAGTTCGCCGAACTAATGGGAGGCATATAATATTAGCTTTATGTGGGCAAAATGTGGGCAATTCCAAACCAATAACCAACAAATCCTTATAAAATAAGGTTATTCGATTCTTTTTAAGAGAGGTGCTTCCTCATTGACGTTTGAAATTAATTCAATCATATCATGGAGAACCTACAAAATCAAGCAGGTTTTGGATAATAATCCATGATAAGGGGAAAATTAAATCAACAGTTTATCACCCAGTCCCAAGGAGGTGACAACAAATGGCTTCGATCGACCGTAATCGAGACGGCTTTATAGAGGAAGCCCCTCAAAAGAAATATACCGATCTGAAAACCGTCGAATCCCAGCGCAACGACCTGACCGCGGAGGAATTTCCGGAGGGGCCCTACGGAAGCAGCCTGGAAACCGAATCTCTCGGCAAGAGTAGCCCATGGCGAGAAGACCAGCGGCCGCATAATCAATTTACCTACGAAAACCGGGAGCTTCACGCAGGCATTTCACGCGAGTATCCCGATGCCCATCCGACCCACGATTCGTCTGGTGACGATCATGTAGACGAATAAAAAGGATAAAGACAGCCTCATCCTGAACTGCCCCCCGATGGTTAGACATCCCTAACCATTGGAGGTGCAGCTCACCGCGGTAATACCGATGGGCTGTCTTTATTCATGGACAGATCAATCTATTTTCATAACGCCGCCCGTGCTGGCGGACGTAACAAGCTTGGAATAACGGGCCAAGTAACCGGTCTTCACCTTCGGTTCGAAGCCTTTCCAGTTCGCCTTACGACGCTCGAATTCTTCTTCGCTGATCAGAAGCTCAATCTTGCGGTTGTTCAAATCGAGCTCGATGATGTCTCCGTCTTCTACGAATGCGATCGGACCGCCTTCCGCCGCTTCCGGAGAAATGTGACCGATGCTGATACCGCGGGATGCGCCGGAGAAACGTCCGTCCGTAATCAGGCCCACCTTCGCGCCAAGCCCCATGCCGACGATCTGGGATGTCGGTGCGAGCATTTCCGGCATGCCCGGTCCGCCTTTGGGTCCTTCGTACCGGATGACCACCACATGGCCTTCCTTCACTTTACCGTTGGCAATGCCTGCAAGAGCTTCTTCCTGGGAATCGAAGCAAATGGCCGGCCCTTTATGGTAGCCGCCTACGGATTTGTCGACCGCACCGACCTTAATGATCGAGCCGTTCGGAGCCAGATTGCCGAACAGAACAGCCAATCCGCCTTGTTCGGAGTGCGGATTATCCAGCGTACGAATGACATCCGTATTCCGAATCTCATGACCTTCCACATTCTCTCTCAGCGTCTTGCCGGTTACAGTGATCCGGTCGCCGTGGATCGCTCCCGGCTTTTTGAGCAGTTCGTTAAGGATCGCGCTCACGCCGCCGGCGTTATGCACGTCTTCAATATGATAATCGGAGGCCGGTGCGATTTTGGCCAAATGCGGCACACGCTTCGCTACTTCGTTGATGCGTTCGATCGGATAGTCGATCCCTGCTTCATGCGCTATGGCCAGCGTATGAAGAACGGTATTGGTGGAACCTCCCATGGCCATATCCAAAGCGAACGCATTGTCGATCGCTTCAACGGTGACGATGTCACGCGGCTTGATGTCCTTTTGGATCAGCTCCATCAGCTGCTTTGCCGAACGTTTCACAAATTCTTTGCGTTCCGGATCGACAGCAAGAATCGTACCGTTGCCCGGCAGCGCAAGGCCAAGACCTTCAGCCAGACAGTTCATGGAGTTGGCCGTAAACATGCCGGAACAGGATCCACAGGTCGGACAGCCGTACTGTTCAAGCTCCTGCAGGCCTTTTTCATCGATTTTGCCCGCTTGGTAGGCGCCTACGCCCTCAAATACGGAGGACAATGAAATCGAACGGCCATCGCTGGTCTTACCCGCTTTCATCGGCCCGCCGCTGACGAAAACCGTCGGAATATTGACGCGCAAAGCGCCCATCATCATGCCCGGCGTAATTTTGTCACAGTTCGGGATGCAGACCATTCCGTCAAACCAGTGAGCGGAAACCACCGTTTCCAGGGAATCGGCAATAATTTCACGGCTCGGGAGGGAGTATCGCATACCGATATGTCCCATCGCAATACCGTCGTCTACGCCAATCGTATTAAATTCAAACGGAACGCCGCCCGCTTCACGGATCGCTTCTTTTACGATTTTCCCGAATTCCTGCAGGTGGACGTGACCGGGAACGATATCAATATAGGAGTTGCAAACCGCGATAAACGGCTTGTCGAAATCTTCTTCTTTGACGCCGGCAGCACGCAGCAAGCTGCGGTGAGGCGCGCGGTCAAAGCCCTTCTTGATCATGTCACTTCTCATTTTTCTCTTGGACATTTTTCTTACAAGCCTCCGTTTCTACTCTATGAATCGCTTCATTCTATGAATGCTACCGCTTCTTCCGATTGTACCATGTTTCACCCGAAATGAAAACGAAACGCATGGTCGAAATCGGGCTAAAGTCATCTCGCGATCGGATTTTTTGGCGAAGCCCCGAAAAATCTGTTATAATTCGAATAACTTACGGAAAGCTTGAATCGGAGGAGAAAGCGGAAATTATGGAATTTGATTATTTATACGACGGTACGGAGGAAACGAAAACAAGGTTCGTTTGTTTTGTCGGAGATTCGCTGCGGAGATTCGATTTGGCCATCACGACGACTAACCGTTTTTACGGAAAAAAGATGGTCACGGATTTGCAGACCGGACGCACGGCTGTCATCGGGCCGGACGATCTGGAGGCTGAGGGCTACCTGGAGCACGTATACAAGCTCAATGAGGAAGAAGCGGCGGAGCTCACAGCCTTCTTAACGGAGGTTGTGGGGCCGGTCAACTTTACCGATATTTAAAGTGAAGAAAGCCGATCGATAGCTCCCGTAAGGGGCAAGATCGGCTTTTCCATGATGATTGCACTTCCATCGATTCACTACGGCTCCACTCTAGGAATGATCAGAGCCTGAATCCGATTCCCACGGGAAACTCACCGTGAGGTAGTCCGCAAATTTCTTGCTTTCTTCCCTGCGCAATCGGCGCATCTCGGCGCGATGCACAGCCGTTTCGTGAAGCCTGATCTCCTCTTCCGTTTCCGGTATGACTGCCGGGATGGCAACGGGCTTCTTATTGTCATCGAGCGCCACGAAAGTAAGGAATGACGTCGCGGCAATGGTGCGCTCCCCCGTTTTCAAATCCTCGGTAATCACTTTGACAAAGACCTCCATTGAGCTTCTTCCCGTCCAGGTTACGAAGGATTCCAAGCATACCGAATCTGTTGTTCGAACCGGTGACAAAAAGTCGACAGAATCCGTCGAAGCCGTCACGACGTTTCTGCGGCAGTGCTTGGAAGCCGCGATAGAAGCGATATCATCGATATAGGCCATCAGCTTTCCGCCAAACAGCGTATTGTGATTATTGACATCCGTCGGAAATACTCGGGATGTTTTGTAGCATCTAGATTCCTTGACATATCTTTGTTCCATATACAGTCTGCCGGCTCCTTCATGTTCATGTACATCATCCGTACGCGCATGTACGTTTTGAACACATTATGCAGGCTAACCCAGATGTTGTCAATGCTGTGTCGCTTCCCGTTTGCCCAAATCCGGCGCCGTTGGAGAAAACCGAATGTAAAAAAGCCCCCCGGATTAATCACAGGAGGCATTTGGTATATTCAACCGTAATATTCTTCTCTCCATTTGCCGAAGCTGGAGAATGTCTTTAATTCATGCGACGGGATGCTCAGGAAAACCTGAACAAGGTTTTTGTCAAATTGCTTCCTGCTCTGATACCACAGCTCTTGCTTGGCTTCTTGAACGGATAAACCTTTTCTGTGAGGACCGTCCTGCAGCATGTCATCAAAAGCATCAAGGATAGAGCAAATTCGCGCAAAAGTCGGAATGAACTCACCGCGCAAGCCATAAGGATAACCGGACCCATCCCAGCGTTCGCGGTGGTATTTAATGATTTCAATAATATTCAAATCATGAATTCCTTCTTTTTGCGCCAGATTTGCTCCGAGCACAGGATAACGTTTCATGGTTTCCCACTCTTCTACCGTCATACCTGTTTTCTTTGTAATAATATCCGTTGGAATAAATATCTTGCCAATGTCATGAAGCAGACATCCTACGACCAGACTACGTGTTTGTTCCTGATTGAAATGAAGATAGGATGCCATGATTCTCGCCATTTTGCCAACCCGCATGCAATGTTCGTATGTACTTAACTCTTTCTTCATCAATCTAAAAAGAATGTACAGCAATCGTTCATTTTTCATGACTTACTCCTCCATACCATGAAACTGATCCATGCAGACTTCATGTGAAACCGTCCCGTATGTCAATCGTCAACTGGTCTTTTTTTCCTTTTTTCTTGATAATTCTTTAAAAATAAAATCGATTTCTTCCTTAAGATCGGCTGCCCTTTCAAATTCAAAATTAACGCGAGCCACCTTTAATTCAGCTTTCAGGTTAGTGTAGTGGTGTTTTAATTCCTCATAGGTTTGGTTTCGAATCTCATCCAATCCCATTGCAGGAACTCGGCCAAGATACATTTTCACTCTCTCCTCTCATCAATGATTTCACAAAATAC
This sequence comes from Paenibacillus sp. JMULE4, assembly GCF_013337105.1. Classification (NCBI taxonomy): domain Bacteria; kingdom Bacillati; phylum Bacillota; class Bacilli; order Caryophanales; family Paenibacillaceae; genus Paenibacillus; species Paenibacillus sp. JMULE4. Next base: position 5,341 of record NZ_SGWF01000021.1, read on the forward strand.
GGACCAACTCATCTACTTAGAGTGACGATGGAAGAATGCTACATAATACGTCCCAAAACCAAAAAATCCCCCGAAATTGGAGGATTGATGATCCGGATTTCGGTAACTGGCTGGCATAGTGTTTATCACACTGAAGCCCCTGTAGCTTTGCGACCCCACTTTTCAATGGGTGTGCCTTTATCACTTTTCAAAGGAGATTAGTTAGAAAAAACTAGATATTAGCTAACAATGTTCGACATATTCAATCAAATTCCTTTTTTATAGTAAAAATTTTCATTTTTATACTATATATTGTGAATGGAAAAGCCTCTCCTCATGTAAACCATCGATTGGAGAACGGCTTTTGCCGGGGGATGGAATAATATGAAAATCAGTAAAAAAATGGTTGACAACTCAGTGACAAGATCAATATATTGGGAACCAAAGCAAGCTGCCATTTCGTATTAAGGAGTTGGAAAAATGCCAACGATAAATGTGCTGAATTTTCAGAGTATTGATAAATCCCATCTGCCGGCTGTGGGCGGAAAAGGAGCCAACCTCGGGGAGTTGACAAGAGCCGGCTTCCCGGTACCGCAGGGTTTTTGCGTGACAACTGCCGCCTACCGCCAATTCATTCAATCCAGCCGGGAGATGAAGGAACTGTTCGATCAGTTGGACCGCGTCAGCCATGAACAATTGGAGCAAATACGTATATTGGGACAGCGTATTCGCGAACATCTCACCTCCCTTTCGATGCCCAACTCTGTAAAATCGGCCATTTCAAAAGCGTGGGAAACCACTGGGAAAGCTCAAGCTTATGCTGTTCGTTCCAGCGCTACGGCTGAGGATCTGCCGACGGCCTCGTTCGCGGGACAGCAGGATACTTATTTGAATGTTTGCGGACTGGAGCAGCTGCTCAACGCCGTACAAAACTGCTGGGCCTCACTGTTTACAGACCGGGCGATCTCGTATCGCGCCAAAAACGGCTTTAACCACCGTTCAGTGTTTATTTCCGTCGTTGTTCAACACATGATTTTCCCGGAGGTGTCCGGAATTATGTTTACGGCGGATCCGGTCACGGGACATCGCGGAACGGTATCGATCGATGCAAGCTTCGGTTTGGGAGAAGCCCTCGTATCCGGTTTGGTTACTGCGGATTTGTATCAGGTGCGTGCAGGTGAAATCGTAAAAAAACAGGTTTCCAAGAAGGAAACAGCCATATATGCCGTGCCGGAAGGAGGAACGGTTGCTCAGCATCTCCCTCCGGAGAAACAGCAGCTGCAGGCTTTAACGGATCATCAAATCATTCAACTGGCAATATTGGGTAAAAAAATTGAAGCTCACTATGCCTCGGAGCAAGATGTGGAGTGGGGTTTTGCCGACGGTCAATTTTATATTCTCCAAAGTCGGCCGATTACATCGTTATATCCGGTACCGCCTGTCTCAGATAATCAATTGCATGTATTTATAAATTTCGGCTACATTCAAATGATGACTGATCCAATGAAACCGCTGGCTATATCCGTTTTGAGCCGCCTTCTTCATTTTATAAAGAAAAATCCTGCTTCATCCGAACCGTACATCCTGCATCATGCAGGGGGAAGAATGTTTGCTGATTTTACCGCTCCTCTTTCTATAAGGCCTGTTCGAAACAGAATGCTAAAAATATTCAAGGGCATGGATGAATCCATAGCGTCAGCTTTGGAGGAAGTCATGAGCCGAGAAGCCTTTCGCCATCGATCCATACCGATAGGCACAATATTACGCACGGTCAGTAAACTGGCGCCGATCATCATTCCCTTGGCATTGAAAGTAATCAATCACCGGTTTGTGCAAGATCCCGCAAAGGCGAACAGAAAGGCCTCCGCCCTTATTGATCGTATCACTCGTGAAACCGGGATCCATGTATTTTCCGCCTCAGGGGCGGACAGGATTCGCGCGATCAGGAAGAGTATCGAGAAAATGCCCAAGGTGATTCCCAGAGTGGCCGTCTATTTTATTGCAGGTGTCCTGGCTTCCGGAACGCTTAAAAAGAAGCTGTACAAAAGGGTGGGGAAAGAACGGGCAGATAGGTTGTTGAATCCATTGTACAAATCTCTTCCCGGCAATGTGACAACCGAATTCGGCTTGGCGTTGGGAGACCTTGCCGATAAGATACGAAAGTATCCCGGCTTAATTGATTATTTGCAGAAAGCAAGCAGCGACCATTTCGATGAAAAATTGGGCGAGATTCCGGGCGGGGATGAATTTAAATTAGAATTGGAGAGCTTTCTTCAGAAATACGGTATGCGGTGTGTGGGTGAAATTGACATCACCAGACCAAGATGGCGCGAGGAGCCTACCCAACTTATCCCTTCCATTATCAGCAATATCAGAACGGCAACGGCCGGGGAGCACAGGAAGAAATTCAGACAAGGCAGGCTTGAAGCCGAGGCGGCGGGAAAAGAAATTGCCGCGCATTTTGGTTTTTGGCAAAAAAGAAGCATATCCCGGTTGATTAAGCTATACCGCCACCTGCTGGGCATGCGCGAGCATCACAAGTTCTGTGTGGTGAAGCTGTTTGACATCTACAAACGCGCGATGATGGAAGAAGCAAACAGACTTGTCGCAAAAGGAGTCCTTCGGCATAAAGACGATGTGTATTATTTAACGCTGGAAGAGCTCATCGCACTGTTGGAAAACCGCTTTTCAGGAGATGTTCCAACCATCGTAGAAGCAAGAGAAAAGCAGCATGAACGGAATCAAAAACTAAAATCTCCCCGGGTGATGACAAGCGAAGGAGAAATCATTTCCGGAAAATTGCGTGATGTGGTGGAAGCGCCGGAGGGCGCGATTGTAGGCACGCCGGTATCCGCAGGTATCGTCGAAGGTGTTGCAAGAGTCGTTCTTAAGCCGGAGGAAGCCAAGCTGAATGCCGGGGAAATTTTAGTCGCTCCCTATACCGATCCCGGATGGACACCGCTGTTTACCTCGGTCGTCGGCCTGATCACGGAAGTAGGCGGTTTGATGACGCACGGATCGGTGATTGCCCGGGAGTATGGCATTCCGGCCGTCGTTGGAATTGAAAAAGCGACCGAACGGATTAAAGACGGCGCTTATATCCGGTTGAACGGAACGAGCGGCTACGTGCAAATATTGGAAGGCACTGACTTTGAGTAAGACATAAAAAAGCCTGCCATAGGCAGGCAGGCTGTTTGCTTGGCGACGTTCTACTCTCCCAGGACCCTGCGGTCCAAGTACCATCGACGCTGGAAGGCTTAACGGTCGTGTTCGGTATGGGTACGCGTGGTTCCCTTCCGCCATCATCACCAAACGTATTCATTTCTCAAGGCTTGCGCCCTGAAAACTGGATCGAAACCAAGCCGCTGATCATCTTCATGTGCTTTTTGGATAAGCCCTCGACCGATTAGTATTCGTCAGCTCCACACGTTGCCGTGCTTCCACCCCGAACCTATCTACCTCGTCGTCTACAAGGGGTCTTACATACTGGGAAATCTCATCTTGAGGGGGGCTTCACGCTTAGATGCTTTCAGCGCTTATCCCTTCCGTACTTGGCTATCCAGCCGTGCCTCTGGCGAGACAACTGGTACACCAGCGGTACGTCCATCCCGGTCCTCTCGTACTAAGGACAGCTCCTCTCAAATTTCCTGCGCCCGCGACAGATAGGGACCGAACTGTCTCACGACGTTCTGAACCCAGCTCGCGTACCGCTTTAATGGGCGAACAGCCCAACCCTTGGGACCTACTTCAGCCCCAGGATGCGATGAGCCGACATCGAGGTGCCAAACCTCCCCGTCGATGTGGACTCTTGGGGGAGATAAGCCTGTTATCCCCAGGGTAGCTTTTATCCGTTGAGCGATGGCCCTTCCATTCGGTACCACCGGATCACTAAGCCCGACTTTCGTCCCTGCTCGACCTGTTTGTCTCGCAGTCAAGCTCCCTTTTGCCTTTGCACTCTGCGAATGATTTCCAACCATTCTGAGGGAACCTTGGGGCGCCTCCGTTACGCTTTAGGAGGCGACCGCCCCAGTCAAACTGCCCACCTGACACTGTCCCCATACCCGCTTAGGGCACCAGGTTAGAACTCCGATACGATCAGGGTGGTATCCCAACGTCGCCTCCACACAAGCTGGCGCTCATGCTTCCCAGGCTCCCACCTATCCTGTACAGATCGTACCAAAGTCCAATATCAAGCTGCAGTAAAGCTCCATGGGGTCTTTCCGTCTTGTCGCGGGTAACCTGCATCTTCACAGGTATTAAAATTTCACCGGATCTCTCGTCGAGACAGCGCCCAAGTCGTTACGCCATTCGTGCGGGTCAGAATTTACCTGACAAGGAATTTCGCTACCTTAGGACCGTTATAGTTACGGCCGCCGTTTACTGGGGCTTCGGTTCACAGCTTCGGTCTTACCCTAACCGCTCCCCTTAACCTTCCAGCACCGGGCAGGCGTCAGCCCGTATACTTCGCCTTGCGGCTTCGCACAGACCTGTGTTTTTGCTAAACAGTCGCTTGGGCCTTTTCACTGCGGCCCCCTCGGGCTATTCACCCTACCGGGGCACCCCTTCTCCCGAAGTTACGGGGTCATTTTGCCGAGTTCCTTAACGAGAGTTCTTCCGCGCGCCTTAGCATTCTCTGCTCGCCTACCTGTGTCGGTTTGCGGTACGGGCACCTTCTCCCTGGCTAGAGGCTTTTCTTGGCAGCCTGAACTCATGACCTTCGGTACTCCAATTTTCCCTCCCCATCACAGCCCAGCCTTTCGATGTGCGGATTTGCCTGCACACCAGCCTCACTGCTTGGACGAGCATCCATCAGCTCGCGTCACTATCCTTCTGCGTCACCCCATCGCTCATAACGGTTCACGGTGGTACAGGAATTTCAACCTGTTGTCCTTCGACTACGCCTTTCGGCCTCGCCTTAGGTCCCGACTTACCCTGAGCGGACGAACCTTCCTCAGGAACCCTTAGGCTTTCGGCGGATCAGATTCTCACTGATCTTTTCGTTACTCATACCGGCATTCTCACTTGTAACCAGTCCACCAGTCCTCACGGTCTGACTTCAACCCGATTACAACGCTCCCCTACTGCCCATTACTGGACCCATAGCTTCGGTGGTGTGTTTAGCCCCGTTACATTTTCGGCGCAGAGTCACTCGACCAGTGAGCTATTACGCACTCTTTGAATGGTGGCTGCTTCTAAGCCAACATCCTGGTTGTCTGCGCAACTCCACATCCTTTCCCACTTAACACACACTTGGGGACCTTAGCTGATGATCTGGGCTGTTTCCCTCTTGACAATGGATCTTAGCACTCACTGTCTGACTCCCGGGATAACGTCTGTGGCATTCAGAGTTTGACTGGACTTGGTAACCCTTGGCGGGCCCCGCACCCAATCAGTGCTTTACCTCCACGACGCATCTCCCGAGGCTAGCCCTAAAGCTATTTCGGGGAGAACCAGCTATCTCCGAGTTCGATTGGAATTTCTCCGCTACCCCCACCTCATCCCCGAATTTTTCAACATTCGTGGGTTCGGGCCTCCAGTGCGTGTTACCGCACCTTCACCCTGGACAGGGGTAGATCACACGGTTTCGGGTCTACGCCTGCAAACTCATTCGCCCTGTTCAGACTCGCTTTCGCTGCGGCTTCGGCTTCTCACCTTAACCTCGCTTGCAAACGTAACTCGCCGGTTCATTCTACAAAAGGCACGCCATCACCCTTTAACGGGCTCTGACTTCTTGTAAGCACACGGTTTCAGGTTCTCTTTCACTCCGCTCCCGCGGTTCTTTTCACCTTTCCCTCACGGTACTGCTTCACTATCGGTCGCCAGGGAGTATTTAGCCTTGGCAGATGGTCCTGCCGGATTCCCACGAGGTTTCACGTGTCTCGCGGTACTCGGGATCCGTCTAGGGCTTTCGCAGAATTTCGGCTACAGGGCTGTTACCTTCTCTGGCCGGCCTTTCCAGACCGCTTCACCTACTCTGCTCAACCCACGTTGACGTCCCACAACCCCAGAGGGCAAGCCCCCTGGTTTGGGCTAATCCGCTTTCGCTCGCCGCTACTGACGGAATCACTTTTGTTTTCTTTTCCTGAGGGTACTTAGATGTTTCAGTTCCCCTCGTCTGCCTCCAATGCAGCTATGTATTCACTGCATGGTACGTATCTATTACGATACGCAGGTTTCCCCATTCGGACATCCCCGGATCAAAGCCTGCTTACGGCTCCCCGAGGCATTTCGTCGTTCGCCACGTCCTTCATCGGCTCCTGGCGCCTAGGCATCCTCCGTGTGCTCTTATTAGCTTAACCAATTCGGTTATTCGGTACCGACACTTACGTATCGGCTGCTGACGATTTCTCACGAAAATCGCAGCGGGATGATTCAGCATTTTGCTTCGTTTCGATATCCAGTTTTCAAGGAACAAACGGTTTTGAAAGGCATTGCACCTTTCAAAACTGAACACGAGTGAGTGCCGTTGCAACTTACGTTGCAGATTTGTCCGCTGACCTACCGTCAGCATGGACTCCATAGAAAGGAGGTGATCCAGCCGCACCTTCCGATACGGCTACCTTGTTACGACTTCACCCCAATCATCTACCCCACCTTCGGCGGCTGGCTCCTTGCGGTTACCCCACCGACTTCGGGTGTTGTAAACTCTCGTGGTGTGACGGGCGGTGTGTACAAGACCCGGGAACGTATTCACCGCGGCATGCTGATCCGCGATTACTAGCAATTCCGACTTCATGCAGGCGAGTTGCAGCCTGCAATCCGAACTGAGACCGGCTTATAAGGATTCGCTCCGGATCGCTCCTTCGCTTCCCGTTGTACCGGCCATTGTAGTACGTGTGTAGCCCAGGTCATAAGGGGCATGATGATTTGACGTCATCCCCACCTTCCTCCGGTTTGTCACCGGCAGTCAACTTAGAGTGCCCAACTTAATGCTGGCAACTAAGCTCAAGGGTTGCGCTCGTTGCGGGACTTAACCCAACATCTCACGACACGAGCTGACGACAACCATGCACCACCTGTCTCCTCTGTCCCGAAGGAAAGGTACATCTCTGTACCGGTCAGAGGGATGTCAAGACCTGGTAAGGTTCTTCGCGTTGCTTCGAATTAAACCACATACTCCACTGCTTGTGCGGGTCCCCGTCAATTCCTTTGAGTTTCACTCTTGCGAGCGTACTCCCCAGGCGGAGTGCTTATTGTGTTGACTTCGGCACCAAGGGTATCGAAACCCCTAACACCTAGCACTCATCGTTTACGGCGTGGACTACCAGGGTATCTAATCCTGTTTGCTCCCCACGCTTTCGCGCCTCAGCGTCAGTTACAGTCCAGAAAGCCGCCTTCGCCACTGGTGTTCCTCCACATCTCTACGCATTTCACCGCTACACGTGGAATTCCGCTTTCCTCTCCTGCACTCAAGCCACCCAGTTTTCGGTGCGATCCGGGGTTGAGCCCCGGGCTTATACACCAAACTTAAGCGGCCGCCTGCGCGCGCTTTACGCCCAATAATTCCGGACAACGCTTGCCCCCTACGTATTACCGCGGCTGCTGGCACGTAGTTAGCCGGGGCTTTCTTCTCAAGTACCGTCACCCTCAGGGCAGTGACTCCCCAAGGCGTTCTTCCTTGGCAACAGAGCTTTACGATCCGAAAACCTTCTTCACTCACGCGGCGTTGCTCCGTCAGACTTGCGTCCATTGCGGAAGATTCCCTACTGCTGCCTCCCGTAGGAGTCTGGGCCGTGTCTCAGTCCCAGTGTGGCCGATCACCCTCTCAGGTCGGCTACGCATCGTCGCCTTGGTGAGCCGTTACCCCACCAACTAGCTAATGCGCCGCAGGCCCATCTGTAAGCCACAGCTTGCACCGTGTTTCTTGATCCCTCCATGCGGAAAAACCACCTATCCGGTCTTAGCTACCGTTTCCGGTAGTTATCCCGGTCTTACAGGCAGGTTGCCTACGTGTTACTCACCCGTCCGCCGCTCCAGGGAAGCTCCCCTAAGGGAGCACCCCTAGCGCTCGACTTGCATGTATTAGGCACGCCGCCAGCGTTCGTCCTGAGCCAGGATCAAACTCTCCAATAAAGTTTAGAGAGAATTGATTGCTCAATTCGTCACTGACTTGTTTTGAAATCTCTTGACGAGACTTCGCACTCACTCGTTGTTCAGTTTTCAAAGGGCAATACTTTATGGTTTCACCGATCCGCTTGTCTCATGCGGCCGGGAAATCAATCTACCATAACTCCGTACCGTTTGGCAACTGTTTTTTATCCAGACTGAGGAACGAATCCTTTCGTCCAGACGCTGATTCAGTTGCAGTATTTTCGGAGTCACGGTTTAATAATCTATCATATTCGATTTCGTTTTGCAAGTCTTTTGTTTTCCATGCTTGGGATCGTCCGCAAGCTCAGAGAAACCGTCTGACTTGTATCCTGTCTGCCTCGCAGCAGCTCAGGATTAGTAATTTATCATACTTACTATCCCGATGCAACAGTTATATTTTCCAACCTAGATATTTGTATCATATTATCCAATGTTTTGGTGCTCGTTCAAAATAAAAAAGCACCGCATAGGTGCTCTGCTCTCGGTTCCGTCGGACGATGCGGCGAATCATGCTCTCCTCCGAGCGCGGCTAAAATGATCCTGGGTGTACGCACACGTCGCTAAGTCCCGAGGCCGTATAATCATTTATATCACTGCATGCAGAGCCTTCGCCCCTTACGGTCACCGGCCTAAGCGTCAAAAGGTTCCGCGATGTCCCTGCCGCCTCACGCAAGAAACCGCCGCTTCTTCTGCGGCGATGTGCCACCAATTCTCCCATGATGCTCAGCGTGATTTCTTCCGGCGTCCCGGCCCCGATATCCAAACCGATGGGGGAAAACAGCCTGTTCAATCTCTCTTGCGTCAATGTCACATCGTCGGACCGGAGGCTCTTTACGATTTTGCGGATGCGGCTTCCCGAGCTTAACCCCCCAAGATAGGCGATGTCTTCATGACTTTTTCCGATACAATAATCTTGCCGTCGTCAATGGCAACCGCCCCATCCTTGTAAATCCGCCTGTCCCGGTCTACAGTGATCACATAATCCGCATGAACAATCAACAACGAAACTTGCTGCAATCTGTTCATCTCCATTCACAATGGCAATCAACCCAAAACAAAAACCGGACTCACCAGAAATCAACATTCATGTTGACTCCGGCTGTCCGGTCGATTCTTTCCAACGTTAAAGTGATTCGGTTATTCGATTTTTCTCCTGTCATTCCAACTGGTGATCTAAGAGATATTAATATAATAAAATCACTAGGAATAATTGTCATTTTTTTGTTTTCATCTGATGAGACGACAGATTTCGTTTTCCGGCCAGCGGATGGAGTGAAGGCTATTCGCCGGTCATGCGGCAGGGCATCCAAACCTGCGCAGCTTCCCAAAAACGCAGCAAAGATACTTTCATAATCCTTAAGAGGAATTACTTATTTCTACGTCGAATATTGTAGATTGAGGTGAAAACAATGTCAGATACCAGAGCTCTTTATTCCGATACGGAACTATTCGCTGCATCATTGTTTCAGTTGAAAGTATCCGTCTGGGAACGTACCGCTGATGATATTCCGGTGAGAGTCGAGGACGGCGGAACCATTGAACGGATTACGCCGATTAGCGTTAAAATAAACGGGACCAACTATGTGCGAAGCGACTGCGAATTTCGAGTTTCCATGAGCGATATTAGATCGTAAGGTTCAGCTTCAATTTAAGATAAAGGATGTGGCGAAAAGATGACAGGACAATCTTTATTATTAATCGACGGATTTAACTTGTTGAGCAGAGCGCATTTTGCCACCTCATATAACCGAACCGATGACCAGTTAAAAAATAGCAAAGGCATGTACACCAATGCATTAAGGGTGTTTTACCAGAAAATATTCAACCTGATCAGGGACCACAGGATTACTCACCTCTCCGTGGTTTGGGACGTGAAAAGGGACGAAACCGCAAGAAGGAAAAAGTATCCGTTTTACAAGGCCACACGGTTTGAACTCCCCGAACCTTTGATCCATCAGTATGAGACGTGCAGAGCAGCATCGGATGCGATAGGGATTCATCAGATTTCATTGTCGCCTTACGAAGCCGATGACCTGATGGGGGCTCTGTCGAAAAAGTGGTCTGGCGGAGATTGCTACATATACAGCAATGACCATGATTTGTTTCAATTATTGAGTGAAACGACCTCGCAAATTATTGCGGGCAAACAAGGAGAATATGTTTACTCCCTGAGCCATTTTCAAGCGGATTATGGAATCGCTCCTGAACAATGGGTAGATGTCAAAGCGCTGCTTGGCGACAGCAGCGACAATATTCCCGGTTGCCCGGGGATTGGCGAAAAATCTGCTCTGCCGCTGATTCAGCATTATGGATCGCTGGAGCGGATCTATGAAAATATCGAACAACTGGAGCCCGGCCTGTCCCGGCTTAAAAAGAAATTGATTCAAGGCAAGGAAACCGCTCTTTTAAGCAGGGAGCTGTCGCAAATCACCTGCGATATTGCAGAGCTTGATCCGTTGTTGATGGATGATCTGAAAGTAAGCATACGTAAAGATGTCCTTGGCGAATGGCTGCAGCAAATGGAACTGAAAATCAGAATAGATTCGTATGGCGCTTAGTAGCGCCCGGGCTTTGGGAATAAACAAGAGCTGTCCGCCGGCCATTTTCATGGCGACAGCCCCGCAGCTTATTGTTTAATCGACCATTCGTTTACATCATAATGCATGCCGTAGATGGTGCAGCCTCGCCCTTCGATGGCTTTATTCAGCGCAATCAGATTTTTTTCGGAGTAGATGGTGACAAGCGGAACATCTTCCTGAATCAGGTTTTGCAGCTCTTTATATATGACAAACCGTTTGTCCTTATCGATTTCCTTCATGCCAAGCGCTATGTCGGCAACAATACCGGGCTGGCGATCGGAGCGTGCTTGGGAGGTTTGATCCCTCGATTTCGTTTCCGTTGACTTATGCCGTAACGTCAATGTCGACATTCGCTTTTGCCGTGTTCCTGTTCTTCTTCATGACATTCTCCGCGCAGGATGAGATTCCTGCGGAAAACGCTGCGGCGGCGCATGTCAAAAGTGAAAGCCCGCTGCGTGATTTGACCCGTTTCCACATATGTTTGTTCTTGGACTCGGCGCATTGTTTTATTATATGTCATTTACGTTCTGGAGCAACGGCATCGCACCTTATTTAACGGAGCAAGGATATCCCTTGGCCATGTACAGTTTATTGTGGATCGTAAACGGAATTGTCATTTTCGCCGGACAGCCGGTAACCACCCTGATCAAATCCACGATGGCCAGGTCGCTGGTCGCCCAAATGGTGGCCAGTGCGGTCTGTTATACGTTGGGGCTGGGCTTCATTTTAATTTTTTCACGAGACCTACGTGTTTCTGGTTTTCGGCATGAACGTGTGCACGATCGGAGAAATGCTGCTGCTTCCTGCGATTCCGACCTTTTCCTCCGAACGCACGGGCAAATCCGCGCCTTTCTATATGGGGTTGTCCGGCGGTTTCGGCAATGTGGGCAGAATGACCGGACCTACCATCTACGGCAATGTGTATGATCATTGGGGCGTCCTGCCGGTGATTGTGATCGGGACCCTCACTTCAGCCGTTTCGCTATTGTTCTTTTTGATGCACGCTTCGCTGCACAAACTAAGTAAGGAAAACGTCAGCAAAGGGCAAATCGCGACCTATTGATTCCATACCGTTAAGAAAAAAATCCCTTGCCGGAACGAACCGGCAAGGAATCGCCTATGTCAAACCTCTTGTTTTTAAAAAATGTCCGATCCGGCGAACAGCCTCGATCAGCCGCTCCTCTTCTTGAACCAAGGCTATGCGTACATAACCTTCTCCTTCTTTGCCGAACGCATCGCCCGGAATGACCGCAACACCGGCCGAATACAGAATTTCCCGGGAAATTTGTCGAGAAGTCCATCCGTCGGGAATCCGTGCCCAAATGAACATGGTCGCTTTCGGTCTGGCAATATCCCAGCCTGCCTCGCGCAAACCGTCAATGACGATGTCTCTCCGTTTCTCATACATTTCCGCAACCGAACGTCTATCCGGGCTCATGTCCTCCTCCAAAGCGGCAATGCCCGCTTGCTGCACCGCCAAAAACACGCCATAATCGATATTCGATTTCAGCACGCGCAGCGCCCGAACCGTATCGGACTGTCCGACCATGAATGCAATGCGGCATCCGGCCATATTAAAGCTTTTGGATAGGGAATGGAACTCCACGGCCACGTCTTTCGCGCCCTCGACTTCCAGAATGCTGGGCGGTCTGAATCCGTCAAAAGCCATCTCGGAATAAGCCAGATCCTGGACAATCAGCAGATCGTGCTTTTTGGCGTAATCTACCAGCCGTTCAAAGAACGGGAGCGTTGCAACGGCAGACAACGGATTGCTCGGGTAATTCAGCAGCATAAATTTGGCCTTCTTTGCCGTTTCCTCAGGGATATCCTCCAATTTGGGGAGGAAGCCGTTCTTTTCACGAAGCGGCATAAAGCAAGGCTGTACGCCGGCCAATACCAGGCTCGCCCCATAAATGGGGTAACCCGGATCGGGAACCAGCACGGTATCTCCCGGATCGGTCACCGCCATGGCAAGATGGGCGAGGCCGTCCTGCGAGCCCATAAGGGTGACGATCTCGCTTTCCGGATCCAGCGTCACGTTGAAGCGGTGTTTGTACCATTGCGCAACCTTCCGCCTGAACTCGGGGCTTCCTTCCGATGTCGGGTACCCATAAAGCTTAGGGTCTGCCACAGCATCCGCAAGCGCCTGCATCACCCTTGCCGAAGGAGGACGATCCGGACTTCCGATGCCCAAGTCGATCACATCGACGCCGCGGGCTGCCACCTCTTTTTTCCACTGTGCCACTTCAGAAAAAATAGCCGAACCCAGTTCGGCCAAACGTTTCGATTCCAGTCGTTTCATACGGAAAACCTCTTTTGGTATAAGAATAGATCTTAACATGTTAGCCTCGATCAAGCAAATGACCTTTAAACCGTCAAGCCGGAAACCCGATGCACAAGCGACATCATGGCGATCAGAAACGCGGCAAGCAGCACATATGCAATACCGAATTTCCAACGGGAAGCGGCGGGCACTTCGTAATATTTGTCATTTTCATAATGTGTGTAATCGATCCGGCAGTGAATCATCAGATGCAGCCCGTCTTCCTTCTGAAGATGCTCCAGCCGCGTCACGTACGCCCTCTGGATGATGCCTTGGCTCATCATCGGCACCGTGCCTTGAAAATCAAGGCTGTCCCAAAGCACCTTCACGTACTGCTGCCCATCCTCCAGACTGGAATACGTGATGAAAGGAAGTTCCCTTTTGTGCTCCGTTCCGGGAATGATGTATCCCTGGGCAATTAACGGCTCTGCCGGAACGGAAAAGCTCGCGGTCACCATGCGCTCCTCGCCCCGGTTGCGGTTTTTGACATACTTTTTGTAAAGGTCGTAGGCGAACATCGCCCAGATGATGAAAAATAAAATCGAACGCAAATAGATGATAATGACCAATCCGCCGATCAATCCGACCAGCCAAAGCCAACGGGTAACGGCCGTGGCGATGCGTCCTCCGTCTAACGGATGGATCGGCAGCAAGTTGATCAGATTCAGGAAAAACCCGACGTAGGCCACAGTATAGAGCAGCGGATGATCCAGCGCATAAGCCGCTCCAAACACGGCAACAGCCCCGAGCGTCCCGAGCGCCGGACCGCCAATCGCTACATAAGCCTCCGTCTCCGCATCTCTCGGGTGTCTTTTCATATTGATCAATGCGCCGAGAAAAGGAATAAATACGGGGGCCGTCACCGGTAAGCCTTTGCGCTTGGCGGCCCATACATGACCCAACTCGTGGACAAGGAGCAAAAGCACCACGCCTATGGCAAAGCCCCAAGGGTAGATCAAAGCATAGGCTCCAACAGAGATGAACATAGAAACCAACGCCCCGCCGGCTTTACCGAATTTCAGCAGCGAAAGCAGGCCTTTGCCTTTGGTCAGAAGGAACGCCGCCGCGGCCCCGATATACCACAGCCAATTACCTTTGTTTTTATTACGACTGGGCTGCAATCCTCGATCACCCTCCTTTTATGCTTCCGCCCGGCCCCACACCTCGGCATACATTTCCGGTTTGAACCCGACCGTTACTTTGGAACCGTCGGTCACTACCGGGCGCTTGATCAGCTTGCCGTTGGACGCCAGCAGCGCGATCTTCTCCTCGTCGCTCATGGAGGGAAGCTTGTCTTTCAGCTGCATTTCCTTGTAGACTTCTCCCGATACGTTGAACCACTTCTTGATCTCCAGGCCGCTTAAAGGAATCATTTCCTGCAGTTGCGATACGGTCGGAGGCCGCTCTACGATGTGAACGGCTTCCACATCCCATCCTTGCTCCTTCAGCCACTTTAATGCGTTGCGGCATGTGCCGCATTGCGGATATTGATATACGGTTAACTTGTGCTTGCTGCTCATCTGCTCCATCCTCGTCCCATGGTATAGATTTTCTTTACTTTACATTATACCGATGTTGGCAGCCCGCCTGCAAATCAGCGGCGGCAAGCCCGTAGTTGAAATCAGACGACGCAATACCGATAATGGAAAAGAATACCGCAACTTTCCCGGATTCATTATCTGCGTCCTGCCCGGTTATTCAGCCGTTCTTACGAATTTCCAAAAGGAGATACGACATGATTATTTATTTTATCAAACTGGTTTACAGCCTGCTCATTCCGCCCGGCATCTTTGTGCTTTTATTAGGGCTTGCCGCATTATGGCTGTATTATCGCTGCGGCCGCAGATCGTGGCTTATTCCATTGGCCCTCGCTTTCCTGCTGTACTTGTCATCGATCCCGCTGACCGGCGAAGCGGCCCTTCGGTCGCTGGAAGATCGCTATGCCCCGCCCGCATCCATAGAAGGGGACGCCTACGTTGTACTCACCGGAGGAGCCATCGCAGGAACCCCGGACATCGACGGTACAGGACATCTGAACGGCTACACTCTGCATCGGGTCGTATCGGCTGCGGAGCTGTACGCCCGGCATCCGCTGCCGGTTCTCATTTCCGGCGGCCAAGTGTTCGCCGATACCCCTAACGAAGGTCAGCTGGCAAAGCGCAAGCTGATCGCCTTGGGCGTGCCCGAACAGGCCATCCTGCTGGAGGATCGGAGCCGAACGACGCAGGAAAATGCCCGGAACGCCAAAGAGCTTCTGGAACGGCAGGGATTGACCCGCCCTGTACTGATCACCTCCGCTTTTCACATGTCAAGGTCCATCAAACACTTTAAGGAGCAGCAGGTGGAGGTTATTCCTTACCCGGTTAACTATCTGGCAGGCAATACCGGCGGCGGGTTATCGGGCCGGTTATTCGTACCGTCCTCTGCCGCAATGAATCAATTGCAATTAGTGGTGAAAGAGTACTTGGGCATGCTGCAGTAGCTTTTGCGGTACGCAAAAAACCGCCGGTTCTTTACGAAGAACGGCGGTTTTGGGCTTTATTCGTTTGATTCCAGTCTATCCAGGCACTGCTGTATGTCCGACGGCAGCGGAGCGTGAAATTCCATCCATTTACGGGATATCGGATGGGTTAACCCGAGCGCAGCGGCATGCAGCGCATGACGGCCGATGAAGACAGACGTTGACGGTTCCTCCGCTTCTTCCAACCCATAGAGCTTATCACCAAAGAGCGGGTGTCCCAGATGCTTCATATGAACGCGGATCTGATGGGTACGGCCTGTCTCCAGCCATAGACGAACCCACGTCGCATTCCGGAAGCGGCGCTCTACGCGATAGTGCGTTACAGACGGGTAACCGGTGTCGGTGACGATACGAAGATGCGGCGACAGCGGGTCGCGATCGATCGGCGCATCGACGGTTCCTTCATCGAGCGCCAGCACACCATGCACCAAGGCGACATACTCTTTTTTCAACCCGGTGGTCTGCATTTGTTCGGAAATTTGCTGGTGTACATACGCGTTTTTGGCAACGGCCAGCACCCCCGACGTTTCCTGGTCGAGACGGTGAACGGGACGGAAACGGAACCTTTCCCCTTTTTCCAACCAATAGTGAACCACGCCGTTGGCCAGCGTTTCCGTGTAATGTCCGTGCGTCGGATGAACGATTCGGCCGGCCTCTTTGTTCAGCACCAGCAGCTCCTCGTCCTCATAAAGTATGTCGAGCGGGATCGGTTGGGGTAATATGTCATCTGACGTTTCCACTTCCATACGGGCTTCCACCCTGTCGCCCGCCCGTACTTTGACGTCGATATACCTGCGCTCTCCGTTGAGCAGAATGCCCTGCTCCGTCATCTTCAGCCGGGACAACAGCTTGCGGGAAATCCCCATCCTTTGCTGCAAAACCGTCCGGAGCAACATGCCGTCATCCTCCGGCGGCACGATGTACTGAAGAGGTTTGTAATAGCTTGTCATTTTCGGCGGAACACCTTGGCGCTGCGCGCATATTCCACATCGGGAATCCCTGCGCGGCTGTTGGCCGCCCGGGCCACGGTAAAGAACAAATCCGACAATCGGTTCAAATAGCGGCGCACTTCTTCATTGATTGGCTGTGTACGGGCCAGCGTCACCACCCGGCGCTCTGCCCTGCGGCAGACGGTCCGGCATACATGCAGCGCGGAGGAAGCCCGGCTTCCCCCGGGCAGAATAAACCGCTGAATCTCCGGGGCCTCCGCATCGTACTTGTCGATCCATGTCTCCAGACGGTCCACCATCTCCGCCGTCACCTTATAAGGACGCAGCTCCTGCTTGAGCAGAGCCAAATCCGAGCCGCAGTCGAACAGCTCATGCTGAATTTCAAGCAAATCGGCAAGCAAATCCTGATCCCGCTCCGGGTCAAGGAAACCCATCGCCTGTCCGACAAAGCAGTTCAGCTCATCGACCGTACCGTAAGCCTCCACCCTTGCGTCATCTTTATCCACGCGTCCTCCGATCACGCCGGTTTGACCCGCATCGCCCGTCCTCGTATATATTCTCATCCGCTATCCCTCCTTGCGATCTATCATCTCATACAACCGGTCCATATCCAAGTGCTGCCTTACATGCGCCGCCAGCCTGTCAAATGCGGCTTCACGACGCTCCTGAAAGCGAAGCTCCGCCGGCACCGGCTCCAGCCCTTTACTTTCACGAATCCGGTTTAACCAGGCCCTGCGGAAATCGTCATTATGCAAAATACCGTGCACATACGTGCCGAATCGGCGGCCGTCTCCGTTCACGACCCCATCCGCGGCAGGCTCCGTATCATCAGCGGCCGGCAGCAGCAAAAAAGGATGCTCGACCGGTTCAAGAAATGAAGTTTGGCCCATATGTATTTCGTAACCCGTAATAGGAAACCGCTGTCCCTGCCGGGCGTACAGACCCGTTGTTCCTTGAGCTTGCACCGTTCTCTTCTCCCGGGCAAAGACGGTTTCCGTCGGAAACAGGCCCAGTCCCCTCAGCTCCGGCTGATTCGATTCCACCAGTTCCGGATCCAGCAGCCTGCAGCCGAGCATCTGATAGCCTGCGCAAATGCCGACGATCCACCCGCCGTTCTCGGCAAAATCCACCAGCTTCCGTTCCAGTCCCCCGTTTCGCAAATAAAGAAGGTCGTCGACCGTGTTTTTGCTTCCCGGCACGATCACCGCATCCGGTTCGCCGAACTGTTCCGGCGTCTCCACGAACCGCAAGCGAACGTCCCTCTCGTACTCCAGCGGATCTACATCCGTGAAATTGGATATGCGCGGCAGGCGAAGCACCGCAATGTCCAGCATGCCGGGCTGCTTCTCCCCGATCTGACGTTCCGCCAGCCTCCGGTCCAATGATGCGGAATCTTCATCTTCAAGTTCAAGCTGGGGCAGATAAGGAATCACGCCCAACACGGGCTTCCCCGTCCGTCGCTCAAGCCAATCCAGTCCGGGCTTCAGCAGGCTAATATCCCCGCGGAATTTATTGATGATAAATCCTTTGACACGCGATCTTTCTTCCGGAGTGAAGATCTCGAGCGTGCCTACAATCGAAGCGAATACCCCTCCGCGGTCGATATCCGCCACCAGGAGCACAGGCGCATCCGCCCAGCCCGCCAGCCGCATGTTGACGATATCTCGGTTTTTCAGATTGATCTCGGCGGGGCTTCCCGCCCCCTCAATGAGGACAACGTCGAAATCCCTGCGCAGCCGGGTCAGCGCTTCCTTTACAACCCTTTCCGCCTCAGGCAGGTATTTTTCCCGGTACGTCCTGGCGTCAAGATCGCGGAAAGGCTTGCCGTGCACGACGACTTGGGAGATCATGTCCTTTTTCGGCTTCAACAGGATCGGATTCATATCCGTCGTCGCGGGAATGCGGCAGGCATCGGCCTGCATCCCCTGCGCCCTGCCGATTTCTTTGCCATCCGGCGTGACGTAGGAGTTCAGCGACATGTTTTGCGATTTAAACGGCGCGACGCGCCGGCCATCCTGCAGCAGGATACGGCACAGCGCAGCCGTCAGCAGGCTTTTGCCCGCATCCGAAGACGTACCTTGGATCATGAGTGTAGGAGCAAGCCCGCGATCAGGAGTTCCCACCGCGGCAGGCACAGCATCCTCGGTCTCCGCCGAGCCCTGCAGAACGCTCAAAGCTTCGGTTAAACCGGCCAACAGCTTTTCGTTTTGTTCCCTCAGCTTGACCGCTACTCTGCACCAGGTTTCGTCCAATCCGGCAAAAAGCGACGCATCGCGCACCAGAATCCCTCTTCGTCCCATCTCGGCTTGAAGCGCCTGAACCGTAAGGCCAAGCGGCCGAAGCGAGAAGAGAATAAAATTGGCGTCGCTGTCAATCACCCGGAGCCCCAGTTTCCGGAGTTTTCCGGTAAGAACCTCCCGCTCTTCCTTCAGCCATTCCAGCGTGCGCACCGCGTATTCCCGCTCCTCCAGCACACTGCTGCCGATCCACTGCGCCAAAGCATTCACGCTCCACGGCACCTGCAGCCGCTTCATCAGGCGAATCCGTTCGGGATTCGCTACAATATAGCCGAGCCGGATACCGGGGATCGAATAAAATTTGGTCATGGAACGAATGACCATCAGGCTGGAGCTCTCTGCTGCCGTACGCGTCAGCGTAAGCTC
Source organism: Paenibacillus sp. JMULE4 (assembly GCF_013337105.1). Taxonomy (NCBI): domain Bacteria; kingdom Bacillati; phylum Bacillota; class Bacilli; order Caryophanales; family Paenibacillaceae; genus Paenibacillus; species Paenibacillus sp. JMULE4. The sequence goes on from NZ_SGWF01000021.1 coordinate 24,447, forward strand.
CTCCTCGCGGGGACTAAAGTCAAGAAACGCTTCATCAATAATGGCCGGAATGCCGCCTGCCGCCAGCCAGGACACGATTTCCCCAGGCAGCAGCCGCCCCGTAGGGTTGTTCGGATGCCCCAGAAACAGCAAGTCGCACAGGCTTGCCGCCTCTTTTACATCGGAAAGCTTAAGCTCATATCCCGATGCCTCGGAGAGCGGAATATCGTACACCCGCCCGCCGATTTTTGCCACAGCTTCTTCATATTCTCCAAAAGACGGCCTCGCGAGCCCTGTCAGGCCGGGACGCAGCACCCGTACGGCCAGATCGATCAGCTCCGCCGCCCCGTTGCCCACCAGAATGCAGTCCTCGTCCACCTTATGCTTTGCCGCCAGCTTGCGCGTCAGCTCTCTCACAGCCGGATCGGGATAGTTCACGACTTCCTTCCACCTGCTGCTGAAGATGAATCCCACCGTTTCCGGAGGCCCAAGCGGATTCATGTTCGAGCTGAAATCGAGAAACTGATCCTTGGGCATCCCAAAGGTTTCCGCCGCCGTCCATAAATCACCGCCGTGTCCGTATCGCTCCAGCATCCATTCATTCCCCCTGTCCCGTCATCAACACAAGCAAAAGAAGCAGCAGCACCTCCAGCAGCTCGTTCATAGCCCCATAGGTATCTCCGGTCAAACCGCCCAGCTTGCGATGAATGTACTCGCTCATCAGATAACCGCCGCCAAGAGTCAATCCCGCAAATGCCAGCATAGGCCACAGCCCCCCTGCCAAGTGCAGACCCAGCGCCCGTGCGGTCAGGAGCACAGCTGCGGATAATAGTGCAGCCAGCGCACTATGGGCCGCAATGTGCTTCCATCCGACGCCGCGGTAAAAACTCCCCATACCGCCGCCTTTTTCCTGCCTCGCATAGGGCCAGCCGGCAATCGCAACCACCATATACCACCGGCTCCACAGCAAAACCATCGGCAGCAGCAGCCAGCTCAGCGTCCCGGTACGAAAAAGCTCCTGCAGCAAAGACCATTTCAGAAGCAGCACCAGCGCGCATACTACGACGCCCATAGCGCCGACCCGGCTGTCCTTCATGATCTCCAGCATCCGCTCGCGCGAACGGTGGCTCAATATGCCGTCCGCCATATCCATCAGGCCGTCCAGATGCAGCGCTCCGGTCAGCAGCACCCAGGCCGAAAGCAGCAGCGCGGCGGCGGGAAGCGGAGGCAAAGCCATATACAGCAGCTTCCCCGCACCCATCAGAAGAACTCCGAGCACCAAGCCGACCAAAGGATAAAAAACGACGCTTCGGCGAAACAAAGCGTCATTGTAATCAAGCTTCACCGGCACGGGAAGACGGGTCAGAAATTGAAAAGCAGCCGCACAGGCCGACCCCCACGTTATCCATAAAGCCAAAAAGCCCGCACAGCAATCCCCCCGCAACCAGATAACTGACACCGTACAATATCCCGACGGTTCGACGGATGTCCTCTCGCTCCCGTTCTCTGAGCGGCCACCCCATCCGTGCCCGCTCGCTCGTGCGGCCGTGGTAAACGTTCACTCCGCCAAGCTCGATACCCAGTGCTCCGGCGACGGCCGATTCCGGAATGCCGCTGTTCGGACTCGGGTGAAGCCGGGCAAAGCGCACAATCGAACGCGCGGCTCTTCCTGCACGAAGCCCGGGGCTGAACCACGCAGCCATCACGATCAGCAGACCCGCCAGCCTTGCGGGAATCCAGTTCATCACATCGTCCCAGCGGGCCGAAGCCCATCCGAAATGAATATATTTTTCATTCTTGTAGCCCACCATCGAGTCGAGCGTATTGGAAGCGCGGTACAGCATCGCCAATGGAGCGCCTCCCGCCAAGGCATAGCAAACCGGAGAAATAAACGCATCCACAATGTTCTCGGCTACGGTCTCGACCGCGGCCCGCGTAATTTCAGGCTCGTCGAGCTGTGAAGTGTTCCTTCCGACAATGAAGCCGACCTGCTCTCTTGCCTCATCGATACGTCCTTCGCTTAAAGGTTTATATACCGCCATCGCCGCGTCCTTCAGCCCCTTGACGGCGATCGTAGTCGAGATAAACCAGGTGCTGGCGGCATAACCAACCCATAGATGTACTTGATCCGCCAGCCATACCATAAGCCAAATGCTTCCGGCAGACAGACCGATCGTCAAGAAGGCCAGTACCGCTCCGCACAAACGGGCACGGTGCGCCTCTGCGGCCGATTCGCTCTCCTGTTTCACCGGAATCGGATACAGGCGGTTTTCCAAATATGCAATCAACCGCCCGATCCAAACAACCGGGTGTGTCAACCAACGCCATGCGGGGTCCCCGATGACCCAGTCGATCACTATCGCCGCAAGCACCATCCACATCAACTCTTGCAAACTATAAAACAGCAAGTCCGTTCCTCCGCACCGTACTAAAAGTGAAACGCCCGGCTTTTCAGTTCCACCGGAATTCCCGCCGTGACCAGAAACACTTGGTCGGCTATGCGGGCCAGCCGCTGATTCATTCGCCCGGACAGATCCCGAAACACCCGACCGAGCTTATATTCAGGCACCAGACCGCTGCCTACCTCATTGGTAACCAGAACGACCGGACGGTCGAGCGAACCGAATACCTCCGCCAGCTCGTCAATTTTGGCCTCAAGCCCGTCCAACCGCCCGGTCTCCGGCTCTTGTTCCAGCCTCAGCAGCCAATTGGACAGCCACAGCGTCAGGCAATCGACAAGCACGACGGGCGATTCCGCCCTAAGAAGCGCCCCGGCGAGATCATACGGCTCCTCCGCCGTAATCCACGGAAACCCTCGTTCATCCCGTTCCCGGCGGTGCATCGCGATGCGTTCCTTCATTTCATCGTCATAGGCTTGCGACGTGGCGATGTAAAGACCTTGTGCGCCAAGTGTTGCCGCATAGCTTTCCGCAAAAGAGCTCTTCCCGCTGCGGGCCCCGCCCGTTACAAGCACCTTCAGTCCCCGCCGGCTCATCCTTGCAGCTGCTCCGCAGGAAGCGCACCGGAAACACCCGCATTGGCGAAGGTCGCCATTTCTTTCATGATCTTGACCGCAGCCTCAATCAGCGGAAAAGCAAGGACGGCGCCCGTACCCTCGCCAAGCCGCATGTCCATCACAAGCATCGGTGTCAGTCCGATTTCTTCGAGCAGACGCGCGTGTCCCTGTTCCTGCGAAAGGTGCGAGGCGATCATATACCGTACGCTGAGCGGTGCCAATCGGGCTGCGACCAAAGCGGCAGCCGAGGAGATGAACCCGTCGATGACGACCGGACAGCGGTGCTTGGCCGCCCCCAGGATGACGCCGGCCAAGCCGGCGATCTCAAGCCCCCCCACTTTGGACAGCACGTCCATCGGATCGGCCGCATCCGGACGATTGAGCTCGATCGCTTGGCGAATCACAGCCTGCTTGTGCCGCAGGCGCTCGTCGTCGATTCCGGTGCCTCGCCCTGCGGCTTCGGCCGCATCCGTACCCCCAAGTACGGTCAAGATGGCCGAGCTGGCCGTCGTGTTGCCGATGCCCATATCTCCGGTGGCGATCAAGCCGTAGCCATCCCGCACCAATTCAGCGGCTATCTCCGCACCGACCAGAACCGCTTCCTCCGCTTCCTCCCGCGTCATCGCGGGCCCCTTAGCCATATTGGCCGTGCCCATGCGAATTTTATGAGACCTCAGCCGTGAATCGGAAAGCTCCGCGTTCACACCAATATCGACACACAGAACGTCGGCTCCGGCGTGGCGCGAAAGCACGTTCACCGCCGCGCCCCCATTCAGAAAGTTAAGCACCATCTGCGGCGTGACTTCGGCCGGATAGGCGCTGACGCCTTCTTCGCATACGCCGTGATCCGCAGCCATGACGACGACCGCCTTTTTCCCCAGATCCGGTATCGGCTCCCCGCGGATTCCCGCAAGCTGCTTGGCCACCTCCTCCAGTCTGCCCAAGCTTCCCGGCGGCTTGGTCAGCTGATCGAGATGACGCGCCGCCTCCTCTATACTCCGTTTATCCAAAGGGGCGATACCCGCAATGATTTGTTCCAATCGGTTATTGCTCATCATCTTGTTCCCTTTCCCAGTAAGATTTGCGGAACACCGCTGTCCGGATGCGCAAGAATGTGAGGCCGCGTTCCGTACACCTGCTCCAGCAGATCGGCACGAAGCACCTCTTCAGCCGTACCGATTCCCGCCGTCGCTCCTTCATGCAGCAGAAGGAGACGGTCGCAGTATTGAGCGGCCAAATTCAGATCGTGCAGCACCGAAATGACCGTCATCCCCCATTCCTGCTGCCATTTACGAACCATATCCATCATTTCGACCTGGTACCCGATATCCAGAAATGTTGTCGGTTCATCCAGCAGCAGCAGCTTGGGCTCTTGCGCCATTGCTTTCCCCAAGGCTACACGCTGACGTTCACCGCCGCTCAAATGATCGATGGTTCGCTCCCGCAGGGAGTCCAGCTTCAGCCAAGCGATAATCCGCTCTACCAGCGCAGCGGCATCCGCCGTTTCGTCTCCCAGCCAGTTTTGATACGGGTAGCGTCCCATTTCGATCACCTCCTGCACCGTGAAGCCGAGCGGCGGCAGCGCATCCTGCTCCAGCACCGCGATCTGCCGCGCCAAGGCTTTCCTTGAGCAGGATGCCACAGGCTTGCCATCCAGCCGCACATTTCCCGCAGTCGCCGGCTCCAGGCCGGTAATCAGATGAAGCAGCGTCGATTTCCCGCTTCCGTTGGGTCCCAAAATACCGAACCATTCACCGGGCTTCACCCGAAAGCGGACTCCCCGGAGCACCTCCCGCGCTCCGAATGCCTTGGACACCTCTTCCACATCTACTTGAATCATCGCGCCGGCCTCCTTTCACTCACGCACCATCCGTTTTTTCCGCCGAAGCAAATAAGCAAAAAATGGAGCCCCCATAAACGCCGTCACGACCCCGAGTGGAATCTCCGTCGGACTAAGCAGCGTTCGGGCCAGCGTATCTGCGAGCAGCACATAAATCGCGCCGCCAATTAGAGACAGGGGGAGCAGCAAGCGGTAATCCGGTCCGATCATCAGCCGAAGCAAATGCGGCACCAGAAGCCCGACAAAAGCAATCACCCCCGACACGGATACGGCCGCCGCAGTGATCAAAGTAGACGCCATCAGGACAATCAGCTTGGTCCTCTCGATATGGACGCCTAGATGCGCCGCTTGCCGCTCCCCGAGCGCAAACAAATTCATCGACCGGCCGTAACAGAGCAGCACTGCGGAGCCTGCAGCCAAATACGGCAGCAGCACCAGCGAATAAGTCCAGCCCCGCAGCGCCAGGCTTCCCATCAGCCAGAAGATGATTTCGTTGATCACCTGATCCGACATCGCCACCATTAACGAGACGAAGGCGCCCAGGAACGCCTGCATTACGACACCCGACAGAATGACGGTTTCCTTACGCAGCTTGCCGTCGGTCCGTGCCAGCAAAAGCACCGTACAGAGCGACAGTACTCCGGTCAAGAACGCTACCGCCGGTACCGTCCACTCCCCAAAGAGCGTATACTGCAGACCGAACAAGATCAAAAAAGCCGCACCCACCGATGCTCCGGACGAAACGCCCAGCGTGTACGGATCGGCAAGCGGATTGCGGAGTACGCCCTGAAAGGCCGCGCCGGCCAACCCCAGGGCGGCACCGACCAGAATGCCCAGCACTACCCTTGGCAGCCTGACCCTCCATACGATTTGTTCCGAAGCTTCGCTCCAATCCCCCTGGATTCGTTCACCGATCCAAGGCAGCTGATGAAGTACGATTCCCCAGACATGACCGAACGGAATTCGGACCGAACCGATCGATACTGCCGCAGAAACGGCGAATACAAGCAGGGCCAAGGCGGCTCCGCCCCAAATCCACAGCTTACGCTTCATCTATTTCACCAGTTCCGGGTATATTCCTTTGGCTACTTCCGTCAATGCCTGTGTAATCCGGGGACCCGGACGGCTCATAATGTCCTTGTCCAACCCGACCAACCGGTTCGACTTCACCGCTTCAATCCGGTCCCAGCCGCTGCGCTCGCGAATCAACTGATCCATCGGCTTATTGCTCTTCTCGTCGATGATCCCCGTCGGATAAAGAATAATCTGCGGATTGTCCGCGATCACCTTCTCCTCGCTAAGCTTTACGTAACCTTTCTCGCCGCCCGCCACATTGATTCCTCCGGCCAGGCTGATCAGCTCGTCAATATACTCGCCTTTACCGACCGTCCAGCCGGGGGAAAACTCGACAAATACCTTTTTCTTCTGCTCAGGCTTCAGATCCTTCACCGCATCCAGTACCTTTTGGCGTTCGGCCTTCATCGAATCGACCAGCTTCTCCGCCTGCTCCTGGCGGTCGAAGATTTGCCCCATGAGCAGAATATTGCTCATCACATCGTCTAACGTTTTGGGCTCGACCTTAAACAGATTCACCTTCAGTCCGCGAAGCTTCTCCACTACGGTCATATTCATGGATACCCCCGTCATGACCAAATCGGCGTTGGCCGCAACGAGCGCTTCCTCGTTCGGCTTGATGATGCTGCCGACTTTCGGCTTCGCCGCCGCTTCGGCTGGATAGTTGCAGAAATCCGATACGCCCACTACCTGATCTCCGAGCCCCAAAGCAAAGAGTGTTTCCGTTTCACTCGGTGAAGTGGAAACGATGCGCTCCGGAGCTTTCTCAAAAACAAATTCTTTACCCGTAGCGTCTTTGACGGTGAGCGGATACGTCGTCCGTTTGGCCGATGTGACCGACCCTTCCTGCCTGGCGTCGCCCGCCTTCGGCGATTCCGCCTGCTGACCTTGCCCCGGCGCTGGCGCAGTGCTTCCGCATCCTGCCAGCGTTCCCGCCAAAGCCAGGCTCAGAACGGCTGCAAGCAGCCTTTTTTTTATGCGAGTCGTCTTATCCCAATACATAGGTCCATCTCCTTATCATCATTCAAAAAACGAAAAGACCCCTGCTTTCGGATCGTCTCCGAAGCAGAGGCACACTCTGACAAACCTGGCGGCCGCAGTCGACATCAAGTCGATATGCCGCCGGCAGGCTGCGCGTCTGCCCCTTTTCCTCGAAAGGCTGCATCGAATGCATGTTCAGGCAGGTTTCCTGACTTACGGGCTGCTTCGCTGAGCCAGAGCTCTTCGCCTTCCCGTCTGCTCCAGACAGTGACTTCATGAAGAGCATTTACCCGTATACAGTGGCGGGACCGCGCCGGATTCACACCGGCTTCCCTTTTAACCCGCAAGCGTTGATTGGCTGTGCGGGCACCTGAACCGCTATGTTGTTGTCCGCTGCATGACTGGCATGCACAATTATTTCTCGGCAATTATTTTCATGACCTGCTTCGCTTTCTCTTTGTCCGGCGCATTGGCCGGAATGAACGCGAACAGATTTTTGCCGTCGAATTCGAGCTCCGTAAACCATTTGGTTTGATCCATCGGGATGCCGTACAGATGCTTTTGCTTCTTGCCGTCTTCCGTAACTTCCAGAACGCCCTCAGGAAAATCCTCCGCTTTGGCCACATCGTCCAGCGGAACATAACCGCCCTGCTCGCCCATCGCTTTAAAATGATTCTCCGGAATCATCAGAATGCCGTTCTGACCGGCCGCTATTTCGACGATCAGCTTCTCCATTGAAAATATAGGCGCCGCCAATACTTGCACACTGGCCGATTCACCTATTTCACTTTGCAGCGAGGCTTGCAACTTTTCTCCCGCTTCATTCGGGATCCCGTTGGATCCTATCATGAAAATCGACACATCCGCCTTCGATCCTCCGCCGCAGCCTGCAGCAAGTACGAACATCATCAGCAGCAGGCAGAGCAGCCCATTCCTTCTCACGCCGGTTTCTCCCCTCGTGTTTTTCCCTCTCTACCCCGATTCTCCAACATATCCTTTATGATGTTAACATAAAAGACCTGCTCTTTCAAAGCTTTTAAGAATAAGGAGGAAGCACGAAAAACCTGGCTGCTGCGCTGAAATCATCCTTACAGCTGACCATTTGACGTTTTGGCACTCTGCTGCTCACTTACACTTCTTTCGATCTCATTAAAAGAAGCCGGTCAAGACCGGCCCTTTTGATGAAGATTCATATATTCATTTATTTTGAGATCAAGCTCCATACTGATTTTCACTACTTCCGGTGATGTCAGGTCATTTCCGTTTTGTACAAGGCGCTCCAGTTCGCGTCTTAAAAGGTAAATATGATCTTCTAAAGATAAGGCAGACGAAGCACGTTTTCCTGTTCCAAAAATCCACTTGGCTTTCTGATCATTCTCGCGAATCCAGCCGTTATTCATGTATTGCCGAAGCTGATATTCCGGAAAAGCCATTCTTCATCCCTCCCGCTTCATATCTTTAGACCTATAAAGAAAAAGATTCATATTCTATGAAAATATGAATCTACATCTAATATACCAGTTTTTGGGGGGATTGAAAATGGATAATATTGTTTAATTAAAGCTTTTTGATGAAATTGCCTATTCGATCAATCGCTTCAATCAGCTGGTTAACCGAAGTCGCGTAAGAACAGCGGACAAATCCTTCTCCACCCTTGCCAAATACATTGCCGGGTACTGCTGCGACCTTCGCCTCACGAATCAAGCGCTCGGCAAATTCCTCGGAGCTTAGCCCCGTTGCCTGAATGGAAGGGAAGGCATAGAATGCGCCCTGAGGCTCATGACACTGCAGTCCGATGTCCCGGAAACCCTGTACGACAAGACGACGGCGCTGGTTGTAGGACTCTACCATGCGGTCTTTTTCCTCCATGCCGTGCTTGAGCGCCTCCAGGGCAGCAACCTGTCCCATGGACGGCGCACACATGACCGTGTACTGGTGGATTTTGAGCATGGCCGATATGAGGTCGGGATGCCCGCAAGCGTATCCCATCCGCCAGCCGGTCATCGCAAACGCCTTGGAAAAGCCGCTCACAAGAATCGTCCGGTCGCGCATGCCCGGAATCGAAGCGAAGCTGACATGCTTTTGTTCATAGGTCAATTCCGCATAAATCTCGTCCGAGATAACGATCAGATCGTGCTCCTCAACGACTTTGGCAATCGGCAGCCAATCCTCATAGGTCATGATGCCCCCGGTCGGGTTGCTTGGATAGCACAGAATCAACACTTTGGAACGGGGCGTGATCGCCGCCTTGAGCGATTCCGCCGTCAGCTTGAAGCCGTCTTTGGCAAAAGTCTCGATGCCTACGGGAATGCCGCCGCCGATCCGGGTAATCGGGCTGTAAGAAATGTAGCAGGGCTCCGGAATAAGAATCTCATCGCCCGGGGTAACCAAGGCGCGCAGCGCCAGATCGATGGCTTCGCTTCCGCCAACGGTGACGATCACCTCTTCGGAAGGCTCATACGGGACGTGAAACGACTCGTACAAGTATTCGGCAATCGCTTCCCGCAGCTCAGGCAGCCCGGAGTTGGGCGTATACTTGGTATTTCCGCGTTCAAGCGAATAAACGCACGCTTCTCTGACATGCCACGGGGTGCTAAAGTCAGGTTCCCCTACTCCAAGGGATATAATATCCTTGCTGCCGCTCACCAGATCAAAAAACTTACGGATGCCTGATGGCGGAATTTCACGCACGAGCGGAGCCAGATAGCCGCTCATCGACTTCGTCTGCAGCGGTTGCTGTTGGGCCTGTTTATGCTCTATCATCTTCTCAGCGTCCTTTACGGTGAGATCAAGAGGCGGCGATCATCTTCATGATCTTCGAAGGTAATCCCGTCCTGCTTGTACTTTTTCAATATAAAATGCGTCTTCGTCGACAATACCCGATCAATCGGGGAAAGCTTATTGGAAACGAACGACGCCACCTCTTTGAGCGTTTTGCCTTCGATCTCCACGAGCAGATCATATGCGCCCGACATCAAATAGACCGATTTCACTTCAGGATATAAGTAAATGCGTTCGGCAATCGCGTCAAAGCCGCGTCCGCGTTCCGGCGTAATTTGCACTTCAATGAGGGCAGTGACTTTCTCGCTGTCCACTTTGGCCCAATTAACGACCGTAGCGTATTTTACGATCACATTCGCCTCTTCCAGCTCTTGAATCGCCTCCGCCACTTCCGCCTCGGAAGCCCCGAGCATGGTTGCGATCAAGGCCGGCGTGCGGCGTGCATCTTCTTTGAGCAGCTCAATGATTTTCATTTTGAATTGTTCCATGGATGCGCCCTCCTACAAAGCTTAAAATGACAGAAAAGAAGTTCGATGAAAATCAAACCTTTCTGTATCCATAAAATTCCGGCTTTACCATGGTATCCATTCTTCGGCTGGCTTCGACCGGAAGCTTTTATTATTACTACATATTACACCTATCGCCCGTCATTTGGCAAAGCAAAATTACAAAGAGCATGACATGCAGCCGGAAATGGACGACAAAAAACCCCCACAGTAATGGAGGCTGATCATCGACTTATGAAGCAGACTAGCTATGGCAGAAGCTGTGAGCTGTAAGAAGTTTACCATATATCCTTCAATTTCCCGCCCTTGGTACCCGGGAAGCACTGTAATTTCAATCCTGCTCTGATCGGCATCCACGAGACGACCCAGTCCGACAAGCCGTCCTTGATCGTAAGCGGCTATAACACGATCACTATGAGAGTACGATTCGTATGAAAATTCTCCGCTCTGGCCAGAATGTGCGGAAACGGAATCGATCAACTGCTGAAACTGCGCCTCGCCCGGAAGCTCATTATGCAGTGCGATTTTCATGAAAGGTTCCCCTCTCCAGTAAGATGTTCAAAAATCAGAAGGACCGGTTTCCCGCTCCCTTGTTTATTATTATACATAATAATGAATATTTATGCAACCTTTTTCCGCACACTTTCTCTATACAAAAAAAGCGGCGGGAGCTGTCCGCCCTGGACTGTCCCGCCGCTTCCCCTATGCCGCTGCCATCAAAATATGTCCATGCTCAAATACCGTTCTCCCGTATCCGGCGCAATGCACAGCACACGTTTGCCGCGGCCAAGCTTGCGAGCTACCTGCAGACCGGTCCATACCGCCGCTCCCGCAGACGGGCCGACCAGGATACCTTCAAGCCTCGCCAAGTCACGCGTCGTTTGCAGTGCGTCCTCGTCAGCGACCTGCACGATCTCATCGTAAACATCCGTGTTCAGAATCGAAGGCACAAAGCCCGGGCTGGTGCCGACCAGCTTATGGGGCCCGGGCTGTCCGCCCGACAGAACCGGCGATCCTTTAGGCTCAACGACATAAATACTGATCCCCGGAAGCTTCTCACGGAGCACTTCCCCGGTACCGGTAATCGTCCCTCCGGTGCCCGAGGTGGCGATAAAGGCGTCCAGCCGCCCATCCATCTGCTCAATGATCTCCAGAGCCGTCGTTACTCTGTGGATATCCGGATTCGCCTTATTCTCAAACTGCTGGGGAATAAAGCTGTTCGGTATTTGCTCCTGCAGCTCAAGCGCCTTCTTGATGGCGCCCGGCATGCGTTCCGCAGCGGGAGTAAGTACGACTTCCGCTCCGTAAGCCTTCAGCAGATTGATCCGCTCCTTGGTCATATTGTCCGGCATAACCAAAATCGCTTTATACCCTTTTGCCGCCGCGTTCATCGCCAGCCCGATTCCGGTATTTCCGCTTGTCGGCTCGATGATCGTAGCGCCCGGACGAATCCGGCCATCCTTTTCCGCCTGAGCGATCAGATTGAACGCCGCACGATCCTTGACACTTCCGCTCGGATTGAAATATTCAAGCTTCACGTAAAGCTCCGCATCATCCTGGCCTACGAGACGGTTGACCCGAACGGCCGGCGTATCCCCGATCAGCTCTGTGATGCTGTTTACCATCTTTTTACTTGAACCCATGCTGCAGCCTCCCTTAACGTACAGAAACCTCCAGCTTCCGTACTACCAATCCTCTGTCCCCTTATTTTAGCGGGAGGGAATGTTTTGTCAAGCTGGCACGCGCTTACAACCATGCCTTAAGCTTTATCTGCCTTCACTTTACGCATCCAATACCAAGCCGCGATCGGCGAGCTGCCAATGGCGAGCAGCAGCCAGTTCATGGCTGCCGGGGACCGGGTCAGGGATACCACCGTAATGAATACCGCCGTACCCAGCAGACGTCCCGCATTGAGCGCAAGCTCCCTCATCACGATATATTCCTCCCGGCGCTTCACACTTTCTTCATCGCCTCCGATCAGATCAAAAACGATCGATGTCATGGGTATGGCATATAGCGGGTAGAATACGGCCGCTCCAATACCGAACATCAGGAGCGTAACAAAATCAACCTTCCAGAAAAAAGGAAAAATAATCAGCACCAGCATAACCGCCCCGATCAGTAAAGCTTTAGGCCGGTATTCCGGACGCAGCCATCGGCCCGCAAGCATAAAACTGATCAACGCCGCGGCCGAGGTCAGAAGCGAAAAATTGCCCAGCTTCATCTCGCTGCCGGTATGGACGAAAACGAGCAGGGCGATGAAAAAGCCGAACACGCCCTCCCGTACGCCTTGCGCCATCAAAGCCAGACCGACCTTGCGCCATGCCGTATCCTTTTGCCGTAAACATCGCCAGGTCAGGAACCACTCATAATTTCCCGAGGTTTTTCGTTTTTTCAGGAAAAAACTGACGATCACGCCGATGCAAAATACGATAAGGGACAATGTAAAAATAAGGCGGTACCCGTTGGTCTCCTGCATGCGGACAATAAGAAACCCCGATATCCAGGGGGCGATCATCCCCGCTCCCGATCCGAGCAGTCCTGCTGCACCGTTAAACCGGTCGCGGTTGTCCGGATCCGTCACCTCAAAATAAACGACATTAAAAGCCAACCAGAACAAACCGGATGACAGCCCCTGGACAGCCCCAAGGAGCACATAATAATCCGCCGACTGCTCGCCAAACCACAGCACAAGCAAATAAAACAGCGCGGCAACCGCCACTCCCGTTCGCAAACAGTTCATTTTATTATGTTCTTTCACCCATTTGCCAGCCAGCCAGAACGTCAAAGCCATCGAGAGGTGATGTACTAATGTAAACCAACCAATGACCGAAAAATCGTGCTTAGCCTTCCAGAGATATACATTCACGAAGACCCCGGATAAAGCGTTGGCGGCGGCAAATAATCCGTTGACTGTCAGCAGCAGCCGCGATTGTCCCGTTAACGGAGCGCTTTTCCCCGATCCCTCACGGCCCCCGCCTCCCGGGACTTCCCTGCGGACCTGCCGCCACTCATGACCTGCTCCGCTTTTGCTGCTTTTACGAGTCCAATGGTCTGGAAAATGTTTAGTTCCGGAATGCATTCGCTCACCTAATCCCATGTAATGTCTTAGTTAAGCTTCCCAAAAAGACAAAAAACATGAGCGATGCCGGCAATATGACAAACCTTTGAATCCCCGGTTAAAGAGAAAGCGGGGAAAGGCGCGAACGCCTCCCCCCACGATTTATGACGATGATTTGCCGTTTGAACGGAGCAGCTCGATCATGGCAAGCCGATCCTCCTCGGCCAAGGAATACTCTACCTTGAAGCAGGAAGGACAAACATAAACCTGTGACGAAAAAGACGCTTTAAGCAGGGGCTGCTTCAAGTTCCCGTGCACAAACGGCGCGAACCCTTGTGATCCGTTTTGCGTTCCGGCATACAGCATCAAGCTGTGGCATGCCGCGCATTCGGGAGCATCCTCCTGACTGTCCAGCACCCGCTGCACACCCTCTTCATACTCATCTATCAGCTCCAGGTCTTCGTCGGACAGATCGTAATCGTCCTCTTCTTCGTCATCGTACGTGATCTGCTGATCCGACGGCTTGACGGTAATATTTATACTCCGGTAATCTCCCAGCTCGTTGAAGCAGTGCGGACACGTTTCTTCCGGGCCGATCTCCGGATCCCAGACAATTTCGGTGTGGCACCAAGGGCATAGAGAGTCATAGGATTGCGGCAAACAATATTCCTCCCTTTATTCAACTCATGCATGATTAATAAAATAGTAAACGCCCGCGCCCAAAAACACAAGCGCAAGCGCCAACAAGGTGCCCCATAAATATTTCACAGGACGTTCCTCCTTCAAATCGAACAACGATCCGGATTCCATCAGGTGACGCTGGCGCCTACAACGTAAGAAAGCGATATCGAAATAATCATGGATAAAAAGCCGACCGCCCGGTTATCCTGCTGGATCTGTTCGTCAATTTTGAAATACGGTGTCAAAAACTCAAATATAAAGTAAGCGATCAGCAGCAGCAGGAATCCGAAGCCGGCCCAGATCAGCGAGTGCCAGATCGTGTCATTATTGAGAATGGAAAAACGAAATATATTACAAATCCCGAAAATTTTGCCGCCGGTCGCCATCGCTACGGAAAGATTGCCCTTCTTGATTTCGTCCCAATCCTTGTACTTCGTTACAAGTTCAAACAATGCCAGAAAAACGATTAATGCCAGCACGGCGACAGAAAAAAATGCCAACGTTTCCATGTATGGATTTGCTATCATGCGTCCCACCTCTTCATTCATCATGGTCGATTCTCCCCGCCTTTTCCTTGAAGCGCAAAGACAACAATCGAAGAGACTGAAAGTGCCATCCTTTCAGTCTCCGCTTTGCTTGTGAATCTTTTACTCCGCTTGCTTTCTCGCTGCGAGTTTCGCCTTCAACGCGGCCAATTCATCGTCTACACCGTCATTTTTGCCGAGAGCGGCTAATTCGTCGTCCAGGCTTTTCCCTCTGGAGTTCAGCTCACCGCTGGCCTCCGCTTCCGCTTCCAGCTGGAGCACCTTTTCGCTCATCCGGTCGAATCCCTTGGCGGCGTTGTCTGTGCCGAATCCGGACATCGCCTGGTTGATCTGCTTCTGCGCTTTGGCAGCTTCAGCACGGGCTACAAGAATATCCTTCTTGTTCTTCATCTTGGCGAATTCATCCTTCATTTCGGCAAGCTGGCTGCGCAGGCGGTCGGCATTAGCCTTGGCCGTTTCGAACTGCCCCTTCATCTCATCATGGCGCTGCTGGTGCTCTTTCTTATCCTGAAGCGCGCGGCGGGCAAGATCTTCATTCCCCGCTTCCAGAGCCTTGAGCGCTTGTTCTTCCCGCTTCTGAACCATTTCAAACGCTTCTTCATATTGCTGCTTGAATTTCTTCTCAATGGCAATTTGCTTCGCAACGGCAACTTCGGCCTCACGAATATCCTCTTCCATATCGCGCAAAAATTGGTTGAGCATTTTTACCGGGTCTTCCGCCTTGTCGAGCAAATCGTTGATCGAAGCCATCGTCAAATCGCGCAGTCTCTTAAAAATCCCCATATCGGAGCCCTCCTGAAATATGAAATGGTTATGTTTTTAGCCTGCAGAGCTTGTGGAACATCGATGCTTTACTCTTATATACGACAATCTTCTCACGGAGTTTCAAAAGTAAAGAAAAATTCAGAATCAGTTCCCGGGCCGGGAAAACGGATGGTTGCAGCTGGTATTATTTCAGCTCCGCGACCGTCACCCCGGCGCCCCCTTCATTATACGCACCCATCCGGAAGCTTTTCACATGCTTGTGCTTGCGCAAAAATTCCTGAATCCCCGACCGCAGAACGCCGGTTCCCTTACCGTGAATAATATACACTTGTCCGAAATTGGCCAGATAGGATTCATCCAGAAACCGGTCCACCTCAATGATCGCTTCCTCGACATTTGCCCCCCGCAAATCAAGCTCCATCTTTGCGTTATCCTCCCTGGTCCGCTTCAGGCTTGAAGTTGCCTTCGGAGGCGTTTTCGTCTGTGAGGAAGCCTTTTTCACAAGCTGCAGATCGTCCTGCTTCACCTTCATTTTGAGGATACCCAGCTGCACATTCGCTTCCTGAGCGTTCACGATGTCCACCACATGCCCTCTTTGACCAAGGCTTGTGACGATGACTTCGTCTCCCGGTCCGATCGCCTCCGGCTTTTTCTTCGGAGCCTTGGACGCCTTCTTCAGCTCCGGCGCAGCATTGTTCAGCCGGCTCTTGAGCTCGCTCAGCTTATGGTCCTTTACGCCGCTTCCTTCTTCCCGCTGCAGTCTGCGCAGCTCCTTGATGACCTCATCGGCCTCGCGCCGGGCTTTAGCCACCGCCTCGCGCGCCTCAAGCTCGGCCCGCTCGAGCAGCTTGTCGCGCTGCTCCTCGAAGCGCCGTCGCTCGCTCGCCAGCTGCTCTTTGAGCGCTTCGACCTCGAGGCGAAGCTGCTCCGCCGTGGTACGCTCCGCCTCCGCCTTCAGCCGGTTCTCTTCGAGCGTCGCAATCATCGACTCGACGCGCTGATCCTCCTCGCCGACCTGCCCCCGGGCATGATCGATGATCGGCTTGGCCAGACCGAGCCGCTCGGCGATGGCAAAAGCGTTGCTTCGCCCCGGCACACCCACCAAAAGCCGGTAAGTCGGCTTCAACGTTTGGACATCGAACTCCATGCTGGCATTGATGACGCCCTGGCGATCGAAGGCGTATGCCTTTAACTCGCTGTAATGCGTCGTGGCTACGATGCGGCAGCCCATCCGGTGAATATAATCCAGAATGGATATCGCAAGCGCCGAGCCTTCGGCCGGATCCGTACCCGCTCCAAGCTCATCAAGCAGCACCAGGCTCTTGGGCGTCATTTCCTTCAAGATGCGAATGATATTGGTCATATGACTGGAGAACGTACTTAAGTTTTGCTCGATGCTTTGCTCATCCCCGATATCCGCATAAATCGCATCAAAGACGCAAAGCTGGCTGCCCTCCTCGGCGGGCACGAACAATCCGGCCATGGCCATGAGCGACAGAAGGCCGATCGTCTTGAGCGAGACAGTCTTGCCCCCTGTGTTCGGGCCCGTAACGATGATGGCCGAATAGCGGTTGCCCAGCTCCACATCGATCGGTACGACGCTGTCCGGTGAAATCAGCGGATGCCGGCCGCGCTTCAGCTTGATGAACCCGCGGTCGTTCAAGATCGGCAGCGTCGCTTTCATCTCACGGGCAAGCCCGGCTTTGGCAAAGATGAAATCCAGCTCCGCCAATGCCTCCACATTCACCAAAAGCGGATCAGCCGCTTCTGCGACAAGCGCGGAGAGCATGCGCAAAATTTTCTCAATCTCCGCTTCTTCCTTCAGCTTCAGCTCCCGAACGCGATTGTTCATCTGTACCACAACTTCAGGCTCGATAAATAGCGTTGCTCCCGATGCGGATTGATCGTGAATCATTCCGCCGAAGTGGCCGCGGTATTCCTGTTTTACCGGAATGACGTAGCGGTCGTTACGCATCGTTACCAGATTTTCCTGGAGCATCTTCTGGATCGACGGCGTCCGTATCATCTGCTCAAGACGCTCTCGGGCTTTCGATTCGCTGCCGCGCAGCTCTTGACGTATCCTTGCAAGCTCGGGAGTAGCGGAATCGGCCACATTCGCATTTTCATCGATGCACGCCCGGATCCGGTCCTCTATCGCTTTATGATCGGTCATCGGCTCCGTCAGTTCGATCAGCAGCGGTATCGGATAATCCTCATGCAGGGCTTCCAGAAACTTCTTCAGCCGTCTGCCGCCCTGGGATGTCAGCAGGATATCCAACAGCTCCGCCGGATTCAGCATACCGCCGATCCGGGCGCGGTGAACCGCTGCGCGAATATCGCGTATACCGCCAAATGGAGCCCCGCCCTTAAGGCGTTCCACATTCACGGCTTCATCGGTAGCCTGCAGCCTGCGTTTCACCTCGGAAAATACACCGCTCGGCTCAAGCGAAAGGACGCGTTCCTGCCCCATAGATGTGGAAGCGTGCTGCGAACAACGCTGAAGCACGGCGTGAAAATCGAGGGTGGACAATATTTTTTGATTGTATGATGAATTTGTTTTCATTGGAATTGGTTATAAACCTGCCTTTCTTGAGAACCGAAAAAGCTATTCGCTATACTATTATATCCAAGTCGGAGCCGTTAAGCTATGGATACCCTAAGGATTGCCACTTATAAAGCGTTTTGTCCGCGGTAAAGCTAATTTCAAGCCCGCGAAGCTCAAGCGTCGCGACTAACGTATTTTAAGGAGGAATCTGCAGATGCATTTGCTTGGCCATCTCGTCAGATTTGTCGTTTCCGCCATCATGCTGCTGGTGGTAAGCTGGATTGTTCCCGGATTTTCCGTTGGGGGATTCTGGAGCGCCTTCTTTCTGGCACTGGTAATCGCCATTGCGGCGTGGATCATCGAAGGAGTTTTCGGCAGAAAAATTACGCCATTTGGACGGGGGGTCGTAGGCTTCATTACGAGCGCCCTTATCATCTGGCTGGCGCAGTTTATCGTAACCGGAGTATCGACCAGCATCATCGGCGCCATTTTGGCCGCCTTGGTGATCGGGATCATCGATTTGTTTATTCCGGTCAAGACTCCCTTTGAACACGCATCGAAACGCGAAGGCGCCAAGTAACAAAGGAACTGTCCCGGTCATGGGGCAGTTCTTTTCTTTTTGCAGCACATACAGGATTAACCGGATACCATTTTTGTTTTGATGCACACGGGCTTCGGTCACGATCTTTTCACATGTCTGTCACGGCCCTGACACAGCCAAACGAAGCCGATATTGGTAATATATACATAAACAATTCTTTAATCAACCGGGTAGGGGGAATGATCATATGAAAAAGTGGATGATCAGTATTGTGGCTGTCGGCCTTATATTTGCACTGTCTGCCTGCGGTACAAAACCGCAAGCTTCGCAGCCTGCTGCCAATGAAAACACAGCAGGAGGAGCGGCAGGAAGCTCCGCATCGTCCCAGGAAGTCAAGCTGATTGCCACCAATTTTGCTTTTGACCAAAAAGAATATAAGGTGAAAAAAGGACAAGAAGTTACCTTTACGCTGGAAAACAAAGAAGGGCTTCACGGGATCGCCATTAACGGACTGAAAGTGAATCTGGACAATAATAAAAAATCGGCGACGGTGATCGTCGACAAAGAAGGCTCTTATGATATCATTTGCTCCATTCCATGCGGCTCCGGCCATATGGCTATGAGAGCCAAGCTAATCGTTGAAGCATAAGCTCATATACAAGCAGCCTCATCCCGTACGGCAATGGCGGGTGGGGCTGTTTTTTTCGTATTCGGTTATCGTGTGCCTTAGAGCCGGAACTTATTTTCCGATTAACGACAGCATCGATCAAATCAACCGGACTGTCCGGCCGCCTGATCCCCATTCGCCCGGCTCTTCCACAGCTCCTGAAGCTTCTCCGTGATGACCGGTGTCCGCTCCAGGATATAAGGAGCCAAAGCGGATTGTTTCAACAGCCGCTGAGACGTGTCGTTGGGAAGCACGGTCATGATGTGGACGGCAATTACGGCAATCAACGCAGCTTCAATAAAGCCTAATGTCGCACCGCTAAACTGGTTAATTTGCTTGAGTCCCGGTGCCGCCGTCAACAGGTTTAACAGACGTCCGGCCATGCTGAAAGCGAATTTGGCGCCAAACAGCAGGAAAGCGAAAGCAAGCGCATTGTACACGTAAGTATCCAGATGCAGCTCTTGTGTGAGGAACGCATCATTTGAGTAAGTTTCATGTCCCGAATATCCGAGCATTCCTTGAAACCATGGCGCTGCATCATCGTAGAATGCAAATGCAATCAGGTAAGCCGCGAACAAGCCGGCGATCGAGAGGAGCTGGGCAATGAACCCACGTGAATAGCCGAGCACGATCCCGACAGCCAAGATCACCAGTACTCCCCAATCCAATCCGTTCATTCTTCTATTCCTTCTCCACGAGCTCAATCCACTCGTTATATTCGATTTGCAGCTTTTCGTATTCGGATCTCAAGGTCTCCAGTTCCTGATATACCTGTTCCGCCTTCTCCAGCTGCTGTCCGTATTCGGCCTGCAGCGCTTTATGCTGCTGCACCTGTGCGTTCAACTGTTCCTGCAGCTCATTATACAGCTCTATCTGCAGCTCAAGCTCTTCCTGCTGCTCCGTCAAATCACGCCCCAGCTTCTTTGCCAGTTCGGCTTGCGCCTCCAGCTCAACAATGCGGGCTTCCTGTGCGGCAAGCCGCTGCTGGAGCACATCCCGCTCGCTCTGCGCGGAGATCTGCCGTTCTTCGAGCGCAGCGCACTGTTCTACCAGCGCCCTGCTAAGCTCTTCTGCCGCCTCGCGTTCGCGGCGCAGCTCGGCTAATTCGCTTTCGCGTTCAGCCAGCTTGCTTTCCAGTTCCGCCCTATACGCTTCATGCCTTTCCGCCGTTTGCCGAGCCTGCGCTTCCTGGGAAACGACGCGCTTCTGAAGCTCGTCATACTGTCCCTGCAGTTCGTCATACAGTTCCTGCTGCAGTTCAAGCTCTTCCTGCTGCTCATGAACCTTGGCGCGAAGCTCGTCGGCATAAGCCGCCTGCGACTCGCTGCGCTGCTGCCACTGGCTGCTGCTTTCCTGCAGCTGCAGATTGTACGCCTGCTGCTGCGCGAGCTGCCGTTCCAGCTCCGCCCGGCGCGCCTCCAACCCGTCGGCTGTCTGCTTCCACTCCGCTTCGCGCTCGGACAGCTTCCGCTCGAGCTCCGCCAGAGCCGCTTCCTGCTCCGCAGCTTCCTCGCGGGCGCGATTGCGCACGGCCGCCAGCTCCCCGGCGTGCCGCTTCTCTTGATCCGCCAGCTGCCGCTGCAGCTCTGCTTCGCGCAAACTGCTTTGATCCCGCAGTCCTTCAAGCTCTGTTTCCAGCTCACGGTAAAGTTCCTCCTGCAGCCCGAGCTCTTCCTGCTTCTCATGATGCTCGCGACGCAGCGCCTCGAGCTCCGATTGCAGCTTGTCATTAAGCTGCTGCAGTTCCCGGCCTTTCTCCAGCTGTTCGCCCAGCTGCATCTGCAGCCGCCGCTTTTGCTCCAACTGCTCTGCCAGCTCCGCTTCACGCTGCTGCGCCTGCACACGCTCTTCCGCTGCCTGCTGCTGCAGTTCGTTGTAGAGCGTTACCTGCAGCTCAATCTCCTGCTCCCGCTTGGCAACCTGCTCCTGGAGCAGGTCCAGCTGATCGCTGAGCTCAGCATACTGCCGCTCCCACGTCGCAAGCTGCTCAACCAGCTTGTCCCGCTCGGCCTGTACGGTCTGCAAACGCTGCTCCAGCTCACGGACGCAAGCCTCCTGTGCAGAGAGGCGCTGTCCCGTTTGCTTTGCCGCATCCGCCTGCTTGACGAGCTGCGCTTCCAGCGAAGCCGCACGGCCTTGCAGGCCGTCTTTCTCTTTCTCCAGCTCAGATATACGCCGCTCCAGTCCCTGCTTCGCCTGCTCCAGTTCCCGCAGCTGCTTTTCGCGGCGCTCCGCTTCCTGCGCATCCGAATGAACACGCTCTTCAAGCTCCCACGTACGCCCGACTGCTTCCGTCAGCTGCCGTTCCAGCTCTCCGGTCAGCTCCAATTGACCGTCCAGCCGCTCCCGTACCTCCGCCAGTTCCGTTTCCAGCTTCTTCCGCAGGTCCTCCAGCTGATTCAGCTCCGCACGAAGTGCAGCCGACTCCAGCTCGGCTTGCTCGAATGCGGATTGCTGCGCATCCCGCTCCGCCGTTACGGCGGCCAACCGCTCGTTTACGGCAGACAGCTCCTCCTGCTGCTGCGCATGAATCCCACGGAGCTCCGCCAGATCATCCTGCGCTTTTTCAAGCTGCCGCACCTTGGCGAGCGTGCTTTCCAGCTCCTTCTGTATGCGTGTCCATTCATCCGCCATGTTCACCGCCGCCAGCACGGCGATTTTGGGCAAATCCAGCCGGGGACTGCTTTCGGCAATTCGATGCATTTGATCATTGACGAGCGCCGCAACGCTCTTTATATAAGAAGGACTCGACCTTGAAATCAGCTTATATTGAGTGCCATAGATGTCTACGGTCATCCGGACTTTATCTTCACCGCTCACGAAACGCTGCTCCCCTTTCCAGAACAAACAAAAAAATTCTCCGTATCCTAGAAACATTCGATACGGAGAATCGCTTTTCCTGCTACAGTTCTCAACCTTTTGTCAGAAGAGATGAACCATTATTTCCTCAGCACGGCGGCGAAAGCCGATTCCAGCTCGGCCACAACGCGGCCATGCAATTCGCTTACCTCATTGTCGGTCAATGTACGGTCCGGCGTCCGATACACAAGGGAAATGGCGACGCTTTTCTTATCCGCTCCAAGCCGTTCACCCGTGTAAACATCGAATACCTGAATCGACTCTAGCAGAGAACCCGCCGTCTCCCTGGCTTTATCCAGCAAATCGCCCACGGCTACGCCGCGGTCCACCACCAGCGCCATGTCGCGGATAATGGCCGGGTAACGAGGCAGCGGGTCATAGGTGAAGCGTTCACCCGCAAGCTCCGTGAGCGCGTCCATTTCCACTTCTAATACGTATGTGTCGGCAAGGTCTTTCTGCTGCTGCAGTGCCGGGTGCAGCTGTCCGAGCGTTCCGATGATTTTGCGGACTCCGTCACGCTCTACTTCCACTTGCGCGCAGCGCCCCGGATGGAAGCCTTCCGGACCTGCCGCTACGTACCGGACGCCTTCTATACCCAGATACTGGACGAGCCCTTCAAAGATCCCCTTCAAATCATAGAAGTCCACGTCCCCCGGTTTTCCCGTCCAATGCACATCGCTCCGCTTGCCCGTCAGCAGGATCGCGAGCATAAGCTTTTCCTCCGGCAGCCGGCTGAGCGTTTCTTCATCCGAGAGGAACACGCGGCCAATCTCAAAAACAGCCACATCGTTGATGTTCCGGTTGCGGTTATATGCAGCCACGTCCAGCAGATGAGGCACCAGGCTCGTGCGTAGCACGCTGCGTTCTTCGCTCATCGGCATCGCCAGGGCTACCGGCTTCGTTTCGCGGTGAGCGCCAGGGAAGCTGTGAATCTGTTCCGGATGGGTGAACGAATACGTAATGGCCTCATGAAGGCCGCTGTTCGTCAGAAGCGTCCGGACCACGCGGCGGATCGACTGCTCTCTTGTGAGTGCGCCCGGCGTCGTTACTACGTTCATCAGCGTTGTCGGAATATGATCGTAGCCGTGAAGGCGCGCCACTTCCTCAATGAGGTCGACCGCTCTCGTGATATCACCGCGTCTGCTGGGCACATGCACCCGGAAGCCATCCCGATCAAGCGGCTCAACGGCAAAATTCAACCGCCCGAAAATGGCTTTCACTTCCTCGGCAGACAACTCGGTACCAAGGTAGCTGTTGATGCGGCCTACGGTGATCTCGATCTTCACCGGCCGATGCTCGCCGCTTACAGCCTCTACCACACCCGATGCCACTTGTCCGCCGGCCAGCTCCGCAATCAGTGACGCCGCACGGTTCAAAGCCGGAATGACCGCTTCCGGATTCACTTCCTTCTCAAACCGCAAAGACGCCTCGGAACGGAGCCCGAGCTGACGCGACGTTTTGCGGACGGAGCCGCCGTCGAATTTGGCCGATTCCAGCACAATCCGGGTCGTTCCCTCGGTGACCTCGGAATTCGCGCCCCCCATTACGCCTGCAATCGCGACCGGCTTCGTACCGTCCGTAATCAGCAGCATGTGAGGCTCAAGCGTTCTCTCCACATCGTCGAGCGTTACAAGCTTCTCGCCTTCGCGGGCCAGCCTTACGTCAATATGGCCGTTGGCCAGCTTATCCGCATCAAACGCATGCAGCGGCTGTCCAAATTCCAGCATCACGTAGTTGGTAATGTCGACGATATTATTGATGGGCCGAATTCCGGCCGCCATCAGACGATTTTGCAGCCACAAAGGTGACTTTCCGATTCGTACGCCTTCGATCAAGCGCGCCGCATAATGCGAGCACAAATCTTTTGCGGAAATTTCGACCGATATCTTATCCTCCGCCTTTATTCCGCTTGTATTCTTACGGAGTCCCGACTCGGCGTCAGGCAGCTTGACTTCCCGGCCGAGAATGGCGCCGATCTCATAAGCCGTACCCAGCATGCTCAAGCAATCCGAACGGTTCGGCGTCAGATCCAGATCCATTACCTCATCGTTTAGAGCGAGCACATCCAGAATGCTTGCACCCACCTCCGTGTCCTCAGGCAGAACAAGAATGCCTTCCTGAATCTCCTTGGGCAGCAGCTTGTCGTTTAAGCCCAGCTCCTTGGCCGAGCAAATCATTCCCTGCGACTCCACGCCGCGCAGCTTCGAGCGTTTGATCGACAATCCGCCCGGCAGCTTCGCGCCTATTAGCGCGACAGGCACCTTCTGGCCTGCAGCCACATTTTTCGCTCCGCAAACGATTTGCAGATCTTCGCCTTGGCCCGCATCGACGATGCATACGCTCAGCTTGTCGGCATCCGGATGCTTCTCCCGCGACTTGACAAAGCCGACGACGACCTTTTCCACACCCTTGTTCCGGTTTTCCACAATATCGACTTCAATCCCGCTTCTAGTCAGCTTTTCAGCCAATTCGGCCGCTGTATTACCGCTTATATCCACATACTGGGATAACCAATCATACGATACCTTCATTTCCCCAGGTCACGCTCCCCTCTTAAATATGCACGAACTGCTTCAGGAACCGCAGATCGTTTGTATAGAAATGGCGAATATCTTCAATGTCATATTTCAGCATCGCGATTCTTTCCACGCCAAGACCGAAGGCAAATCCGCTGTATTCCTGCGGATCATAGCCTGCCATCTCAAGCACGCGCGGATGCACCATGCCGGAGCCAAGGATTTCGAGCCATCCTGTCTGCTTGCACACCCGGCAGCCGTGACCGCCGCACATCGCACAGGTGACATCCACCTCCGCACTGGGCTCCGTGAACGGGAAGAAGCTCGGCCGCATCCGGATTTGCGTTTGCTTGCCGAACAGCTCCTGAACGAATTGAAGCAAAGTCCCCTTGAGGTCGCTCATACGAATGCCCTTGTCGATGACAAGTCCTTCAATTTGCGTGAACATATGGGAATGCGTCGCATCGTCGTCGTCACGGCGGTATACCCGGCCGGGGCAGATGATTTTGACCGGCACATGGCCTTTCATTTTCTCCATGGTCCGTACTTGTACCGGAGAGGTATGCGTCCGCATCAGAATGTCTTCCGTTACATAGAACGAATCCTGCATGTCGCGCGCCGGGTGGTTTTTCGGCAAATTCAGCGCTTCGAAATTGTAGTAATCCTGTTCCACCTCAGGGCCTTCGGCCACCGAATAACCCATGCCGATAAAAATATCCTCGATCTCCTGAATCACCTTGCTGATCGGATGCACCGCGCCCCGTGCAACGGGCCGCCCCGGGAGTGTCACGTCAATCGTTTCAGCCGCCAGGCGCGCCTGCGTTTCCGCTTGGTTGTATTCTGCCTGCTTGGCTTCAATCACTTCCTCGATCGCAGCGCGCACTTCATTGGCCACTTGACCGATAACCGGACGCTCTTCCGCGCTCAAAGCGCCCATACCGCGCAAAATTTCGGTGAGCGGGCCCTTTTTCCCTAAATACTTGATACGAAGGTCGCTGAGCTGCTGCTGGTTTTCCACACGAGCGAGCTCGTTAAGCGCCTCTTCCTTTAATGCAAGCAATCGTTCTTTCATCGCCATGCCGCCTCCTTAATCGTTGTTTCATTATGTGCCTTAAGTGCCTCCCGGTTTCGCTCAACGCAAAAAAGGCTTTTCCGTCCGATAAGGGACGAAAAAGCCGCGGTACCACCCTTGTTGGAAAAACCTTTCTTATGCTGCATAGCATAGGCACGAAGAAACGGTTCCTCCCACTTCGTTGAACGTAACGGTTCATGAACCACAATTCGCGGTTCGACACCGGTTCCTTCTACTTGCCGATACAGACGTCCGTACGGTTTCAAAGGACTGCTCAGGAGCGAACTTGGGCAGCCTGATTCCTCGGACACGCTCTCAATCGCCGGCGTATCCTCCCTGTGAAGAAGCACTGCTTACTTTTCTCCGTCAACGCATTTATCATTATGGATTTATCAAGTATTATATGCAAACGATGCGCCGGATGCAAGTGCCCTCCGCCTATCCGGTTACTGGGCCGGTGGCGTAAAGGTGCGTGCAAGAAACTCGGTATCGAGCATAAAAAAGGCATTGCTGTCTTTATCGATGCGCTTCAGCTTTTGAATAATGCTGTCAAACAGCGCCTCTTCCTCAACCTGCTCGTCAATAAACCACTTCAAAAAATGAATGGTGGCATGCTCGCGATCGTTCATGGCAATGTCGGACAAGTCATAGAACCGTTTGGTCACAACTTTCTCATGCTCATAGGCATGCTGATAAGCATCCAGTACGGACTTGTAATTATTATTCGGCGTATCCATGCCGGATACGGTGACGCGTTCGCCGCGATCGTTCAAATACTTGTATATTTTCATCGCATGGAACCTTTCTTCCTCGGCCTGCACAATGAAGAAATTCGCAAACCCGTCCAGGCTCTCCGAAGAACAGTAGGCCGCCATGGCCAAGTAGACTTGAGCCGAATAAAACTCAAAATTCATTTGGTCGTTCAACGCTTTGCTCAACGCTTCATTCATGAAATCACATCCTAAATATGTAGTCATATATCCCTATAATATACCATTGTGCGTCAAGGAAAGCGATTGTGAAATGTGAACATGATATGTCATTTCCTGCCGCCAAGCCGGAAGATCAACTGATCTTGTTCTTCAATTTTTCAAATAACATTTCGGCATTCGGGGCAGATACCAGCTTCTTGGATTTTCCTACAACGGCAAAGCATTCTTTGGAGCAAAGCTTGCAGTTACCCAGGCAGTCCCTTTTCTTCTGCTTTACTTTAGGATAGTCGCCTTTAATGCTTTTATACACTTTTTTGGTGCCTCTTTTAAAATTTTTGCAGCAGTATCTGATCTTTTTCATAAAGATGATGTCCCGCCTTCCGCCGCTGATTCAAGCTTTATACCCGAATGATAATAGTTATCATTATCAATGTCAATCCTGCAGAAAACCGGTTGTTTCCGCTCGTTGCCGCTGCGATCGCGCTTCACCCCTCTCACGCGGGCCACTGCGCTGAAATTCATCCTTACGGCGGGGTTTTTGGCCTCTCCGCTCTCTATTGCGCTGATTTTCAACGTTACAGACTGCTGCATACTAAAAAGCAGTAGAGATGGGACGACCCTTGCTCTACTGCTCCTCTACTTCACGGCTGCACTATTGGCAGACGATATTCCTCGCATTCCTTGAGCCATCGTACTACAAGCTCCGGATTGGAAGCAAAATGCAAATGCGTATAACCTGCCACCGTCCGGTACAGCAGGCAGCCGTCCTTTTTCGTGCCCCGCAGACCCTTGGTTTCATAGGCCGGTGCCGGCTCTACCGCCTCCGCCGGTACATAGGTGGAATAATGGAACTCGTGCCCGCGCGCGATGTCCCCGTCCCGAAACAGAAAATTGTCCGGCGTGCCTGTGATTTCTCTGAGTCCTAGTGCAGCGAGCTTCGGCTGCATGACAACTTTGCCGGGGATAAGCCCCAGCATGGGATAACTTCGACCCTGTGTATCTTCAATCGCCTGTGTCAAATACATAAAGCCTCCGCATTCGGCCAATGTCGGCAATCCGCTTTCCAAGGCTTTCCGTATGGACCCGGCAACCGCCTCCTCCCGGCTCAGCGCATCAGCGAATTCTTCGGGGAAGCCCCCGCCAATATATAGCCCCTGCACCCCTTCCGGAAGCGGTTCTCCCGCCAGCGGGGAGAAGTAGACCAGCTTTGCTCCGTAATGCTCCAGAAGCTCCAAATTTTCAGAATAATAGAAATGGAAAGCCGCATCGTACGCTACAGCCATTCTGACTTGATATAACCGGGCCGGAGGCGCAAAAAGCTTCGGCGGCTCTACTGCCGGCGGTTCAGCGGCGGAAGCAAGCTCCAGCAGTCTATCCAGATCGGTATTCTGCTCCAGACGATCGGCCAATTCCTCGAAGAAACCGCCCATCTCCCCACGTTCAATGGAAGGTACGAGTCCGAGATGACGCTCGGGCAAGGCCAGCTGATCTTCCCTCTTCAGAAAGCCGATGACCGGAATGCCGCATTCCTGCTCGATCGCTTGTTTGACAATGCGGTAGTGTCCGTCACTGCCGACCTTGTTGGCGAAAACGGCGGCAATGCGCACATTCGGCTCCAGAAGCTGAAAGCCTTTCACGATCGCGGCCGCGCTCCGCGCCATGCTCTGACAGTTTACCACCAGCAGAACAGGCAGCTGCAGCAGCATGCCGATCTCGGCTGTGCTTCCTGTGTTGGACAGCGGATCTTTCCCGTCGTACAGCCCCATTACACCTTCAATGACCGATACATCTGCATCCTTGGAGGCGCGTCCGTATATTTCTTTCACCGTCTCGGACGTCAGCATCCAGCTGTCCAAATTGCGCGAAGGCCTGCCGGTCACCGCCTTATGATAAGTCGGATCGATGTAATCCGGGCCGCATTTAAATCCCTGCACCGTCAAGCCTCTGCGGCGCAAAGCCGCCATGAGACCAAGGGTAACGGTCGTTTTGCCTGCACCGCTGCCGGTCCCGGCGATGACGACGCTTCGATGAACCGCTTGTCCGTTCACCCCTATGCTCATAAGCTGCCGCTTCCCTTCTCAAAATCCATTATGCCAACGGATATCGTTACGTTGCCGCTTTTTTTCTTTACCAGCGCAAGACGTTTCGCTCCCGTAAAGCGTTTGGCGGCAGGTTCGCTGACGCCGTACGCGCCGGTATATTTATATACGGTCTCGGACGGTTCCTCGATCGGTATTTCATTAAGCTCCCCGGGCGTATAGCAAACCAGCGGCCAGCCGTTCTCTTCACATACGGCGAGCAGGCCTTCCTCGTCTTTTTTCAAATCGATAGTGCAAACCGCCTTCACGCTACGAATCGAAAACTGAAGCTCCTCCAGCGTTTCCCGGATAACTGCCGCAATTTCCTCGGAGGAGGTGCCCCGATTGCATCCGATGCCGAGTGCGATCACTTTGGGACGGAACAGCACGCCGTTTTTCAGAATGGGCTCTTCTTCAGGCGTGAGGATACGATGAGTCACGACCAGCGCAGCCTGCGGCTCATCGCCTAGAGCGGTCGGGATATCCTTGTAAACGCGGATGTTGTGCGGGAGCGGAGACGGATAAGTCCACCAATCCGGTTCCCCGGATTCCTGAATGATAGCGATTCGTTCCTCATTTACGACGGATGCGCTCACCGGCGTCAGCTTGTCCGCCGATTCCCAAGTCCATCCGTAACGTCGCCCGAACAAATCGACGGCAATCGTCTTCTGCACGTCCGACGCCGTGGTGATCACCGGCACTGCGCCAAGTACCGCCGCAACCTCGCGCGCGAGCTCGTTCGCTCCGCCCAAATGGCCGGACAGCACGCTGATGACATGCTCGCCTTTGTCGTCAATGACGACGATACCGGGATCCGTCTTTTTATTCTTCAATAAGGGAGCGATCATGCGAACGACGGCCCCAAGAGAAATGATGCAAATGATTCCGTCGTAAGCGGGAAACAGCGCCGGAAACAGCAGGCGCACGCTTCCTTCAAACAGCTGGATATTCCTTCCGGATTCGTCTCCACGGGCGAACTTGGACATATAATACACATCCGCATGGTCAAACGACCGCTGCAGCCGGCGTGCTAGCTCCACCCCGTGCTTTGTGATGGCAATCAACGCATAATTGCCCGATTTCCGGATATCCGGGATCGTCCCTTCCTGCAGCGTAATGACTTCCGGTTCCCCCATCAGTCCTTCACCCCTTTGCGGTAGCCGTGCGTGAACGATTTATCGTACAGCTTCGAACGGTACTCCTCATGAGTACCGATTTCCGGGTCGAGCGCCCATCCGGCCAAAATCATCGCATGCTTGCGAATTCCGTTCACGCGCATATCCTCATCCAACCGGGCAAGCGTAGTCCGCACGATGATTTGATCCGGCCAGGACGCTCGTTGAACGACGGCAACCGGGGTTTCGGGACTCCATCCGGCCTCTGTCAGCTCGCGCACCACTTTTTTCGTCAGCGTTGCGCTCAGAAACAACGCCAGCGTACAGTGATGGGCCGCCAAATCTTTGAGCTGCTCGCGATCCGGCACCGGAGTGCGTCCTTCGGCCCGTGTCAGAATGACCGTTTGGGTCAGCTCCGGAATCGTAAGCTCAGCCCCTACCGCAGCCGCAGCCGCAAACACGGAGCTGACACCCGGTACGATCTCGCATGCGATTCCTTCCTTGGCCAGCAGCGCCTTCTGTTCCATGATGGCCCCGAAAACGGCCGGATCTCCCGTATGGACACGGGCTACAAGCTTGCCTGCTTTGACGCGGTCCGCCATGATGGCCACCATTTCCTCCAGACTCATCCCCGCGCTTTTGAGCACTTCCGCTTCAGGCTTTGCCCGTGCAATCAGTTCGTCGTTCACAAGAGAGTCCGTGTAAAGCACGACATCGGCCTCCTGGAGGATGCGCAGTCCCTTCACCGTAATCAAATCCGGGTCTCCCGGGCCTGCGCCGATAATATAAAGCTTCATTTTCTCACCACCATTAACGTCAAATACTCCAGCTCGCGACCGGCCAGCTCTTCGATATTGCGCCAAATCTGCTCCTCGCCCGAGGTCACCTTAGTCAGTACCGACGCCTTGTCCGTCAGCCCCAGATCCCGCAGCACCGACAGCATCAGATCGATGACCTTCGCCACCTTGATGAACACGACGCAATCATGCGTTTCCAAAGCCCGGCGCATCTGCCCATAATCATTCGTAGCCGGTACGATCGCCATCTGCTCGTCACCGTCGGCAAGCGGTAACCCGAGTCTGGATGCCGCAGCGTTGACGGAGGATATGCCGGGAACCGAAATGGCCTCCACCTCCGGGTGCCTTTCTTTCATCAGGCGCATCAAATGGATATAAGTACTGTACAGCATCGGATCGCCTTCGGTGACGAACACGACATTTTTCCCCTGCTCGAGGTGGCTCCAGACCGTATCTACTGTCTTGTTCCACTGTTTTTCCAGCGCTTCTTTATCTTTCGTCATCGGGAAGGTCAGGGCGAGCATCTCCTTTTCCCGGGTGTCAACATACATTTCTACAATGGTCAGGGCGTAGCTCTTGGCGCCCGATTTTTTGCGCGGATAGGCGATCACCGGCGATTCCTTGAGCAAACGAAACGCCTTGACCGTAATGAGCTCCGGATCTCCCGGGCCTACGCCCACGCCGTATAATGTGCCGATCTTACTCATCCGTTTGTCCTCCTGTCGTCGGACTGTCTTTTTGATGCCGTCTTGCTGCAATGATATACACGGGGTTCAAGCTTTCAAACCGCGTCATGTCCAGAATCGGCTTGCTGCGGCTGATTTGGGCGAGCGTTATATCCGCTGCGAAGCCTTCTTCGGCAAAAGCTTTGGTTGCGGCCGACAGGTTCTCGATCGTTGCAGCGTTCAGCACAATGGTACCTCCCGGTCTCAAACGATTGCAGCAGATCGAAAGCAGTTCCCTCAGCTCTCCCCCGCTGCCTCCAATAAACACCGCATCCGGATCGGGAAACTGATCGAGTCCCTCCGGCGCTTTGGCATGAATTCCCGTAATGTCAGTCCGGAATTTGCGGATATTTTCACGGAAGTTCGCCAAGTCCCCTTCATTTTTCTCGACCGCATACACAGCCCCGTCACGGCATATCCGGGCCGCTTCAATCGCTACGGAGCCTGTGCATGTACCGATATCCCATACGATGCTGTCCCGTCTTAAATGAAGGGCCGCCAAGCTGAGGACGCGAACCTCTTTTTTCGTGATCAGCCCTTTGTCGGGCTTGCGCTGTGCAAACTCGGCGTCATCAATGCCGAGCGGCCAATCCGGCGACGCTGTCCCCGGCCGCCTCCGCAGAATCACGATATTCAGCGGTGAGAAGCCCGATTCACCGGAGGCGGCAAGCTCTTCGAGCCCGTACCAGCCGGTACGCTCCTTCGTACCTCCGAGATGCTCGCCGACAAAGACGCGGTATTCGGTCATGCCGAATTCCAGCAAATAGCGGGCGATTGCACCCGGATGGTTCTTCTCATCCGTCAGCAGCGCTACTTTGGCTTGTCCGTCGATCCGCTGCGCAAGCCCCTTCAGGCTGCGGCCGTGCACGCTTGCGATATATGCATCCTGCCAGCTCTCGCCGATTCGCGCAAAGGCGAGCTGAAGCGAGCTCACCTGCGGATATACCTCCACCCGCCCGGGAAGCTTGCCCGCCAAATAACCGCCTATACCGTAAAATAGCGGATCGCCGGATGCCAGCACCACAGTCCTCCGGTGCTCTGCCTGAAGCTTCTCCGTCAGCTCGCCCAGACCACCCTTAATCAGAATCGTTTCTCCCCGAAAATCCGGGAAAAACTCCAGCTGCCGTTCTCCTCCGATAAGCACCTCGGCCTGCCTGATCCGATCCATGTACAATTCAGGCAAACCCGCCGTTCCGTCATCACCGATCCCTATGACGGCAATCGTTTCTTTCATCTAAAAATCCCCTTCCTGCCTGACGCTATATCCGCCGCTTTCCTTGGTCATGCTCATCCTTCCCAACAGCTCGGCCTTCATCGAGATAATGACCGTTTCCACCTCAAAGCCTGAGCTGCTGCTTCCCCCTGCTTCTTGAAGCAAAGAACGGCAGCAGTACGCGCACATCACATCGAAAAATAATCTGCATCCCAGCTCATGCATCATATCTCCCACCTGAGAAGCGGTGTTCGCTTCGGCAATCTTACGGACCACCGTCTCAGAAGCTCCGGCCTCCTCCGCCATACGGGCAAGAAAGCCGAAATCAACGGGGGCGCTCTTGGAATGTACCATCATCACCCCTTGCGCGACTTTGGAAAACTTGCCCATCATTCCGACCAGCGTCACCTTGCGAATGCCTTGTCTCGCACATTGTTGAAGCGCGAACCCGACAAAATCCCCCATTTCGACGAACGCTTCCTCCGGCAGCTTCGGATACAGCTCCATCCCGAACTTTTCGGTCCGTCCTCCGGTGGAAAGAACAACATGGCTGCAGCCGCCCTTGACCGCCACTCGGATAGCTTGGGCTACGCTGGCTTTATACGCTGCCGTCGAGAACGGGACGACGATCCCCCGCGTACCCAGAATCGAGATGCCGCCTACAATGCCGAGTCTGGCATTCAGCGTCTTCTTCGCGATTTCTTCTCCATCGGGAACGGAAACAACCACCCTTACCCCCCGATTCAGCTCATACCGGTTTAATACCGCCTCGACCGCTTCGCGGATCATCTTCCGGGGGACCGGATTAATCGCCGCCTGACCAACCTCTACCGGAAGTCCGGGCTTTGTTACCCGACCTACGCCGACGCCGCCGTCCAGCTCGATGCCGGGCGTTTCCCGCCAGGAAACCTCGCAAATGATTCTTGCTCCATGAGTCGCATCCGGGTCGTCGCCGCCATCCTTAATAATTTCAGCGGAAGCCCGGTGCTCCTCCACCTCGCATGCGACGATCTCGAAGGTGACGTCCTGACCGATTGGCAGCCGGATGGTCGACTGCCGCTGCGGCTCCTGCACAATCAGCGCCTCAAGCGCCGCCTGCGCCGCAGCGGTCGCGCAGGCGCCCGTCGTATATCCATGACGCAGCGGCTTGGACTCCTTCGCATCCATGCCGCTTATCCTTCGCGCTCTGCAAGCAGCGACAGCGCATTAACGGATGCCACTGCAACAGGGCTGCCGCCCTTCCGGCCGATATTCGTAACGAAAGGCACATCAAGCTTGAGCAGCTCTTCTTTGGATTCCGCCGCAGAAACGAAGCCGACAGGCACGCCGATGATCAGACCCGGCTTCGCCTGGCCTTCCTTGACCAGACGAATCAGTTCCAGCAGCGCCGTCGGCGCATTGCCGATCGCATAGATCGCTCCGTCCGCCTCACGGGCCGCTTTACGGATCGAGATGATCGCCCGCGTCGTATTCAGACGCTTCGCTTCCTCCATAACATCCGGATCCGATATGTATACCCGAACGTCGCCGCCGTACTTTTGAATTCTCGGCTTGCTGATGCCCACCTGCACCATTTGCACATCGGCTACGATCGGCTTGCCGCTTCGGATGGCGTCGATACCGGCGCGGATGGCATCCGGATGGAACACCAGGCTGCGCCCCAATTCAAAATCCGCCGATGCGTGAATGACCCGCTGCACCACCTTGTACTGCTCCTCGGTAAAGGAATGCTCGCCAAGCTCCTCGGTAATCATTGCAAAGCTTTTCTCCTCAATTTCCTGCGGCTGTACCGTCAGCGGTTTAAACTCCGTCCGAAAATCCATAATTTATCGCGCCTCCCGTAACGTGTGATTTAATTCGTCCAGCACTCCGTCAAACTCCGAATACACAACGCCGTAATCCAGCTGCGGGCGTCCGATGACGATTGTATCAATGTTCATTTCCAGCGCTGCCGCAAGCTTTTCCTCGACCGCCCCGATTTTGCCGCTTTCCTTGGTGATGACCGTCGTGACCCCGTAATGCCGATACAGCGCTTGATTCAATTCCTTGGAAAAGGGCCCCTGCATGGCCACAATGTTCTTCTGTTCGATGCCCAGCTGCTCGCACTTTTCCATGTTATCCTTACGGGGCAGCATACGGGCAACCAACGTCGTATCCGGGAGCCCGATCAGCCGCTCGGCAAAAATATGCAGCGTCTTGCTGCCCGTCGTGAGCATAATCACGCCGCGTCTGCTCGCGGCAAGCTCCGCTGCTTGCTCATAGTCGTCCACGAACAAAAGCCGCTGATGCCCTTCATAGGTTCCCCGCTCCCGCTCATAACGGATATACGGCACGCCCGTCTGAAGAGCGGCCGCCATAGCCTGCCGCGAAGCTTCCTCGGCAAACGGATGACTCGCATCCACGACTGTCCGAAACCCGCGGCTGCGGATCAGCTCGGCCATACCGGCTGCGTCAAGCCGGCCGGTTTGCACCGGAATCCCCGCCTCCTCCAGACTTTTCGCGGCACTCTCGGTCACAACCGTAGCAAGCAGTTCATACCCTGCGCCCTTAATGCGCACCGCCAATTCACGCGCATCGCTCGTTCCTGCCAGCATGAGAATCATAAGTACACCTCTTTGCTCTTAACAGTCGGCTTCTGCCGTTCATGTTCATGATCGTGGTCATGGTGGTCGTCATGTTCGTGATTATGATCATGATGGTGGTCGTGATGCTCGTGATTATGATGGTGGTCGTGATCATGGTGATGATGGTGATCCATGTGCTTCGCCGCCTCAAGCCGAAAATGGCACATATCACAGTTCATGCGAACTTCTCCATAGAGCGCCTCGTTGGCCCGCTCCTTCAAAATTTCGCTCAGCTTCGGATGAAAGCCAAAGTAGTCCGCCAAAACGAACGACCGGTCCGGATGCTTTTTAGCAAACTCGCCTTTCATTTGCTCCAAGCGTTTGATCAGCACGCCCGTAAACAGAAAATAAGGCAGCATCACAATCCGTTTGGCGCCGAGCTTCACGCAGCGCTCTACGCCTTCGTCCGCGAGCGGGGCCGTTACCCCAATGAAGGCAGTTTCCACCCATTTCACCTTCAGCCGCTCCCACAATAGCCGCGATATTTATATAAATCGCTGTTGGCGTCCGCATCGCTGCTGCCGCGTCCGATCACAAGCAGCGCCGTATCCTCCGCGTTCTCTTCAAGATCGATCCCCGCTTCTTCCAAGCGTGAAGACAAAATATCAAGCGCCAGCTCATGAACGCCGATCGGCCGGCTGTAAACAAACAGAACGTCCGGATACTTCTGCTTCGCCGCATCTATGGCAGCCGGAATATGCAGCTTCGCATGCCCCGCCGCAAACAGCGTGATCGGCACAACCGCAACCAAGGTCGCTCCCCGGTCTACGCAGGTCTGAATGCCTTGAGCGATCGTAGGTGACTCAAACTCCAAAAAGCACGTTTCCACGATCGGCTCCCCCAGCATTTTTGCCACCGAAGCTACAAAAATGCGTACCTCCTCATTTCCTTCCGGATCCCGGCTGCCGTGCCCTACAAACAATACCGCATTCATGCTCCGTCCCCCTTCTTTACCCATTATTGTCCTTATCGGCCTTATGAATCGCCGCACACCGCATTTTCGATCTGAAAGACCGGCAGATCCTGATGCCGGTACCCTTCCAGCTCCTTCACGCGGCCGAAAAATTTATGGAACCGCTCGTTCGGGTAACCTTCATTGGCGTAACGGGAGACGATCCTCTCCACCGTCTCCACCAACCGCTCCGGCTCGATGCCCTCAGCGACAGGCTGCCCCGGGTGAGCATTTCTTCCGACCGTTTTGCCTCCCAGGAACAGATCGAACTTTTCTCTGCGGTACACGATCCCGATATCCTCCTTCACAGCTCCGTAGCACGCCATACCGCAGCCGTTGAAGCCGATCTTCAGCTCCTTCGGCACGCGCATACCACCCAAGCGGCGATGGAGTTCTTCCATATAAGGCACCGAATCGGCCTTGTCCATGTTGCAGAAATCGCAGGCTTTCAACTGCGCCACATCGCCAATCGGGGCAACGAGCAGCCCTGCGTCCGTTAATCTTGAGGTCACCGCATCGGGATCCGATGTCCGGAGACGCACCAGCATTTGATGATGCGGGGTATATTCCATCGTCCCGTCTTCACCAACGATCTCGGCAAGCAGCGCAAGCTGGGCGGCGGTCAGCCGTTTCTCGGCAAGCCCCGGACTCACGGCAAATTCAAGGATGGCTTCCTGGCGGAATAGGCCTGTGTCAAGGCCGCCGGATTCAGGCCGGGCCAATCCGGAGCTGTGCGCATCGGCAAGCTTCAGTGCTTCCAGTGCCAGCTCATACGCGGATACCGGCTTCTCAGATTTCCCCTCCGCTTTATATTCCGCCGCCGGACCATCCGGCTCCGTCTGTTCCCCCAGAGCCCAGGGCTCCGCTTCTTTCTGCAGCCTTTGATGCGGCTTTAGGGGCTGTACTTCTGATCCGAGCGTATACTTGCGCTGATAGCCGCGCGGTGTCACCATGAGCCCGTCATAAACTACCGTGGTCGAGTTGCCGATAATCACCGTCGTCAGCATCCCGATGTCGTGCTCCAGCATCTCTTCAAGCGTAGTGATGACGATGTCTTCACGCTCGCGGTAAGCGCTCTTGACGATCCCTACCGGCGTCTGCGGCGAGCGATACTTCAGCAGCACCCGCTGCGTTTCCACGATTTGCCTTGTGCGTCTGCCGCTTCGCGGATTATACAGTGCAATGACAAAATCGGCCTGCGCCGCTGCTTCCACGCGCTTGATGATCAGCTCCCATGGCGTCAAATGGTCGCTCAGACTAATCGTGCAGGCATCGTGCATGATAGGCGCCCCAAGCAAGGAAGCCGTCGAGTTGATCGCCGATATGCCGGGAATCACTTCGACATCTACGCCTTGGCCGCGCCGCCAGCCTTTTTCCATCAGCACCTCATAGATCAGCCCGGCCATGCCGTATACACCGGCGTCCCCGCTGGAAATGACAGCCACCCGATGTCCGGCCTCCGCTTGACGAACCGCCTCCTGCGCCCGGCTCACCTCTTCGGTCATCCCCGTGCGCACTACCTGCTGCCCGTTTAACAAACCTCTCACCAAATCTACGTATGTATTGTATCCGATCACAACGTCGCTTTCCTGAATTGCATCTCTCGCTCTCTGGGTCATATGCTCATAGCTGCCCGGTCCAAAACCAATCACAGACAATTTCCCTTTCATACTTCATCCCTCCTTGACTTCCTAAATCAATTGATCAGCATGGTCATACCTTCTATAAGGAATATGCCTAGTCCCTTCGCAAACTGCCTTCAACAATAAAATCTGCTTCCACTAGAGTGATGTTCAGCGCAGTGGCACTCCTTCTGGCAATGAGCCCTCTTTTGGGACTGCTGTTAGACTGATTTTCAGCTCAGCAGCACAACGTGGTCCAATCGCGACCCATACAGCAAGCTCGTGAGGCAGCTCGCAGGAGGTGCCGTACGAATCCCGCAAGCTTCTGCGTCCATCCGGATTCAACGGTATTCTCCTCCGTCCGGTGAAAAAAACTGCTGTCCAACCGATATTCGGCACCCGAACATCGGCGAGCACTGCAAACCGGATGGACTCGCTCCACATGCCAAAAATACAAAAAAGCATCTTCCTCCCGGAAGATGCTTGACGACAATGGATGGGGAACCAGCAGCACGGCTTTATTTTACGCATGGGCTGTCGCCCGTTCGGCTGCGCTCAATAAAGACGGTCGTGCCTGCATGGCTTCTACCGCTCTCGTACACCATCCTATCCGCGTAGGTATCGGGTGACTTCGTTGACAGCCGCCATCACAACATCGGATGGAACGGCCTCAACAGAACAGGCAGGTCTCCTGACTTGCGTCTCAACGCTTTTCCGCAGCCTTCCCATCATTCGACAGTGGCGTCATTCAAGCAGAAAAGCTTCTCGCTTACAGTGGCGGGACCGTGCCGGACTTGCACCGGCTTCCCTTTTAAACCGAGACCGTCTTTACGAACGGAATCGGTACCTGTTCGATAAAATGATGACTATTGCTGATTAGGGTAAAATCGAGTTAATGATAGCATGGTTGTCCGCTTAATGTCCACATCAGTTTTCACTTTTCACGGGACCCCGAAAAGGTTATGATGGAATCGACAGGGCATAAGAAAAGCTTCTGCTAAGAAGCCTGTTCGATGAAGAACCGTTTGTGTGTTAAGATGAAGCTTTTCCGTAATACCGGAATCGTGATCCTCCGGATCGAAGCCGTACATTCTGATATTAATAAAAAAGGAGATCTGCCGCCGATGGATCATCAACAGCTGATCAACTATGGATTGAAGAAAACCGGCGCCGACTTGCGTTATCCGTTTGATCCTGAAACGCCGGTATTGTTCGTCGCCAATAAAATGTTTGCACTTTTCGGCTCATTTCAAGGTACCCCCAGCGTGAACCTGAAGGCCGACCCCGACACCGTATGGCTGACGAGACAAACCTATCCGAAGTCCGTCTACCCCGGCTATCACATGAACAAGCGCCATTGGAATACCGTCCTGCTGGACGGGTCGATCGGCGACAGCGAAATATTGGACATGCTGGACGAATCTTATCAGCTGGTTTGCAGCAAGCTGCCCAAGTCGGAAAAACAGCGCTTGTCTCTCCCGTAAACGATGTTTCAACTTGCGGCTTACCCGTTAAGCGCTCTTGCTATACCATACATCGTAAGCCGTCATTTCACCGTTTGGCATCTCCCATCCACGGCCTCGCCTTTGAGATTCCTCGCTCGTTTTCTTCAAAAGCGGGTTTGAATAGGGCCACCCGTTTTTGTACAATCGGGTACAGGCTGGACAGTTCGAATCACATCCCAAAAGCACTCATCCAAGGAGGAATGTCCATGAAATATCGCAAGCTCGGTGCAACGAATTTGAAGGTTTCCGTCATCGGCGTAGGGACTTGGCAGTTCGGAGGCGAATGGGGCAAGCCTTTCACGCAAGCCGAAGTGGACGGCATTCTCGATCAGGCCAAGGATAGCGGCATCAATCTGATCGATACTGCGGAATGCTACGGCGACCATACGTCCGAGTCGCTGATCGGCAGCTACGTCTCCCGCGGACGCCGGGAAGATTGGGTGATCGCCACCAAGTTTGGCCATCGCTTCCACGCGCATATGGATCGTACACAGCACTGGTCCCCGCAAGAGGTGCTTCAACAGCTGGACGCTTCCTTAAAGGCTCTTCAAACGGATTACATAGACCTGTACCAATTTCATTCGGGAACAGACGAGGCGTTTGATCAGGACGACTTATGGACTATGCTGGACAAACAGGTGCAAGCGGGTAAAATCCGCCATCTCGGAACGTCCATCGGGAGCAACGATAACCTGCATCAAACCGAAGCTTCCTCACGCGTCGGCTCAAAGGTCATTCAAATCGTATATAACCGGCTGGACCGCGCGCCGGAGGAGCGGGTATTTCCTTCCTGCGAGCGGCAGGGGCTTGGCGTATTGGCACGCGTGCCTCTGGCAAGCGGATACTTGAGCGGCAAATATAAGCCGGGAGCTGTGTTTGCCGACAACGACGTCCGGCAGCGGCACGATCCCGAGCAAACGCGCCTCAAGCTTGAAGAGGTCGAACGCATTAAGGAGAAGGAGCTGCCCGCCGGTATGGATATGGCCACTTGGGCATTAGCCTGGTGCCTCAAGCACCCTGCGGTTACTGCCGTCATTCCCGGCTGCAAAAGCCCGGAGCAGGTTATCGCCAACGCCGCAGCGGCAAATTACGTGGGGGACGGCCACCCTCAAAGCTGGAAGCAGCAACCCAATGACCAAGCATAAAATGGTTTTGAGTTAAGAATGCCAAGGACGCGGCAGAAGCACTCCTCACCGGAATTCCGGTCGCTTTTTCACTTGCGGTAGTGCTTTGCCATGTGATAGTCCGTCTGCCGGCCGATTCCACCTGCCGGTAACAGGCGGAATCGATGCCACCCGCCGCGGCTCTTCCGCCCAAGCGGACATCCCGGCAGTCTGGTTCAGGCGCAGCGTAACTTTTACAAAAAAAAATCGCCCCCTCGCCTTAAATGAACTGTGACCCACAATAGGGTCACTTTTTTTCAAAGTGTCCTTCATTAGGGGTCACAGTTCAAAAGTGTGATGGGGGCCGCTTGGTTTACGCCACCATGTTCCTCTTCAGCAAATCGTAAAACTCATCTGCCGGAACCGGTTTGCTGTATATGTACCCTTGAATTTCCCTGCATTTGACCTCCAGCAGAAACGAAAGCTGATCTTCCGTCTCCACCCCTTCCGCAATGACATTCAGGTTCAAGCTTTGCGCCATCGCCATGATCGCCTGAACGATCGCGGCATCATCCGGGTCATCGGTAACATCTCTAACGAATTGCTGTGCGATTTTCAGCTTATCGATGGGAAATTTTTTCAAATAATTCAGTGAGGAAAAGCCTGTCCCGAAATCGTCAATCGAAATACGTACTCCCAGCTCGCGCAACGTATTAAGCTTGTCTACCACTTGGTCCAGCTGATACATCGCTATGCCTTCCGTAATTTCGAGCTCCAGGTATTGCGGCTCCAATCCGCT
Organism: Paenibacillus sp. JMULE4; assembly: GCF_013337105.1. NCBI lineage: Bacteria > Bacillati > Bacillota > Bacilli > Caryophanales > Paenibacillaceae > Paenibacillus > Paenibacillus sp. JMULE4. The sequence goes on from NZ_SGWF01000021.1 coordinate 65,341, forward strand.
TTCCTGAAGCGCTTCTAATACAACCTGTACAAAGTCGTCCTGGTAAAATTGGACCGGTGAGATGTTGACTGCCATCTTCAACGGCGGGAACCCCTCAAGCTGCCATGCTTTATTTTGCATACAGGCCGTTCGCAGCACCCACTTCCCGATGGGAATAATCAATCCCGTTTCTTCCGCAAGAGGAATGAAATCACCCGGAGAAATAACGCCGAGCCGCGGATGATTCCATCGAAGAAGAGCCTCCATCCCGTTTAAACGATGATCGAATATATCCACTTGAGGCTGAAAATACAGCACGAATTCATCCTGCTCCAGCGCTTTGTTCATCCACTCCTCCAGAACCAGCTTCTGGATGACCGCATCGTTCATCTCGGCGGTATAAAAGCGGTAGCCGTTCGTACCGTAATCCTTAGCCCTGGACATGGCCGTGGCCGCATTCTTCATCAGCGTAATCGGATCGTCTCCGTCCTGTGGATATCTCGCTATGCCGATACTGCAGCCCACGCGAAGCTCGTGACCGTCAATGGAAAACGGCTTGCTGAACAGATGAACGATCTTTTGCGCAGCCAGCTCGACATCCGAAGACGGCTCCGCCTCCTCAATCGTTACGGTGAACTTGTCTCCCTCCTGCCTCGATACGCTCGCACCGCTGTTTAGTCCGTTCTTCAGTCGTTCCGCCGCTTCCATGAGCAACCGGTCGCCGAACGTGTGTCCGAACGTATCATTGATATTTTTGAACCTATCGAGATTGATGAACAGGACAGCCAGCGTGGATCTGGCTATTCGGGTCGCCTCAATGGAAGCCTCAAGGGATTGCTGGAATTTCTCCCTATTCGGCAGCCCGGTAAGCTGGTCATGAAAGGATAAATCATGTAAACGCCGTTCCGTCGCATCCCTGTTCCGGAGATCGGCAATAACAAAATACAACAAAGGGACCGCCAGCAGCATCGTTCCTGCCGCATCCGCCAAGTGGACTAACCAGCCGTTCCATTCTGCATAGATGTAACGGGTCGCCATCTCCGCACATTCCGCCAGCAGCAGCAAAGTCAATGCGGCATACCAGGCAGCCCTCAGTTGATTTGCTTTTTTCTTTAAAGACAAATAAAGAACCGGCCCGGCAGCAATCAAGATGAATCCGGGCGCGACCCAATCCGCTTGATCATAGGGAAGACCGAGCACTCCTTTTATCGAGATCAGCCCGGCTTGCGTTCCGATCAAAGTAAACCACAGACGCAGAAATGAAGCATGCTGCAGAAACCCGTCCCCTTGCCATGGCCTACTTGTCCCGGACGCTCCCGCAGGACTTCGTAGTTTATGCCTGTTCATCCTCTGCTACCTCCTGAAGGGTATATTTCTATTCTAATTCCCCTGTTTCAAAAGGACAAGAATTTTCAGTCGGGAAGTCCTGCGCATTTGGGCATTTTGTCATATTTAGAGATCAAAATATTCTTATTTCCTTTTCATAGACCGTTTCGTCATCGTTGCTGTCCATGACCCGAACCTCCAACTTCCAGCGTCCGGGATACGGCAGGTAGGCCCCCCGGGCCTTGTAGCTGTGCCTTTTCATACCAAATGATTCTTCAAAGCTCGGATCCTCAAAAGATTCCAGAGGAACCATCAGCGGAGCGATCTCCGGACTGTCGACCGATTGAAGCTTCATAATGACTTGCTTCGGTTTGCCGAGCTTCTCGGGCAGCCACACCTTCGCCGTAAAATCGTTGACTCCCGGAGCGTTGGGACTGATCTGCGCCGTCATGTGTATCTTTTCGCCCATCACATGCCAATTCAGCGGTTCATTCGCAGGAGCCGGCAGTAAATAGGTAAAAACACCGGCAATCCCCAAAATAAGGGACATCAGCAGCACATCCGCACGAATCAGGCGTCCAGTTGTCCGTTCATGATTCCGCCGGTAAAAATAACGGATCAAGGATGCGGTAACGACCACCGCCAGCACCAGCGCCGTCTTGACGATCAGCAGCTTGCCCCAAAGTGTTTCCACGATATAACGGATATCCGGCAGGAATATGAAGGTCATCAGCACCCCCGACGCGATCAGCACCAGAATACTGATCATCGCAGCCATAGAAAAAAAAGGGTACAGCCGCCTTGCTTGCTCCCTCTCATGGCGCCACAGCAGCAATAACGTCAGCAGCCCTCCAACCCAAACGGAAGAAGCGGCAAGATGCATAAAGTCCAATGTCAATGTATCTTTGGCGGGCTGGAAGGCGGCCGCATGCCCCAGCATGCTTTTGGCAACCCAGACGGCAGCAACCCATGCATAGTCCAGCAGAGCATTTCGGTACAGCATGACAAATGAAAGCAGAGCCAGCAAAAGCCCTCCGAGCCATGCATAGCCGATGGTCGTTTGCGAGAACAACCGCAGCAGCGCACCCGCCCCGGCATCGCCGATTAAATCGCCCATATGGGCCCACATGAACAAAATATAAACAATGAGGTAAAACTGCTGCCAGCGCTCTGCGTTTCGGCGCAGCCGATTCTTCGTCTCCAACGGACTGCCCGTCCCGAACCAGCGAAGCCACAGCAGCAATCCCGTAAAGCCCAGCATTGTAACGTAGAAAGCGATACGCGAAGCAAACTGCAGCACATCCTTCACTCCAAAGCGATCGAATGGTCCGCTGTCGTGATAGTGAAGATGCTCCATGTCGGCCCTGATCCCGTCTGCGGGCGCCTGCCCGCTCAGGCTCTCGCCTACGGCGAACAGATACGTTCCGTTCACCGGATGTCCATCCGCTGAAATGACATGATATGTCACCAAATAAGTCCCTTGTCCAAGCTGCGGCAAATCCAGCTTAATTGCTGTTTGATTATCGCTCATCACCGGCCCCTGCTGCGTGACGAGCCGTTTGTCCTTATCATATACCCTTAATTGGTACAGCTCTTTTTCCAACGGTTCATTAAAGGTAAGAACAACCTGTTCAGGAGCTTGTACAAGCTCGCTGCCTGCTGCAGGTACGGCTTCAACCAAGCTGGCATGAGCGTCTGCGCGTGGCGCCCATCCAAGTGCAAAGACCAGCATCCAACATACTATCAAGAAATAAACCGGACGCCGAATCATCCGACTTACGGAAAATTTAAAAAACATGATAAAACCTCCTTCAAGTAGGTCCTCACTAAATGTAGCATAAATGACTCACATAAACCAATTACAAAACAATGAATATGGAATACTCACATATTTGTCGGATATTGTGTGAAATCATACATTGACAATCGGCGCGATAATGAGTTAATCTCATACTATCGCTCATCAAACAACTACATATGGTATTAGCGAACAGCTTTAGCCACGATATATTGTGGGATATTAAAAAGAAAGGCGGTTTGGTTCTGAACCGTACCGCCGATTTAAGCAGGAGCCAGTCGGCCGGATTCGCCATCTTTCGACTCGGAAAACAGCAGGGAAGAACTGCTTTTCCGAGTCGCAGACCTGCCCGCTTCTTTGGCACGATTACCCGATGGCAGACAGGGGTGTGCCTTCCGGGACGCAGCAGGCATGCTTCGTTTGCGGGAACGGCGGCGGCATGCTTTTTACTTGATGAAAGGGAGCTGTTAACATGATTATCGTCAAAAGAGACGGCACGAAGGAAGAACTCGTATTCTCCAAAATGAAAAAAGTCATTGACTTCGCTTGCGAGACATATCCCGATTGTGATCCATTGGAGCTTGAAACCGCCTTGCTGCCGTTATTCCGCAATGAAATTTCGACCAAGGAAATACAGCGTCTGCTGATTCAAGTTGCCGTAGAGAAAACCAGTGTGGAACAGCCTAATTGGCAGTATGTGGCTGCCAAATTATTGACCTATGATTTATATAAAGAAGCGCAGTTAAACCGTAAATACGGCCATTTCGGATATGGCGATCTTTATTCCCTGATCACCTATCTGACACAAATCGGCCTGTACGGCGAGTACATTCTTGAACACTATACTAAAGAAGAGATCCGGGAGCTCGGCAGCTACATCAAACCGGAAAGGGACTATCTGCTAAACTACATCGGTCTGAAGACACTTACGGACCGATACCTGATCAAAGGGCTGAATAAAGAAATCCTGGAGCTGCCGCAGGAGCTGTTCATGGGCGTTGCCATGCATCTGGCCATGAAAGAATCGGACAAGCTTTACTGGGCCAAACGATTCTACGATGTGCTGAGCAATCTGGAAATGACGGTGGCCACCCCAACGCTTGCCAATGCCCGCAAGCCGCTGCATCAGCTGTCCAGCTGCTTTATCGACACGGTGCCGGATAACCTGTGGGGCATCTACAACGTAGACCAAAGCTTCGCGCAAGTATCCAAGCATGGCGGCGGGATGGGAATTTATGTAGGTAAAGTCCGCAGCCGCGGCTCCAACATTCGGGGCTTCAAGGGAGTGGCCGGGGGCGTCATTCCATGGATTAAAAACTACAACAACACAGCGGTTGCTGTCGACCAGCTTGGTGTCCGCTCCGGAGCGGTGGCGATTTATCTGGACGTATGGCATAAAGACATCCTGGACTTCCTGAACCTGAAAACGAACAACGGGGACGACCGGATGAAAGCCCACGATATTTTCCCGGGTGTATGTATTCCCGATTTGTTCATGAAGACGGTGGAGGAACGCGGCAGCTGGTATTTATTCGATCCGCATGAGGTGCGCAAAGTCAAGGGGTACTCCATTGAGGATGCTTACGGTGAGGAGTGGGAACGCCGTTATTGGGAATGCGTGAATGACGACAAAATCTCGAAGGACGAAATTCCGGCGATCGACATCATGAAGCGCATCCTGACGAGCGCTTTTGAGACGGGTACTCCGTTCATGTTCTTCCGCGACACGGTCAACCGGGCCAACCCGAACAAACATAAGGGCATGATTTACTGCTCGAATTTATGTACGGAAATATGCCAGAACATGAGCCCTACGGAATTGATCCAGACGCAGCACGAAGACGGCATCATCACCTCGCAGGTAAAGAGCGGTGATTTCGTCGTTTGCAATCTGTCGTCTACCAACCTGGGCCGCGTGTATACAAAAGAAGACATTGAACGTGTCGTAACAACGCAAATGCGGATGATGGACAACGTCATCGATTTGAACTACTATCCGATCCCTCAGGCGGAAATTACCAACAAAAAATATCGTGCCGTAGGCCTTGGCTCCAGCGGCTACCACCAAATGCTGGCTCAGCTTCAGATTCAGTGGGAATCCGAAGAGCATGTGCAAAAAGCAGACGAAGTTTATGAATGGATGAACTACTATGCCATTAAAGCTTCTATGGAAATCGCCAAGGAAAAAGGCGCGTATCCGGCATTCGAGGGAAGTGAATGGCAGACCGGAGAGTACTTTGAATCGCGCGGCTACAACAGTCCCGAGTGGCTGGAGCTCAAAGAGCAGGTAGCCAAGTACGGCGTTCGCAACGGCTGGATGTTCGCCATCGCGCCGACGGCGTCCACTTCCCTGATCGCCGGTTCGACTGCGGGCATCGATCCGATTTTCAACAAATTTTTCGTTGAGGAGAAGAAAAACGCCGTCGTGCCGCAGACCGCGCCGAACCTGAATCCGGACACGATGTGGTATTACAAGGAAGCGCACCGGATCGACCAGCACTGGAGCATCCGCGCTGCCGGCGTACGCCAACGGCACATCGACCAGTCGCAATCGTTCAATCTGTACATCACGCCGGAGCTGTCCGCTCGCGAATTCCTTGAGCTGTATATGGCAGCCTGGAAGAACGGGCTAAAAACCGTTTACTATGTCCGCAACCAGAGCCTCGAGGTAGAGGACTGCGTTAGCTGCAGCGCCTAATATCAACCACGAAGCTTAATGAACGGATCGCAGGTATGATCATGCCTGGCGATCCTCTATTTGTACACCGCAGGGTGCAGGAGGCATGAATTCGAATGGAACTTCAAAAAAGAAGCTGTTTAACGAGCACGGAGACCGCGATTGGGGCAAGCGCCGGATTATCGGAGGGAATACGACCAACCTGATCGAGCTCAACAATGTGAAATACGACTGGGCAACCAAAATGTACCGCACGATGATGAACAATTTCTGGATCCCGGAGGAAATTCCGCTCGCTCAAGATGCGAAGGATTACAAGTTCCTGTCGCCGGCAGAGCGTCAAAGCTATGATAAAATCATCTCCTTCCTCATCTTCCTGGATTCGCTGCAGACGGCCAATCTGCCGAACATCAACGATTACATAACGGCACCGGAAGTCAATCTGTGCCTCACCGTCCAAACGTTCCAGGAAGCGGTGCACAGCCAAAGCTACTCGTACATTCTCGATAGCGTTTGTTCTGCAGAAGTACGCGACGATATTTATAATCAATGGCGTGAGGACAAGCACTTGCTGCGCCGCAACCGGTTTATTACAGACTTGTACGAGCGGTTTATCGAATCGCCGACAACGGATAATCTGATGCGCACCATCATGGCCAACTACATCCTTGAAGGCATCTACTTCTACAGCGGATTCAGCTTCTTCTATGCGCTCGGCCGTCAAGGAAAAATGCTTGGCACCGTATCGGAAATCAAATATATCCAGCGCGACGAACTGACCCATTTGGCGCTGTTCCAAAACATCTTCCGCGAAATCCGCAAGGAAAATCCGGAGCTGTTTACCGATGAGTTAATCGGCGACCTGCGCAATATGATGCGAACCGCCGTCCAGCACGAGATTGAGTGGGGTCAATACATTACCGATAACAAGATCAACGGCTTGAGCAATGATATCATCGATCTATATATTAAATACCTTTCCAATGAGCGGTTGAAAAACATTGGACTTGAAATTCTGTATCCTGAAGTTGTTGAACATCCGATGAAGTGGGTGGAAAACTTCAGCAATATGAACAGCATCAAAACAGACTTTTTCGAGCAAAAGGTGACCAACTACAGCAAATCGTCAAACCTGAATTGGGACGACCTGTAAGGCCGGCCTTCATTCTCCGAAACAGCAGAAGCCCGGAACGAGCATCTATTCGTTCCGGGCTTCTGCGATTTTCTCAACCGATATTCAAAAGCTCCCTTACCTTAAGCTCCAGTTCCACCATGGAAAAAGGCTTGCGCAGGTAAGCATGGGCTCCAAGCTTCATCTCCCTGCTGGGATCATCCTCTCCGCTTCGTCCGGAGAGAATGAGTATCTTCATTCCGGCCGGCCATGTTCCACGGTCCCTCAATCTTTCCAGCATGCCGTATCCGTCAAGCAGAGGCATCATCCCATCAAGAATACATAAATCCGCAGGCTGACTTAACAATGACTCATAAGCCTTTTCTCCATCTACGGCTTCCGCGAATTCAACAGGCAGATGCTTCAGCTTGGCGACCAGAATCGAACGCAGTATGTTATCGTCGTCGGCAATAAGTATCTTTTTGCGAACCGGAGGAGGAGACGGCATGACTCCCGAATCCTTCTGTGAAGTACCCGGGTGCAGCACAACCCGGTTGCGGCCGCTCTTTTTTGCTGTATACATCCCTTCGTCCGAGGCCGCAATCCACGCTTCCAACGACATCCCCGGTTCCCACTCGCAAACCCCTGCAGAGAAGGTAATGAAGAAAGATTGACCTTCGTTTTGTGCCACGGGTTCCAAACGGGTCCGCGTGAGAATGCTTTCCATCGTTGTCAAAGCATCCTTGCCTGAAGTATTCGGCAGAACGACGACAAATTCTTCACCGCCTAAGCGGGCCAGCAAATCCGTCGAGCGGAGATTGTTCTGCAGCAGATGCGCCAATCCTTGAAGAACCAGATCGCCTGCGCTGTGCCCATAGGTGTCGTTAATGGACTTAAACCGGTCGATATCGATAAATACAAGCGAAATGGGGGCCGGATACCGGTCTATACGCTGCAGTTCCACTTGGATCTGGTGATCGAAAAACCGCCGGTTATAGACCCCGGTGAGCGGGTCCCGAAACGCCATCTGCTCGAATGTCCTTGTCCGTTGAAGCAGGCTGTAGATCCGCGCGCTCAATTCCTCATATTCGAAAGGCTTTATCACATAATCGTCCGCTCCCAAATAAAAGCATCGAACCTTATCGTGCATTTCGTTGCGTCCGGATAAAACGATAAGCGGTGTCCATTTTAAACTCGGATCGTCTTTCATAAATTCAAAAAGCTCATAACCGCTGATCGGATGTATCATCAGCTCGAGCATGACTACATGGTAGGTCCGTTCGCGAAGCATTCTCTTTGCCGTCATGATATCGGCGGCATCGTCCACTTCATACCCGTCTAGCTTCAGCCTGCATACCAAGCCGCTGCGCATCACATCATCGTCGTCGATGACAAGAAGCCGTTGCCCATGCGAAGGGCCGACAGCATGCCGATGCCTATCCTGCTGCCCATTCAGCTCCCGGGAATACATATCGGCCTCCCTTTCCACATTCGGCATCCTTTTTCCCCCTTCCTTTCACTGCCTCTTTTCCCAGGCTAACCGATCCGCATGGCTGCGTTCCACCAGGATTCTCTTTCCATTCTCCGGTTCATCAACCCCATCCGGATGCATGTGGGAATGAATACCCTTTACGCGTCTATTCATTTTCCTTCCATTATATCATTTTCGACAATGATTATATTAAATCATTTGGGACTATTCCATCATTTATGGGTCTATAGAATTATTTTTCGCAATCCTTTAACTATGTTATGATGTAATTATAAGTTCATTTAGAAAAACCTTATAAAATTTTAGGCATCATGACCTATCGGAAGGAATGACAACGCATGAGCTCCGTGGAGCATATCATTAAAAAAGTGTCCAGATACATCACGTTCGGACAGCCGGTTTCTTCCGGATCCTTGGTCAATCAGCGCATTTCGGATCCCCGCATTCCAATGCAGGCTTATTATTTGGCCATTCAATCGAAGAACGAGCAAGAGAACTATTATCATGAAATTTGGCTCAAAAAAGAGGGAGAATTCGCCATCACCGAGGCTTGGTATCGCGAGAACAACGTGACGAGAAAGCTGCTGAAGGATCATTTATCATACGATCAGTTAAAAAACTCCATCGGCGATGAAGAGGCCAATCATATCCTCATGCGGATGACCGAAATCATCGAGAAGTCGGAAGACGGCTGGGGGCCCTATTCCAGAAGGACATAATGTGGATTTTACAAGCTTAATCGACATCGGTTGGGCTTTTTTGTTTTTCCCGGATATGCTTCCTCCAAGATCCTCTGCTAATCAGACGGCAATTCCGTGAATCCGTCCAGACATAAACCCAGCCCTCCCTTTCGCCGTTCAGCATATCCCGAATCCACACCCTTTCATAGTCGTTCACTTTCCCCGGACCATAGTATTCCTCCAGCTCATCCATGCGTTCCAGCCCTTCCTTTGTGACCATAAGCCATTGGCCTTCCACAAGAGATTCCCCGTGCTCCCCGGACAGCACAAGGGCGGGATACGAACCGGCATCGTACAATAAACCTTGCACTGCTCCGGACTGTACCGACAATACATAGGGAGCAACGACATGGTGGTTCGCCTCCCCGACAAGCAGCGTTCCATAAACAAATACAGGTATCACGGCCCTGCCTCCTTTCCCGGTCATGGATGCCCTTATCATATCATAATCTGGGACAGATCTGCGCCAGCCGGAGACAAACAAAGATTTGCCCGGATCCCATTCCCGTGGCATTTCGTTCAGCCCCGCATAAACTGAATACAAGCCGCTGGAACCTGTGGAAGGAGGGAGCATTTTGCTTAGTGCCGAAGATGCTAACAAAATCATCCGCTTTTTGTCAGCCGCCTATTTTTGTACTGACTCCGCGGAAGCCCGAGCGGAATTCAACCGTCTGGCCAACGAACTTCGTAAAGCGTCGGGACAACCGCCGCAGTAAAAAATCAAGGGGCTGTCTCAAAAGTGAACTGCACCCCGTCAAGTAGACAGTACAAAAATAAAAATGGTTAAGCGGCCTTAGTTCTGAATTCCATAGGACTGAGGCCGTTTAGTTTTGTCTGCAATCTTTCATAATTGTAAAAGTGAATGTAATCATCAATGTCCTTTTTGAGATTCTCAAAGGTGTCGTAGGTACGTAAATAATACTTCTCGCATTTCAGCGTCCCCCAAAAGGATTCCATCGGACCATTATCGATACATCGTCCAACTCGGGACATGCTCTGGGTAAGGTTGTTGTCGTCCAAAAGCGACTTAAAGCCGAGAGAGGTATACTGAAACCCTCGGTCACTATGAAGCATTGGCGTGCCCCCTGGCGCGGCTTGCAAGGCCAGTTTCAACGTCTGGAATACGAGTGGATTGTTATTGGAATTCCCTAAAACATAAGAAACTATCGCTTTATCATGAAGATCGAGAATGGCGCTTAAGTATGCCTTCTGGCCATTGCCGTATTTGAATTCCGTTACATCGGTTAACCACTTCTCGTTCGGCGCTTCCGCTTGAAACTTGCGATTCAACAAGTTCTCGGCAACCTGCTGTGGAGTAGATCGCACATATCTCTTTCTTTTCCTGCGAATGACTGACTGGATTCCCTTTAGCTTCATAAGGCGCTGAACACGCTTATGGTTAACCGGCTTCTCAATCTGACGACGCATATGTAGGGTGAGTTGACGGTAACCAAAGGTACCTTCAACCTTCTCATACAGTGACATCATGATATCCATCAGTTGTTCGTTCTCCAACTCGCGGGAACTGGGTTTGCGATTTAGCCATTTGTAATAGCTTGACCGCGGAATCCCTGCAATGCTGCATAGAAGTTGCAGGCTAAACCCTTCTTCTTGCTGGAGCGCTTGAATGGTGCGGTAGACGTTCTCCTGGCGATGTTGACTTAGGGACGCCTCCTTTCGAATTCCTGCAACTTTTTTAGGAATGCATTCTCCGCCCTCAGCCGCTCGTTCTCATACTCCAGCTTTTTCACGGCAAGCTTGTTGCGATCCGCCTCGGTTAACTCTTCAGGCGCCTTCGTTCTCCCCCGACCGTCTCGCAATGCTTCTTGACCGCCTGCTTCGTACTTCTTAACCCAGCCATACACTTGCTGATAAGAAACCTGAAATTGCTTCACTGCCTTCCCGTAGTCCTGCTGATGAGCCAGACAATAAAGTACGATTTCAATCCGTTCCTGCCACGTAGTAGAGCGTCCCTTCGTCATAGCCGTCTTTCCCCCCGTATAGGCTTTTAAGTTGCTATGACCATTATACTTCTTAATCCATCTGGCGAGTTGATTTCGGCTGGCTATTTTGTATTTGTCGATCACTTGATATTGCGACAATCCCCCGTACAGGTAATCTTTAACCGCTTGAAGCTTAAGATCAGCGGAATAACTACTATTGCGGGTTCGGATCTCTAATCCTTCGTAGCCATACACCCGATAACGACGCCGCCATTTCGCTAAGGTGGTTTTCGAAATGCCGAACTTTTTAACCGCAGCCTTAACGCCGATTCGACCACTTTCGATCTCCTGGAGAATGGCAAATTTCTCTGCGGCAGTACATTCTGATTTAGACATGAAAATGCTCCCCCTACAGAAACAGGTTTTATTATTTCACCTGTCTACCGTAGGGGGAGCATATCAAAGTAAGTCTGCTCACCTGACGGACAGCCAGCTTGATAAGAGAAAAGCATATCAAAATGAAAAAATGGCGGTGCAAAGGGGTTACCCCTGCATCGCCATTTCTTGCTTCCGGTCTATTGCAAATTGATGGGCAAGCGAAAGCCATCCGGTATCCAGGCTCACCTATGGCAGGCCTCGAAGCAGAAAACGTCGGTATTTTGTCTAAATACACTTTCTGGCTCGATCATTCGCCGAACCGACAACGCATAGCCTTCCTCGCTTCGAAGTTGCTCCCTTGCTTGCTGTTTATAGCGCATCTGCCTCAGACAGCGTTATCCGCAGGTTATAGCTGACAAGCGCCTAAATCCCATAGGGGCGGACGGCGACGCCCGCGTGCTGCAGGCGCTCCTTGATCAGCGTGGCTAACGCCAGGGCTTCCGGCCCGTCCCCATGGATGCAAAGGGTGTCTGCTGCAAGGGCTACTTCGTCCCCTTGCAGTGACTTTACCTTTCCTTCACAGACCATCCGAACCGCTTGGTCCGCGGCCTGCCGGGCATCGCGAATCACGGCTTCAGGGTCGGTCCTTGGGGTCAGCGTCCCATCCGCCCGGTAGGTCCGGTCTGCGAACGCTTCGGACGCCGCCCTCAGACCGATGGACTCCGCCGCTCGAATCAGCTCGCTGCCTGCCAGACCAAACAAAATAAGCTCCGGATCTAAACGATAAACCGCCTTGGCGATGGACTCCGCCAGCGGACGCTGTACAGCCGCCATATTGTATAAAGCGCCATGCGGCTTTACATGGCGCATCCGTCCTCCCTCGGCACGGACAAACCCCTGCAGCGCACCGGCTTGATACAGCACCAGATCATACGCTTCCTCGGGTGTGATCTGCATTGCTCTGCGTCCAAATCCCATCAGGTCGGGCAGTCCCGGATGCGCGCCGACCTCCACGCCATGTTCCAAACAAAGCTTTACCGTACGCCGCATAACCGCCGGATCGCCTGCATGAAAACCGCAAGCAATATTAGCCGACGTCACTACCTTCGCGAGCTCCTCATCGTGCCCGATCCGATAGGCTCCGAAGCTTTCTCCCATATCTCCATTCAAGTCGATGAATAACTGCTTCGTGGTCATGAACGATTCCCCCTTCGCCTAACTTCAAGCCCAATCCAAAAAAAACGGGAAGAAAGCCAAAAGCGTCCACTTTTGGCTTGTTCCGCGTGCTGTGCTGTTATAATTCCCCGCTCAATGTCTCGTGGTCGCCGCTTCCTGCCGGTCTGCTGCAAGTCCTCTCGTTTTTACGATAATTTTACGGATGCTGTCTTCCGAGAGATGGAATTGACGAATCAGCTCCGTCACGGAGTGACCGCTTTCATATAATCGGAAAATTTCATGATTTCTGCGCTGGATCGATTGCCGGGCGCCGTTGTTTTCACCCCAGCCCGCACGGGTTTGTTCTTTTTTCGGTATATACACGATCTCGCCCTGTATGTACTCCTGCAGCTGCTTCAGCAGCACGGGCGGCAAAATGTCTTTTCCGTTCTTGTACCCCACCGATGAAAGCCTCCTTTCGCGCCGTGATGGCCATAGCCTCGAAAGTCGTTAGCATGTTCATCTTCACACCTCCATCGGGTTTTGCTCTCGCAAAACGATCATTTCAGCACAAGGGCATAAAATAAAGAAAAACACGATAGCCCTATCGTGCCTGAATGCCTTTAATATGTCATGTATCATGCAATGACGATCAGGTGACGGTGTTGGAGAAAATGCCTATTCATTTGTCGGCAAACCCTTTTCCGCTGGTCCATGCAAATGTGTTTACAAACATCGAATGACACTCCCTTCACCTGAGTTAGATTGATGATACGCATTATGCTCCACATTATAAACCATGCTTTGCTTGAAGTCCATTGGCGAATCGGATAAGAAGGGGCCCGAAGGCCCCTTCCGACAACTTGGGCTCCCCGCTTTACGCGGAGATCACCCCGGTTAACGTAATCATGTTCACGATCACTCCTTTCCCTTAGCGTCAGCCGGCCGGCTACATGTACTATTTACTCATATGTCACGGCTTGCCGCAAGATGAAAGAATGATTATAACGATTTTATCCTTGCTTCCACGGCCGCAGCCAGCTGACGAAACGCAAGCTCGCGGAGAATGTACAGCGCCTGCGCTTCCGGCGCCGTGATCTCGGTGAAGCGCAGCCTGCTGCCTGGACGCGCCTGTGCGACAAGCGGCAGATCGACGGCAGCGACCTGCGCAATGCGCGGATAGCCGCCGGTCGTCTGCACATCGGCGAGCAGCACGATCGGCTGTCCGTCCGGAGGCACCTGAATGGTGCCCGGTGTGACAGCCTCGGAGATCATTTCGAGCGGAGAGATTAAGGCGAGCCGCTCTCCGTCCAGTCGGCAGCCCATGCGGTCCGACTGCGCAGTCACGCGATAGGGGGCGGAAAAGAAAGCTTCGAGGCTGCGGGCCTCGAAGCTTTCGGCCTCGCGCCCGCGTACCGCGCGGATCGCCGGATGCTCCGCATACGGCGGACGCGCCTCGCGCGCGAGCGCCCACGGTGCGGGCGAGAGCGCCGCCCCGGGCGCAGCCGCAGCCGCGAGACGGGCGTGGAGCGCGGCGGCCGGGGCCGGAGGCGGGCCCACAGGCAAGCGGTCGCCCGCCTGCAGGGGCCGGCCGGCCAGACCGCCGAACCGCGCCGGCACGTAGGTGCTGCGGCTGCCGAGCACGGCGGGCACGGCGAAGCCGCCCGCCACAGCGAGGTACGCGCGCACGCCCGAGCGCGCGGAGCCAAAGCGCAGCACCGTACCGCTGCGCACAAGCACCGGCCGCCAGCCGGGCAGCGGCGGCCCGCCTTCCGCGTGCGCGTCCATCTCCGCGCCGCAGAAGGCCACGACCGCCTCCTGCTCAAAGCGCAGTACCGCGCCCGTCAAGGTCATTTCCAGCACCGCTGCCCCCGGCGCGTTGGCCACGAGCGCATTCGCCGTTCGGAAGGCGAACGGATCGACGGCGCCGGCCGTCACGACGCCGATGCCGCGGCGGCCGAATCTTCCGGCGTCCTGCACCGTCGTGAGCATACCCGGCTTTTCCACCACCATGCTCATGCGTCTCTCCCTCCGATCCTTTCCGAACTGCTTGCATCCCGCTGCAGTTCCCGCTCCAGCTCCTCGTACCGCTCAGGGGTCAGCGGCTCAAAACGTACCCTGTCTCCCGGCTGCAGAAGACTGGGACGTTCGCGGTGAGGATCGAACAGCGTCTCCGGCGTTCGGCCGATGATCCGCCATCCGCCCGGCGACGCGAACGGATACACTCCTGTCTGCGTTCCGGCAATGCCGACCGAACCGGCAGGCACGTACGGACGCGGCCTGTCGAGACGGGGACAGCATAAACGGTCCGGAAGTCCCCCGAGATAAGCAAAACCGGGCATAAATCCGATCAGATACACCGTATAGGTATGGGAACAAAACAGCTCGATCGTGCGCTCCTCCGTCAACCCGGCTTGAGCCGCGACCTCCCCGAGATCCATGCCAAAGACACCTCCAAAGCATGCGGGGATCACAACGGGATTGCCGTCAAGTTCACCCGCATTTTCTTCCGATAAGCCAACCAGACGGCGATGAATCCATTCACAAACCTGATCATAGGGGGAAGTTTCCTGGCTGCCGTTCAACCCGGAACGATTCCCTTCCAGCCCCTCTTTATACACAAGCCAGGAGTCGTAATATACCGTCACCGTCGTATAAGCCCTTACCCACTCCACCACGGCTGCCGGCGGATGCTCGGCTAATCTGCGTACCGTACCGTCCACCAGCTTCCGATTCCGCTCCGAGACAACGCCTTTCCAGCGAATGACTACCGCCTGCTCACCAAGCGGGTACAACTCATAGGCACCATGATCACGGATCTGCATCTGTTCAAAACCCCTTTTGCGCGGCCAAGCACCGCAAGCCTGCGTCCATGCGAGTGCCCCGTGACGGTCTTTTCGCAAGTCCCAGCCCGTGACGGCCGCTCTTATATACATGGAATCGTGGCCAATCGTTCTAAGGCCGCTCCTCAAATCATACTATAAAAGCGGTCATTTCGAAAAACGGTTTCGACCGCCCCGCCGAACAAAAAAAACCGGAGAAAGTCATTCCTCCAGTCTCACCCGTCAGCCGGACCTTCCGCTGTTTTGGGCCGTGCCATCTTCGCCTGCAATCCATACAGCGGGACTAATCCCACACCACTTCCCAGTTCCGGTTAAGCGTCGCCTCGATCGTACCGCGTTCCATGATATAACCGGCAAGCAGCTCGGCCATGTCCGTCGGAATGTCCTTGATCACGGGCTTGCCTTGGAACATCAAATAATTTCCGCCTCCGCCGGCGCGGTAATTATTCATGACCACGTCATATTCCGCCAAAGGATCGACCGGACGCCCTTGATAGTTCAACTTCACCACCCGTTCCCCGACCGGACGTGAAATGTTAATCCGGTATTCAATGCCCTCCCACATATCGTAGTTATAATGCTGCGGCTTCGGATCGCTAAAATCGGGACTTACTTTGATCGGACCGTTTCCGTCATACCGCTCAAAATAGGATGCGGACCGCTCCAATGCATCCTTGATATCCTGTCCCGTAACCCTGATCACCTGCAGTGTATTGGGATATATGTAATTCGTCACAATATCGCGCATCGTAATTTGCTCGGGAAAGCCCGGCGAAACGTTGTCGAACAGCGCCGTATTGGAAATCGGAGCTCCGGACAGCTCCATCTGCACTTTGTTGATAAATTCGATCAGCGGATGCTCCTGGAGCCTCACCTGCATCGGATCGGTGATCCGCATATCTCCGATTAAACGTCCGATCGGCTGATCCAGCCAGATTTGCGTCTGTTCTTCGTGAGGCCGCATAAGCGAAAGAACCGTTCGATCCGGCTCAACGCCCTTAGCGGACAGGAGCTCGGAATATTTGGATGTGATCCGATAACGGCCGTCCGTTTTGCGAAGGGTCAGCTGGACTTTGCCAAGGCATGCTCCGGCATAGCCCGGCTGAACAATCGGAACGCCGCCGATTTCTTTACCGGCAAGCATTCGATGCTGATGGCCCGTAAGGAGCACGTCGATACCTTCCACCTCGCAGCAAAGCGCATAGCCCTGATTTTCTCCCGTCAACGGCTCCGCAATCTCCCCCGTGTCCAGATGCCGTTCGAATCCCCCATGATAGGAGACGATGACCACGTCCGCCCTTTCCGTTTCCCGCAAATAGCGAACCCACCGTCTGCCCGTATCCACAGCGTCATCGAAACGCAATCCCGCGATATGCTCCGCTTTTTCCCAATTGGGGATGTACTGCGTCGTTAATCCAAGAACGGCTACCTTGCAATCGCCGCCGTATGTTTTTATGAGATAGGGCTTTCCGAAATACGGCTCCCCCGTCGAAGCATTCACGATATTAGCGCTCAGCCAAGGAAATCTCGATTCCGATACCGCCTTATTCAACAGTTCGATTCCGTAGTTGAATTCGTGGTTGCCGATGACTCCCGCGTCGTAGCCAAGCTCGTTTAAGGCTTGGATCATCGGATTCGGCTGCTCCCTGTTCAGCTTCGCATGATGGTACGCCAGCGGCGTGCCCTGTATTAAATCGCCATTATCGATGACCAGCACGGCAGCTTCCTTGCGCCGTTCTTCTTTGATCAACGCAGCGATTTTGGCAAAACCCGACTCGGTCGGATCATTGTTTGCATATTGAATGGGCAGCATATTTCCATGAATGTCGCTGGTTTCCAATATAGTGATGGTTAGACAGGTGGACATCCTCGTATCAACTCCAATATTCGTTGGCTGAGACCCACTATATCAAATTTGTGGAAAAAGAGCTACAACGGCACGAATTTCGTTTATATCGGGGATATGATCCACATGAATCCATATTTACAAAAGACAAAAACCAAATATGTTATATTGTTATCAAGATTGGATTCAAGATATTTCACAGGAGGTTCATAAGCATGTTCCATAAATTCGCTTCGATCAGTTTATCCCTGGTTCTTCTGGCCGGAATTGCAGCAGGCTGCGGGCCACAGCAAGATAACGCGCCGACGGATCGAGGAGATCAGCAGGAAACGCCGGCAGCCCGCTATGTTCCCAAAGAACTGAAGGTTCAGGTTGTCCCCCCGCACAACGCGGAGACACTGGAAGCCAAAGCGAAGCCGCTGGAGAAGCTTCTTGGCGATAAGCTGAACATTCCCGTGAAAATTTCCGCTTCAACGAACGACCATACCGTCATCGAAGCGATGTCCTCCAGGCAAGCGGATATTGGCTTCCTACCTCCGAATGCTTACGTTCTCGCCCATGACCAGAAAAAAGCAGCCGACGTGCTCCTTCAGGCTCAGCGCTATGGGATTGAAGATGCAACGGGCGCGGAAACAAACGAGCTGGTCGATGTTTACAAAGCCATGATTATCGTGAAAGCCGACTCCCCGATTCACGCATTGAAGGATCTCAAAGGTAAAAAAATCGCTTGGCAAGACGCTGCTTCTTCCGCTGGCTATGTATGGCCGGCCAATGAAATGAAAAAGGCCGGCGTCGATCCAAAGAAAGACGTAACCGGCATCGAAGTCAAGGGCCATAACAAAGGCGTGCTAGCCGTATTGAACGGCCAAGTAGACGCAGCCGCCATATACCAGGATGCCCGTAACCTAGTGAAAAAAGACAGGCCGGACGTATTCCGGCAAACGCGCGTTGTCGCATTCACGGCACCGATTCCCACCGATACGATCTCGGTCCGCAATGATATGGACCAAGCCTGGAGAGACAAAATCGCTCAAGCGTTCATCGATATCGGGAAAGATCCCGAAGGCTCGAAAATCATTTACGATGTCTTTTCCCACCGCGGTTATGTGAAGTCTGACGACCGGAAATTCAATATCGTTCGCGACTACTTTAAAAATGCCGGACAAAAGTAATGATCGATTTGTATCCCCAAGGTGCATTTGCCTTTACAGGGCCGTGTCATATCCGCTTCCGGACCGGACTTAACTGACGTACCAAGCAATCAGCTGCGCGCCCGGAGCCAGAAAAAGGTGCGCCAACAGCGTACCTGCGAGCCTGGACAGCATTAGGAACCCGAACATTCGGTTCATCTCATTCAGGCTTGTTTGGCCGGCCATCGTCTTATCCGTGAGCAACGCCACCCTTGGATCGATAAAGACCGTCAGCAGGATCGTGGCCACGCCGTTAATCAAACCCGACGATTGCGATGCGGCCCTGGAATGCTCCGGTACGAGATACGATGCGTAAAGAGCCGAGAGTACCCCTACGGTGTAAATGCCGGTGACCAGCGTATTTAACAGAAGCAGCCGCTTGGGAATCCCTCCCACCCGAAGTCTCTTCAGCATCTCCCAACGGGGAAAGCGCACATTGTTTTTTACCCGTTTAAGCTTGTCGATGGAAACGGATTGCCGCAAAAGCAGGGGAATCGAGCCAGCCGCTTCCAGACGGGATACCATCCGCATTGAGATAAAGACCATCGTCGGAAACAAAAGAATGGCCAGCAGCGTACCCGCCGCCGCACCGGCCAAAATGAGATGAAACTGCCATTCCAAAGGTGTTCCCGGTTGAAGAACGGCCGAATCGATCAAACCACCGGTTAGCGGCCCCTGCAGCAAATTCGACGTCCGCGACACCAGAAGGATAATGCCGGTCAAAGATAAGGCCACTGCCAGCTTGCCTGTACGAATCCCGGCCAGCCTCACGGCATAGGCCAGCGTTTCCACAGCATGAATCACCAGCGTCAACAGCACAACCAGCAACAGCTCTCCGGTCAATAACGCACCTCTCCTTTCATACCATTCCCGGGACCGCTTATACAGCGGTTTGCTTTTAACATCAAGCCGTTCCATGCGTTCTGACCGTAAAAAAGGGATGGCGCACTCCGTCTGGAGCAGCTGCATCACGCTGTTCAATCAGCCTCCGGCAACGTCCCTTTTCGTGAACAGCAGCCAAGAGACGGCGCAAAAGACGATCCAATAAACCATCAGCATAGACACCGAAAATCCAAGCGTCATCCCCGGAATCAGCGGATTTCCGCCCAGTACATAAGGGGATAAATCGGTGTTGGCGAACAATAAATATTTTACCCAGGTATACTTGAGCTGCGCCAGTACCGAAACGACCGTTCCGGAAGTAAACATGAGAAAAATGGACAACCCGATCGCAAGCGAACTGCTGCGGAATACGGTGGAGATCATAAAAGCCAAGGTTCCGGTCATGACAATCTCGACGGCCTTCAGCCCGTACCTCTGCAGGATCGAAGAAATCGTCTCATCCGGAGCAACGATTCTGCCTGCGCCGAACAGCAGCAAGCCCGTAAAATAGGAAATGATCAGCATGACAAGCAGAAGCGTTACGCTAAAGAGCAGCACCGTCACATACTTGGACCAGAGAATTTTCCCTCGGGACGACGGACGGATCAGAAGCAGCTTAATCGTACCCCATGTAAATTCGGCAGCTACGATATCCCCCGCCACAATAACCGTAAATATGGTAACGAGCGAAGCCAGGCTCGACGCGAAAACCATAAATTGGAGGACATGATCCATCCCCGCTTCAACCACATACTTCATCAGCACACCCATGGCGATGACCGCGAGCGCCAGGATCGCCAGCATCACCCACGTGCGCAGCCGGGTATAAATCTTCATGTGTTCATTCTGTACAAGCCGGACAAAGCTAGACAATCCGATTCCCCCTTGTCACTTCGAGGAATTGTTCCTCCAACGTTTTGATCTGCGTACGAATACCGTATACTCCGATTCCAGCCTTCACCAGTCGGGCATTCAGCTCCGCGATGGCTTGCCGCCGATTCGGCAAAGTAACGACCAGCTCCGAATCGTCAACTCTGGCCGTCATATCATCGGTTAGCATGTCGAGCGCCTGAGCAAGCTCGTTCACCTCGAAGCGCACCTCCACCGTTTCCGACTCCGTCAGAACGTTTTTGAAGGAGCGGACATCCAGCAGCCGGCCGTTCTGAATGATCGCCACCCGGTCGCACATCAGCTCCATCTCGGAGAGCAGATGGCTGGAGACAATGACAGCAATCCCCTCCTCGTTCGCCAAACGCCGCAAATAATCGCGCAGCTCACGGATTCCTTCAGGGTCGAGCCCATTGGTCGGCTCGTCCAGCACAAGCACTGAAGGGCGGTGCAGGATGGCCTGGGCTACTCCAAGCCTCTGACGCATACCAAGAGAGTACGTTTTCACTTTATCCTGAATGCGATTCTCCAGGCGAACCAGCTGCACGACTTCGTCAATTCTTTCTTGTCCTACATCCGGCATCATCCGGGCAAAATGAACCAGATTCTGATAACCGCTCATAAAGCCGTAAAATTCAGGATTTTCTACAATAGCTCCGACGTGCACCATCGCTTGTTCAAATTCGTTTCTGACACTGTGGCCCCGGATCTTCACTTCTCCGTCAGTGATCGACATAAGACCTACCATCATCCGGATCGTTGTCGTTTTCCCCGCCCCGTTCGGCCCGAGAAAACCAAAAACCTCGCCGGGCATGACTTGAAAAGTCAGGCCGTCAACTATGGTTTTGGAACCGATCTTCTTTGTCAGGCTTTGCAGTTCAATTACAGGACTGGTCATATAGCCTCCAAATGAAAAAAGATATGATACGCTTTTCTGGCACGAAAAGTATACCATACCTCATGAAATATGACCAAACGCCCCGATTAATCTTCATTTTCTTCATAATACTTGGCCAAGCTGACGATCATGCTCCCCATTCTTTCCTCTGCAGGAGCTACAACACGGTCAATCCCTTCATCACGAAGCGCCTCCGCCGTCACCTTCCCCACGGCAACAGCCACCACACTGCCGTTGAACGCCGACTTCACTTGCTCCGCCAAGCCTTGCTTGCGGGCATAGGACATCAGAAAACGGACTTGGGGCGTGCTTGTAAACGTTACGGCATCCAGCCGCCCTTCGACGATTTCCGATAAGAGCTGATTCATCACGCTCAGTTCCGGGGGCACATGCAAGTACGGAAGAATTTCATAGTACTGAGCCTGCTGCTCGCCCAGCCATTTCACAAGACGGGGTGCATGATCTCCATACAACTGCAGGGCAACCCTGCGGCCGCGGAGGTCATACGGCATAAGCGCCCTCAGAATGCCTACCGTCGTGCCGTCGTCATCCCTTACCTTGGGCTCCAAACCGAGAGATTTCAAATACCTCACTGTCTTGTAGCCTCTGGCGGCAATTTGTGTACGTCTTAAAGTATCGATGAACGCTTCGCCGACTCCCATCGACTCTGCCGCTTGAACCAGCATCTCCGTTCCCATACCGGTAGTAAAGATGACCCAGTCCGTTCCGTTTTCGATGAGGCTGGTGATCTCCTTCTCTACTTTCTCCCGATCGACGGCTACCGTGCCTTGGGCGGGACGGACGAGCGGAATGCCTCCAAGCTTTTCTACCATAACGCTCAGCTCTGCGGCCTTCCTCGGTCCAGTGAGCGCGATTCTCTTTCCCTCTAGTCTGCGCATGTCCTTTCTCCCCATATCCGCTGGTATCTTCTTGATGACTGAACCGCTCGTTCATACAGCGTGAAGACACGATTAAAAAAAACAAATTATGTCAATTATCCTATCTATAGGCGTAGTCTATCTTTACATAATATTTGTAATAGTAATATACCTTATGGACCAGGAAGATTCAATACAAATCTGCTTATAACATTCATAAATTGTGCTTATGAAGCCAAAATAAGCGAACATTTAAAACAAAAAAACTAAATTGTTCGTCTTTATTTTCACAAACATGACCCCCTCTATGAATTACACAGGTTTATATTCTATGAATCCGGGCAACTCTAGTACTATCGCTTCTATTAAATCAGATTCAGAGGAGGATACACTTGATGAATAAGTTTAGCCGAATAACAATGTTATGTTTTCACCTGCTTCTGCTGCATGTTTTCATTGGGGCTGTGCCTGCCGCTGCTTACAATACGTATGACGAATACTATGAGTCATGCTGCATATCCGCATCCTATTTTTATTCCGGAGAGAACGTGAACGAAGCTCCCGGGCTTCAAGTTTCGCCACCCCTGACGTACAAAATCAAGTCGGGAGACACAATGTACAGCATCGCCAGGTCCTTTGGTATTAGCCTTCCAACCTTACTCGCTGCCAATCCGACGGCAGAACCCAGCCATCTCACCATCGGACAGCTGCTGGAGATCCCGGCGGATGAGGCGGAACTGCGGCTGCCCGACGGCCAAATGAATACGATAAGCCAAGTGTTCACTTCTACACTCACCGCCTATACCGCCGGGGCCGAATCGACGGGCAAATCCCCTTCCCATCCGGCCTACGGTGTTACATCCAGCGGCAGCAGAGCGGAAGAAGGACGGACGATCGCCGTAGATCCGTCGGTTATTCCGATCGGTACGACCGTATTTATCGAAGGTATCGGCATTCGTACAGCCGAGGATACCGGTTCCGCTATCCGCGGCGCACGCATCGACGTATTTATGGAAGATGTGCGGAAAGCCCGTAAATTTGGCGTGAAGAAGAATGTCAAGGTGTATGTATTGGGCGAAGACGCAGCACGAACCGGCTGATGACGCCCGTCTGTATTCAACCGATGGCGCTCGAATATGACAAAACAGCGGCAGGGGCTGTCCTTCCGGCTTAAAGAAGGACAGCCCCTTGCACGTTTATTTTCGGCTCCCGACGGAGAGCCCCTTTCAAGAAGCGGTTCCTCTTAAAGTCATCCTCCGTATTTTTTCTGAAGTTGGCGAATCCGGTCGATCAAATCTTTGCCGATGACTCCCTCAAATTCTTCATAAATCGGCTCCCAAACACGCATCCACTCCCGCCTCTCCTCCGGCGTCTGGATATGGATTTGCATCATGGACCGGTCATAAATCTCCTGAAGCTGGCGCGCGTTCATCACGACGGCATTTTGATTCGCCCATTCCGTAGTCTCTTTTAACGCCTCGCTGATTAGGCCTTTCAAATCGTCAGGGAGCTTATCCCAGTATTCTTTGTTCATCAGTACCGCATATCCTAAATAACCGTGATTGCTAATCGTCATATATTTTTGAACCTGATAAAACTTTTTGGAGTCGATGTTGCTAATGGCATTCTCCCCGCCATCCACGAATCCCGATTCCAGTCCGCGATACACTTCGTCGAAAGGAATGGCCACGGCTTTGGCACCAAATAATCGAAACTGGGCTTTAAGCACGTCACTGGGCATGATCCGAAACTGCTGCCCTTTAAAATCCGCCGGATGAATAAGCGGCCCCCGGGCCGAGGTCATTTGCTTAAAGCCATTGCTCCAATATGAAAGCCCTATCATATTTTTGCTCTTTAATTTCTTAAAAAGGATTTCTCCTATTTCTCCGTCAAACGCCTCTTGCACCGCCTGATCGGTCAAAAAAGCATAAGGAAGATCGAATGCCTGCCAGGCCGGCACATATTGAGATATTTTCGAAAACGCCGGAGCGATCATCTGAATGTTGCCGTTCATCAATGCATCCACTTCGTCCGTATCGTTATAAAGAACGGCATTCGGGAAAACCTCAACCTTGACGCGCTGGTCCGTTTTTTGATAAACGCGACGGGCAAAATCTTGAGCCGCCAAGCCCTTGGGCGTATTTTCCGCAACGACATGACTGAATTTGATGACGATTTCCCGGTCGAAGCCCTGCTGTTCATCATCATCGGCGGCAGGAGCGGAGCTTAATGTGGGATAAAAGCCGATGGCAACCGCCGCGACAAGGCCGATCAAAATGACAAGCATCGTTCCGAGCAGCCGTCTCAAATCCGCCCACCTCCAACCTCATCAGGATGATAAAACTTAAGTACAGTATACCATGAAATCTTTGTCCTTGCAGGAACAAACATGAATTCGGAGTTTTGCGGTTACACTACAAAAAAGCCCTGCCGGCCGCGGCCATGAGAGGAAGAGGAATAGCCCTATGATGTATAAAGGTTATGTTATCCGTTTAATTTGTTATCCCGCCCTTGTTCTGCTTGTTGCATCCGGGTGCGGACAAAATCAGCAAAATTCCAATCCAAACCAGCAAAGCTCGAATCAACAAAATGTCAAACCGGTCGATACAGAGCTTCAGTACCAAATGAAAATGTACCAGGACATCCGGCAGGAAGAATTCAAGCAGCAGGAACAAATTCGCAAAAACGAAAAACAACAGCTAAAGACCCTGCAAAAGCAGCAGGAGGAAATGCTGAAGCAGGAGCTTGAGTTTCAGGAAAAAATCCGAAAAGCAGGTAATTCCTGGTCGATCAAGAATAAAGAAGAGAAGTCTTCCGGCAAGCAGGAGAACCAAGATGAGCAGGACAGGTAAAGCGCCAGAGGCTACCCCCGCCGTACATGCCTGTCATTGTAATTATTACCACAGATAGGAATGACGGGCAAATTTATTCCCAATGGCTTCAGCTTATTGTATGATTAGAATAAACAATGGCTCAGTCATTCGCCGACGGGAAAGGGGACATCTTGCCAAAGCTATGCTGCAGCGTTTGAAAATTAATTGGAAAATCGCCATTCTATCATTTGGTATCGTGCTTTTTTCGCTGTGCATCGCCGGAAGCGTTCTCATGGGCGGCATTATCCGGATGAAAGAGGAAGATCTCGGGTGGCGGCTGCTTGTCACCGCGCGAACCGTGGCCCAGATGCCCGAGGTCATCGCCGGTCTCACTAACCCCGATCTGCGACCAGGGATCCAACCTGCCACCGAACGCATCCGCATTATCAATGACGTGACTTACGTCGTTGTCATGGATATGAATCGGGTACGGCTCTCTCACCCGGTTCAGAGCCTAATCGGCACCCAGTCGAGCGGAACTGACGAGGGATCGGCCTTCGCTGAGCACACCTATATATCCAAGGCAAAGGGGGAGCTGGGTACGGCACTGCGCGCTTTCGTGCCGATTATGAACGATAATGTTCAAATCGGAGTCGCATTGGTCGGCCGCATTATGCCGACCGTAGGACAAGTGCTGCTCGACCTTTCCGGCCAAGCTTATGTGGTTTTGCTGCTCTCTCTTTATTCGGGTTTTGGGGTTCCTGGAAACTTGCCCAGCACATCAAGCAGCAAATGTTTGAACTGGAGCCGCACGAAATCGCCAGGCTTCTGGTTGAGCGCACGGCAACCTTTCACGCGATGCATGAAGGCGTTATCGCGATTGATAAGAATGAACGAATTACCATATTTAATGAAAAAGCGAAACAAATGCTGAAAATTTCAGGCGACGTGATCGGGAAGCTGATTCACGAGGTCTTTCCGAATTCCCGTCTGCCCGAAATTCTCAAGATGAATCACCCCGTATATAATCAAGAACAAGCGATTGGCAGCGATATCATTATGAGCACCCGTGTTCCCATTACAGTAGGCGGCCGCACCGTTGGGGCAGTGGCGATTTTTCAGGACCGGACTGAAGTGACGCGAATGGCCGAAGAACTGACCGGTGTGAAAGCGTTCGTTGACGCCCTGCGTGTTCAAAATCACGAGTATATGAACAAGCTTCATACGATCGGAGGCTTGATTCAGCTGGGCAACAATGAAAAAGCGCTCGACTACTTGTTTGAAATTAGGGAGCAGAAAGAAGAGCTGACCCGTTTCCTTACCCGACGGATCCAGGACGACAGCCTGACCGGACTTCTCCTTGGCAAGATCAGCCGCGGACGCGAGCTTGGCATTGAAGTAACGATCGACCGTCAAAGCCAGTTGGAGCGGTTTCCGGAACGGCTCGATCACCATGACTTTGTTATTTTGCTCGGGAACCTGCTGGAAAATGCTTTTGACGCTCTTCAGCAGGTTCAACGGGATAAGCGCGTATTCGTCAGCATTGCCCAAGACGAACAGGCCCTCTCGGTGCTTGTGGAGGACAACGGCTGCGGTATGGATAACGCTACTCGCGCCCGGATTTTTGAACGCGGCTTCACTACAAAAGGCGGCAGCGAGCGGGGCATCGGACTTCACTTGGTTGCCGGTATAGTGGATAAAGGCGGAGGTACCATCGAAATCGATTCAACACCTGGTGAAGGAACCACATTTGTGGTTTCGTTCCCGATGGACTAATGTTTGATATAACGAACGAGGCAAGGTGAACCTATGAATATGATGAATTCCCCAGAATCCAAGCTGTTTCGTGTTATACTGGTCGAAGACGATCCTATGGTTCAAGAAGTGAACCAACAGTTTATCGAACGTGTGAAAGGCTTTCAAATTATCGGCACCGCTTCCAGCGGAGATGAAGGGCTGCGCATGGTGAAGAAGCTGAAGCCGGACCTGATGATCCTTGATATTTTCATGCCGGTACAGGACGGGATAGAAACGCTGGCACAAATTCGGAAACAGCAGCTATCCGTTGATGTTATTGTGATCAGCGCCGCTAACGATATGCGAACCATTGAGCGGATGCTGCAAAACGGAGCGGTCGATTACATTATAAAACCGTTTAAATTCGATCGTGTCAAACAGGCGCTTGAGCATTACCGGAGCATCAAAGAAACGCTTCAAAGCGAGCATACGGTAACCCAAAGCGAGCTCGACCGGGTTCTGTACGGCAATCCGCAAACGCCTTCTTCACTTATATCCGCTTCAGACGCAGCGGCGGTCCAAGATCTGCCCAAAGGTCTGCAAGCTTTAACCCTGAAGCAAATTCTTCATTTTTTATCGGGCCAAACCGATCCGCTTTCAGCTGAAGAAGTAGCCGAAGGCGTTGGCATCGCCCGGGTCACGGCTCGGCGTTATTTGGATTATTTGGAAAAGAGCGGTCAAGTACGCCTTGATCTGCAGTATGGCGTAGGCCGCCCCATGAACAAATATGTTCTTTCATCCCGGCCGGGAGAATCCCGTTGAACGTAAATTAACAAATACAGGTCTTTTTCTTCTTGCCGATTTTGCCGGCCTGCTTCGCTTTGCGAAGGTATTCCGACGCCAGCGGTACTTTACAAGCCGTTGCCCCGACATCCACGTGTACGCTACCGATCGATTCAGCAACCCTCATTGCCTCTTCATGCAAAACGGCTGCGTAGGTACCGACTGCAATAACGAATGAATTCATGGTATAGCGGACCCGGTTCATTTCGTCATGTACGGTCGCTTCCACCTGCTTTAAAAGCTGTCTGATTTCATTTATATCCAAAAGCTCGTCAGGAGTAATCGAGATATAGTTCGCATAAGTGCTCCAGCCGCAAACAGCGATCATTTCCTCAGGCGACTTTATCCATTCCCTGGCTAATTCCATGGCGTACGGACTTTCCGCGGCAACCCAAGCTACCGTATACTCAGCAAGCATATACCAATTGGCTCTTCTCACCCAGTCTTGAAGCATTTCTTTTGTCGCCGTCTTGGGGTTAACGGTAAGTCCGGCCAAATACATCGCATCGCTATTTCCGGTTTCGTATAGCGCACGAGCGAGATGCTGGTCTTTTTTCACATCTTTGACCAGCTTCTTTAAATCGCCCACCTTCACTCCGAACAAAGGCTCTTTCGCACCGTGACGCAGGAAGATCTGTTTTGTTTGCTCCGATCCCATTGCTATGAGCTTGTCCATGATTTCGTTTAAATCAGTCATTGTATCCACCTTCCCCTCAATGTATGCTTTTCTCGATTTTGAAAATCCGATACTTTTAAACCAATTCTGGAATGAAGCATGCTCAAAACAATTCAGGAACATACTATCTTAAGAGATAAAAAGGCCCCAGGAACCCACTTCCTTGGACCAATTTTTTACTTTCTTAAAAATTAACTTCCAATATTAAGAATGAAATTATTTAACACATGACCTATGCAGTTCGTGGTAAGACCTGGTAAAGTTCTGGTCTGGGTGTAACCCAAAGAAGCATTAAATAATGCTCTGGCCAAAACAATTCAATTAGTCTTGCAAATTGCCGCACTTGTATGTCACAATCAATAGAGATTCGCTGAATGCCCTTGTGGTTTTTCACGCGAACCTGACAACGAGTGTGGAAGAGGCCACGAACCATTTCCCCGTGGGTGTAGCCTTCATCACTCGTTTTTTCTTTGTTCAGTTCGAAAAGCGCAACGGCTAATAATGTCTCAGCGGCGAACAATAGCTCGAAATGAGCATGGTGATGCGCTTCGGATTGGGCATGGCACTTTTCAAAAGCCAGTTCCTGCTTGGCTGCACGAAAGAACACTTCGATCCGCCAGCGTTTTACGTAGGTCTGCAATGCTTGCTCCGGCGCATCAAAGCGGTTACTGATGAGCAAGTACGCGCCTCTGTAAGTGGCAGGGGACTCTTCCTCTTCTGTCTGGACGGGATTCGAATCGGGTTGTTCATCTTCCTTTAATCGCATGGCGACAACAGCGGCGATCGGTACAAATCGTTGTTTGGTCACTTGCTTTCCTTTTCGATTTATAGTGGTGTAAGGGCGCTTCATGTAAATACCCGGAATGGAAATGGAACTCAATCCGGATGTCGCTTGACGAGTCAAATCCTTGAACACTTCGCGGATGAGCATGACCGGAGTCAGCGGCACGAAGCGTTCTCGACGGGTACCGGGTTCAATGACTTTACGGAATAAAGCGGTGTTGCGCTTGGCCTTGGTTACCCAATCAAAGTTGTTTTCTTCTAGGAATACGAAAAATTTCTTGCACAGATACCACCGGTCCATCGCCACCCACAGTCGGCATGTGACGGATTCACGCAGCATCAAAAGCATCTGTCTGGCCAGATCCAGCTTCGTAAGACCCTCACCCTTCGTTTCCGGCTTATGCCACACGCGGTAAAACAACGGATATTCCAATCCGCTTTTTAGGACAGCTTGCAGGACCACAAGATTCATCGCCCATGCATATGTTTTTGTGGAATGGTCGTAGAGCCAGCTGAGAAACGGAAGTTGTTTGGCGTAGGGATGCGCACTATGCGTATCATCGAGATTGACCACATCCCCATCGGAGAGTCGGGTCAGGGTATCTTGCTGCAATCGCTCGACACGCTTTTTTCCAAAGGTCATCCAGGCAAAGCTAGTCGTGAAGAAGCGGCTCAACGTATACTGAGTGAGCTTCCAGGGCTGGAACATGACTTTCAGCAAGGCATCCTTGTCGGCTAACTGTGCCATTTGAACAACGGATGAACAATTGGAAACGAGACCGACGACATAAAGGAAGCAAAGGAGCCAAGACGGTGTTCCACTACGCTTCATCATGCCGGATTGGGAGAGCAGCAGAGAGAAGTCAAAACGATCCCACAAACTTTTTAGGACGGGGGCTCCCGCGCATTCACTATGATTGAGCTCAGTAAATCTCGGTTTTTGTAACGCTGACATTGGCAAACCACCTATAATCTAGAAGATATACCCTGCAAATAGAGGTATCCTTCGCGATTATGGGGGTGTTTCCAAAATGTCAAGTGGTTTTTCGTCCTAATTTCGAGAAATTAGTGACATTTGTGCAGCAAAAACCACCGTTTACCAGTTAATGACACGAACTGCATAGATCATATTTAACAATTATCACAGGGTAAAATAACCAGTCTCTTGACTTATACTCTTTCGAGTAAAGATCCCTAATATCCCGAGTGATGCCATTTTCAATGAGGAAATTACGCAAGTGTCCTCAAATTGTCCCCACCCCCTGAAGATGAAGGTTCGTGAAGAGAATAGAAAATAAAAAAACCTTGATATACAAGGTTCTTTCATTAAGCGGGTGATGGGAATCGAACCCACGCCGCCAGCTTGGGAAGCTGGAGTTCTACCATTGAACTACACCCGCATGGCTGATTAAAATGGTCGGTACGGGACGACACGATTGGAATGCCGGTAGAGTGACAAATATTAATATAGCAGGCTTTAAGTCAAAATGCAACATTCTATTTTATTGTACATCATGCTTTCAATGTGTCTGAAATGAGGTATCTTTAAAAGGAAAAAACAAGGAATCCCGTATTGATGATTCCTTGTTTTAATTATGCGCTCGAGAGGATTCGAACCTCTTTTTGCCGTGATCTAAATGATCTTCATGGAATTCTGGTTGCTCTGCGATTCCAGATGCTTCTGTGTAAATTGAATGATCAGAGCGTTGATCTCGCGGGGCTTTTCACTCGGGCCGTAATGCCCACAAGATACTACCGCCATCTCAGAATGCGGAATCAGAGAATGCATCAATTCGCCCATACTGATATCATTGATCTTATCCTCGGATCCCCAGATAATTAAAGCAGGGCTCTTTATATAAGGCAATCTCCGCTGCAGGTTGTATCTGGCGCGGTGTGTAGGTTCATTCATATGGTTCAATATTTTTTGATAGGCCTCTAATGCCCCCGGCAGCAAAGTGCGTTCATACCACCGCTTAGCGGTTTCAGCGATTTTCGTGGTTTCACCGCACGACGTTTCACTCACATGCTTCAAAATGTCATCATAGACCGGCGGCTTAAACGATGTCATCGATGATAAAGTGCGCTTGGATATCCCTCCGGCACTAATCAAGGTCAATGTGCGAACGCGATCCGGGCTTTCATAACCGAGAAGCGATGCAACCCATCCCCCCATCGAGTGACCCACAACATGCGCGGATGAAATTCCTAAAGCATCCTGAAACTCTCGGACAAAGTCCGCGAGATAAGAAAACGAATACTCGACCTGAAGCCGGTCTCCCTTTCCCCAGCCAACGAAATCGGGAGCATAAACATGAAAATATTGGCTGAGTTCAGCCATGTTCGGAAGCCAGTAATCGCCCCCCGTCCAAAATCCGACCCCATGAAGCAAAATCAACGGCTCCCCCTGACCTGCTTCCAGATAATATGTAGTGCCGTGACTTAACGCAAGCTGACGTTCCTTTACCGAATCGATATCCAACCAGATTCCTCCCCACTCTTGCCCTACGCATCATTTGTGCTTATCTCCAGACTGCAAATGTCATTCCTACTCCCGTACCGGCGGGTGACCGATACCCTGAAACATATTCCAGATACTGCAGTTCCAAATGTTCAATTGCACCTGCAGAAACAATCCAGTTCAGAATCTCCCCGGAGGCCCCCTCCAGCTTTTCCCTGGGCAGCGTCTTGAGAATGTCAGGCTCCTTGCTCTTGAGCCCTTGAATAACTACTTGATCGAGATGCTCATCCAATTTAAAATGGCTCAACCCGCCGGATGCAATGACAGCGACACGTTGATCTTCTCCCCATGACTCAATGGCCCGTCTCAGTGCTTGCCCGAACTCATAACAACGTGCAGGGGTAGGCTGATTGGGCTTATAAAAGCAATTGACAAATACCGGGACCATGGGAATGGTCTTGTGAGTAGCCAACCGCCGTTGAACAAATGTATAAGCGTGACCGAGCGACCGGCCCTCGATCTGGGTTGTGCTTTGTGAGACGTCAAACCCCTCGATCATCATCTTTTCAATGATATGTTTGCCTAATTCGCTATGCGCGGGGTAATAATCGATATTCTCTGTCGTGTGCCAAGCCCATATGACGGGGCGCATCGACGGATGAAGATCCTCCAAGCGGAGGGGAAAATCTTTCAATTCCGATCCCCAGAACACACCGAATGTAGGCTTAGCTTCATCCAAAAAGAGCTCTTCCTGATCGTCCCCTACAACCACCAGAATGTCAGGATCAGCCTCCTGAATCTCGCGGTTCAAACGCTCCACGGCAGCTTGACATGCTTCGTATTTTTTCTGCCAAACTTCCGGGGATAATTGCTCCTGAAGCGTGTGACCGAGCTCCCGTTCACGTTCTTCATAATGAGTATCCGGATTCAATCGGTCCCGTTCCGCATGCAGTGACCAAATATCCGCCGTGCTGCTCACTTGTGGGCTATGCGACGAACCAATACCAAGCACGATCTTTGCCAAACGAATCATCCTCTCTATGATAAATCATTAATGAATGAAACCGTTCTCAAATCGTATTGTAATTTTATTCGCAGTTGTTGCTCGAACTTATGATTTTTTCAGGGCAAAACAGCAATAATTTCAACTTGTACGATGGCTCCCATCCGCAGATTTTTAACTACAGAATGCCGTGCAGGCCGGCTTTCAGGATCAGGAAACATTTTCACCCACTCTTCATTGACCAAGTCCCGATATTGCTCATCCTGGAGATAAACCGTCATTCTTCCGATATCGGCGGGAGTGCCTCCCGAAATTTCCATGAAGCGTTCAACGTTTCGAAAAACAAGTTCCACTTGTCTTACCGGATCTTCCGGGATCTCGCCGGATGCCGGATCCATTCCTGCAATCGCAGAAGAGAAGACCAATTGATCCACTTTCGCTCCCAAAGGAATAGGGGCAGACCTATGAGTGATCCCCTCGATCTCGATACTTTTCCTACGAGCCATTCCATCACCTCGATTTGTTGTATGTATGGTTATATAGATTACTGACCAATTTTCCGCGATAAATCAGAGCATCAGGCTACCGCCGGTTACATCAAATACGGCTCCGGTCACATAGCTGGCCTCATCGGAAACAAGAAATGCGACCGCATTCGCAACTTCTTCAGGTTGACCGATCCGTCTCAATGGTGTTCTAAGCGCAGCTTGCCGGCTTAATTCCTTATCCACGCTTTGTGTCATTGGCGTATCAATACGTCCGGGTACAACTACATTTACCCGAATGCCTAAAGGACCGTATTCGCCGGCTAATTTACGGCTTAATCCCAGCAGTCCGGATTTGCTTGCAGCATAGTGCGCGGATGTAACCGGACTGTAGGTTCGGGATGCTTGAGAACATATATTGACGATTCGTCCTCTTTGATTTTCAACCATCATCTCCAGCGCAACCTGGCTGCAATTAAAGGGACCGTTCAAATTAACGGCAAGCACCCGGTTCCAATCTTCAATCCTAATCTCTTGAAATGGAATCGAACCATTCGGACCTTTAGGAGAGATACCGGCATTATTAATTAGGATATCGACCCTCCCAAAGCGTTCCTTTATTTTTCGTCCCCCTTCCCATACGGCCTCCGTGTCCGATATAATTTCCACAGGATATGCGGAAAGCTTTAGAGACAGCTCTTGTAAAGCATCATGATTTATATCGCTAAGTATAAGATGACTCCCTTGTTCGGCAAGCTTATGGCTGATTGCCTGGCCCAAACCTCCGGCAGCTCCTGTTACCCAACTGACAAAATGATGAAGTTTCAATGCATTCACCTCCTATCCGGATAATTCCAGTGTATTTAACGTCGACATTATTGTCAACAATATTTATAACAATTTTGTCATCGGTACACATCAGATGTTATTCTCCCATTTCCTTCAATGTTTTTTCCAATAATTCCGTGTTTACGAAATCCTTGGGATCAACCATCTGTTTAATATAATTTTCCTTAAAGTACCAATTGATTTGTTCCTTGATATCTTCCACATTCATTTTACCGTCGGGATCAATGTACGGAAAAACGGTAATCCTCTCTTTAGGCTGCTCGCTATATTTGGAAATAATGCCGATCACTTCTTCATAGTTGCTGCCTTTTACAAAATTCCCGTCTTTTTTTGCAAGTACCGCATCGTAATAATAACGTGAGCCTTTAATAAAGGCCTTCAGAAAACGTACACTCGCATCTTCGTTTCCGGCAAACTTTGACGAGAAAAATATCGCAGCGGATTGAGGAGAAATCTCATCTGAAACCCAAGCGAGCACTTTTCCGTACCCTTCCTTTATCGCAATGGACACGTTAGGTTCACTGAGCCCAATGACATCCAGATTTTTGCCTTTTAACGCTTCCAGCAGACCACTGACACTATTTAACGATACCCATTGAACATCCTTTGAATTTAGACCGTTTTTTTCTAACATCATTCCTATATTATATTGATTGGCGCTTCCAATCGACGTGAGTCCGATCTTTTTGCCTTTTAAATCTTTAATCGATTTGATTTCGGAGTCATCCTCTCTAACCACGATGGCTGAATAATGATATGTTTTTTCTTCCCTCCCTTTATCTGCTACGGCAACAACCTTCTCTCCGGCTGAAATCATATTGTACAAGTCCGCTGAAAAGCCGCCTGCTCCAACATCTGCACTTCCGGATGCTACCGCTACATTGATCGCCTGGCCCGAATCTAAAAACTTGAATGTTACATCCAGATTTTCATCTTTAAAAAAACCTTTTTCCATAGCTATGAACAATGGCGCATTGGTTGTAAACTTCGATATGGCTACGTTTATAGAAAAAGGATTCTTAACCGGCTTTGGCGATTCTTCTTGAGTTGCACCAACTTTGGGAGTTTCCTTTTGAGTCTCTTGGGTGGTTGTATTTGTTCCACAAGCCATAAGTAATGTTGAGAGATGCAGCATAACCGCCAACATTACTATTTTTACTTTTCTCATATTAAGCAGCCCTCCAATAAATAGAGTTGTACTGCAAAACTAAACGGCGACAAATACATTTCCGTCTTCAACTTTGACTTCATAGATTTTCAGTCTTTGCTTAATAGACGGAATAACAGCCTTTCCCGAATCCATGGCAAACTCCCAATGATGCCAAGGACATCTCAGCACCAATTCATCATGCCGCATTTCATATTCTTCAAAAGAGTGGCAAATCAGGGTTCCGGTTACATGCCCCTTGCATATTTCCGCATGAAAATGCGGACAAATGTTCAATATGGCGTAATACTTGTTTCCTTCATAAAAAATGCCGATTTGCTTATTATCGACTTGCACTAACTTAGCCTTTCCGGGAGCAATCTCCCCTTCCCGGGCAACAAGATTCCATGGCATTTGCTTCCTTCCTCCTTTTCAGGCCATAATGGATGACTGCTACTTCAAATTGAAAAATTCCGCAGCATTATCATGCAGTATTTTCTTTCTTGCCGTTTCCGAAAGCTTCTTCGGCAAAACGCTGGGTTCGTCAAAGTCCCAATGAGGATAATCACTCGCGAACATCAATATATTTTCGGCGTCCATCATATCGAATATATGAAGCATATGTTCTTCTTTCTTCGGATCCGGCCATGGTTGGGTAGTCAGACGTACATGATCGGCTATATACTCGCTGGGCAGGCGCTTTAACCAAGGTGCTTGCTGACGCAGCCCCTTAAAGCGCCCATCCATTCTCCACATTAAATACGGCAGCCAGTCAAATCCGCCTTCAATAAGTACGAACTTCAGTCGGGGAAACCGCTCAAAAACGCCTTCCAATATGATGCTTGCCAAATGACCCATATAGATCTGCGGTACACATGAATGCCACTCCAGATAATTGCGGGCGACACCTGCCGGTGTAGGCGACGCCTGCGCAAACATGGCATTGGATTGGCCGGTATGCACCCCTATGGGAAGTCCTTTGCGCTGCGCCGCCTCATAGATTGGATAGTAAAAGCGATTGCCGAAGGGAATGCGTGACGTTGAAGACATAGCAACCATGACCATGTCCGGATGGTCTCCAAGCCTTTCGATTTCTCTTGCCGCCAGATGCGGATCTTGGGGGGCTACCATAATGACGCCTTTAAATCGTTTATCCTTAGGCAGCCAATGCTCGATGGAATGGTCATTATATGCCGAGCATATCGCCTGAGCGTAATCGGGATCCGGAATGGCCGATATGTGATACCCCGATCCCGTCAGTAAAGCATACGAATAATTGTACTTATCCAGCAATTGCTCCCTTAAAAAATCAGGATCCGAACCGGCTGGGCCGCCATTGGGCGGAATGGAATCCCATCGGAATCCACCTTCATTCAGAATCCCGGAATCCATTTTCCTCTCACCGTACTTCAAAAGCTCCGATCTCCATGGTTCGGGCAAATAGGGAGCCAGGTCTACCTCTTTTCGCCGGGCATGATGGACATCGCAATCAATGATCATCGTATGAACACCTCTTCTCCTTTATTTCCACGGCAGCAGCTTTCGTTCCAGCCATTCCAACGAACGGTTAAACAATAGGCCGAGCATGGACAAGATCAAGACACCTACCATCAAATTGGTCGTCATCATCAGATTGCCGTAATGCAAAATCATGGAGCCGACCCCCTTCTCAGCCGCAATCATTTCCGCCGAGACAAGCAAGAGCAGGGAATTCCCGGCAGCAAGCTTTAGCCCGGCAAAAATGGTCGGCAGTGCAGCAGGCAGAATAACCTTGCGGATGACGCTGAAATATTTCGATCCGAACGTAACGGCAGCTTTGAGCAGGATCGGGTCAACCTGTTTGACTCCGGCATAGGTGTTAATCACTACCGGGAAGAATACGCCAAGCGCGATAATCGTAAACTTGGGCAGTTCGCCGATCCCAAGCCATAAGATAAACAACGGCAGCAACGCAATCTTCGGGATCGGGTAGATCGAATAAATAACCGGAGTTAATACGGAATCCACCCAGCGAAAGAAGCCCAGCAGCAGCCCGATCACAATGCCGGCAACCGCTCCGATGGCATACCCCGTCCCTATCCGCATTAAGCTTGTCAAAATATTATCCGTGACTTCCCCCGTCGTTACCATCTGCCATCCGGCTGCAAGAATGGCCGAAGGGGAAGGCAAAAAAAGCGGCGGAATCACTTGTATTCGGGCAAGCCCCTCCCATAATGTCAAGATGCCGAGTACTCCCAGCACCGAAGCATAGACCGGGGTTCGTTTCTCCAAAAAGGCTACGCGATTGCGGATGGTTTGCCTTTGAGGCTGAACGGTCCGACTGACTATATTCACGTTCGTGCTTCCCTGTTCCATCCTAATCCCCCTCCTTCAGTGCTTCTTGTGCGTCATGCCGGATGAGCTGCCATATTTCATCCACATAACGTTCGAATACCAACCGGTATTCCTCCTGATTCCGGCCGATTTTCGGCAGATCGATGTGGATAATGTTTTTAATCTCTCCGGGGCGTCGTGACATTACAATGACCCGGTCGGCTAAATAGACCGCCTCTTCGATGTTGTGGGTGACATAAAGCGTACTTAGTCTAGTACGATTCCAAATGGCCAGCAGTTCCTCTTGCATAATGGTTCGCGTTTGTGCATCAAGAGCCGAAAACGGTTCATCCATCAGCAGAAGGTCCGGCTCGACGGCAAGCGCTCTTGCAATCCCCGCACGCTGCCGCATGCCCCCCGATAGCTGCTTCGGATATGCGGACTCAAAGCCGGTCAAGCCCACCATTTCGATATAATGGCGGCCTTTTTCCTGCTGCTCCTCTTTGCTGGCACCTTGCTCCTCCAGACCAAATATCACATTTTCGTAGACGGTCCGCCAGGGGAATAACGCAATTTCCTGAAACACAATCGCGAGCTTCGGCTCCTTGTTTCCCTGCAGCCCTTCGAAACTCACTTCACCGCTGCTGGGGGACAGCAGTCCCCCGACAATGTTCAATAAAGTAGATTTGCCGCAGCCGCTTGGGCCGACAAGTACTACAAATTCCTGGGCCGCTATCGTAAAATTGATGTCCTTGAGCGCAGTGATTTCCCGCTTGTTTGTGTCAATAAATTGTTTCTGAACATTTTCGACAACAATTCTCACGTCCTATTCACCAGCCAATTATAATTTTTTAATTCCCTGCCGCTTTTAAAGCTTCGTCTAACAGCGTGGTATCTACGAAATCGTCAACCTCCAACGTTTTGACAATCAATTTTTCCTTGGCATACCATGCGATCTGCTCCTTGAGATCATCAATATCAGGCTTTCCGTTACGGTCGATAAACGGAAAGGACTTTTTGATCACGTCTTCCGGCTGGCCGGTATATTTGGTGATGATCTTGAGCACTTCGTCAAAATTCGGGCCCTGCGCCAATTTCCCGTCCTTCTTGGTCAATGCCGCGTCATAATAATAGCGCAGTCCCTTGAGATATGCTTTCAGGAAACGTACACTCGCATCCCTGTCGGATATGAATTTTGAAGAAAAAACAAGGGCGGAACTTTGAAATTTTATCTCGTCCGATATCCAAGTGAGCGTTTTGCCAAAACCTTCATCCACAGCCTTGGTAACATTGGGCTCACTGATAAAACCGAAGTCCACGCGTTTGCCCTTAATGGCATCTACCACGCCGCTGACGGAGTTCATCGGTGTCCATTGAACATCCTTCGAACTCATGCCATGATTCTCCAATATTCTGGCTATCGAGTAATGGTTCGTGCTGCCGATGGTTGTAATGGCGGCTTTCTTTCCCTTTAACTCTTCAACCGATTTATACGGAGAATCATTAGGCAGCACCAGCGCCGAGTAGGCATATCCCTTTTCCTCTCTGCCCTTATCGGCGACGAGAAACATCTTTTGACCCTGCGCGATCATATTGTAAAAATCTGCAGTCAAACCGGCAGCCGCAATATCCACGCTGCTGGACGCCACGGCTACGTTGACGGCATTCGCCGAATCGAACCATTTTAATTCAACGTCGAGATGTTCATCTTTGAAAAAGCCTTTCTCATAAGCGATAAACAGTGGAGCATTGGACGTAAATTTTAATAAGGCCAACGATACCGACTTCGATTCGGCCGGTTTATTATTAGCAGGCTCCGACGGGTTAGCCGGTTCCGCGGAATTCCCCTGTGTTTCCGCACTTTTTCCGCAACCGGAAAGCATCATCGCCAAAAGTAAAAGAATAGCAATTACCGGGTAAACTGTTTTTTTCACCATGAACCCCTCCTTTATCCGTTATATGGATCCATTCTGGTAAGGTTATCCTTCAGCCGTTCCTGAAGTGCGGCAATGTCGATCTCATGGACGCTGCCCGTACCGGCAAGGCTTAATGCGTGTGCTGCTGCCGCCCCCGTTGCAATGCACGGTCCCATAACACGTACGCTGGACAGAGCCGCCAGATCCCCGTCAATACAACGGCCGGCTGCAGCCAGGTTGTCAACATCGGGAGGCGTCAGACTGCTTAAAGGGATATAGTGGACATGATCCTCGGAAAATGGCTGCCAGACATAGCCATCCTTTCGATTATGCAGTTCAATCGGCCATGCTGTACGGGCTACTGCATCCGGAAACCGCGTTCCGGCACGCACATCCTCAACCGTTAATTGCCGGCGGCCGACAATCCAGCGCGTTTGCCGGACGCCGGGAAAGCCATAACTGCGTACTCGACACTGGCCGAATGCAAGAGGAAATTCATTCTTTAGAAATACAACCGTTCGATCAGCCTGTTCCTTGCCTTCAAGCGCTTTTTCCGCTGCCGCAATCGGCTCAAGCGGCGTTTCAACGTGCGTCATATTGAGAAGGGCTGTTCCCCTGCCCGGGAATACGATGGCAAGACCGTCCCTCCGTTCAAATCCATAATCATCGGCCTTTTCCTTAAGTCTTTGAATTAGCTCGTCATATGACGGGTAGTTCTTTTCGTCGATCCCCTCGAGTACCAACACCTGGGACCCATAAACCGAACCTTCCGCAGGCTCCCGGCATGGAAGGCCGGCGTGCCAAGCAAGTGCAGCGTCACCCGTCGCATCTACGAAACCGTTTGCATAAAGGCGCAAATCGCCATACCGGGTGGCCAAATCGATCGAATCGATACGCGTTCCCTTTCTTGTCACCCCCCGCAAAACGGCACCGGTAATCACGGTTACCCCGGCATCTCTAACGGATTTTTCTATCCATCGGGCAAGGGCTACCTCATCGTACATGATGGTATTAAATCTCCTGCGCAGGTGCAAATTCCCAGCAGCGCCAAGATCGCGGATGATGTCTTCAGCAATGCCATAGGTCATCAGGTATGGGTTCGGACCGTTAGAAACCAGGCCGGCGAATGTGCCTATGATCGAATTCACAGCCTGCCCCCCTAAGGTAGGCGAACCGTCCACCAATGCCACCTTATGACCGGATCGTGCCGCTTCCAAAGCGGCTGAAACTCCGGAAATGCCCGCACCTACTACACAAATATCGACTTTCACCTCCTGTACGTTTACCGTTGTGTCTTTTTGAACCGTCCGCGTAACCTTTAAATTCATTTCTTCCATTCTCCAAACATCCCTTCTTGTGATTAATTATTTAAAGAGAATACCTCCGGTTTCAGGCAACGGCCTAACCAATCGCTGATAAATCGACAACCATCCGTGCTCTTCCATGGCAGGAGCGCCATTTAAGCGCGAACGCCGAAGCTCTAGCTCGCTTTCCGGCACTTCAAGATTGACGAAACGCTTCTCTACATCAATTACGATGGTGTCGCCATCTTCCACAAGTCCTATAGGTCCGCCCTCCGCCGCTTCAGGAGAGACCTCGTTCACCGCCAGACTCATATTGGAAAGTCCTGATTGTTGCCCGTCAGTCACCACTGCAACCTTATCGCCTAAACTCGCCCCGTTCAGGGCAAAAACAAAATTGGACAAGAAGCCCATGCCGGGTGCACCCTTTGGACCAAGTCCTCTGACTACAACCACATGTCCGGGCTTGATCAGTCCCTTATGTACGCCTTCAATGGCTTCATCGGCTGAATTAAAGACAATCGCCGGCCCGCTAAACTGAAGTTGCCGATCATCGGTGACTGCAAGTTTGACGATACCGGTGTCCGGTGCTAACGAACCGCGTATTAATACAATAGAAGGGCGATTGACGAACGCGCGGTTCACTGGACGGATCACCTCTTCATCGGAGATCGCGATCCCGTGAAGGTTCTCCTTTATGGTCCGGCCGGATACCGTTATTGTATCGGTATGAAGGAAAGATTCGAGCTGCTTCAAGACCGCTTGCGCTCCGCCAGCCGCCTCGAACTGCTCAATCGTATGCTCCCCGTTGGGCCGTACGGCGCTCAGAAGCGGAATTTCATCGGCAAACCGTTCGAACATGCCGTAAATGTCCACATCCATCTGAGCCTCCCTGGCCAGCGCTTGAAGATGCTTCACCGCATTGATCGAACCGCTGATCGCCAACACCACCTTCACGGCATTAGCAAAAGCTTCAGGTACAAGAATATCACGGGGTTTCAGGTCGTCCCACACCATTTGTACTATTCTTTTGGCAGCGAGCCCGACCGTGTCCCACATCTTCTGGCTGTTGGCCAGTACCGGAGTGCTGCCGGGAAGCGCCATGCCAAGGGCTTCGCAAACAATGTGCATAGTGTTGGCCGTACCCATCCCGGCACATACGCCAGGACCAAGGATCGCATTCTTGCTCATCTCACTCAGTTCTTCGACCGAATAAACCCTCTTGCCGTTTTGTTGTTTTACAGCGTTTAACCAAAGATCCTCAAAATCAATGTGCTCGCCACGATACTGCCCGCTTGGCTGATAACCGCAAGCTACGACAATAGTCGGAATGTTAAGCCGGGCGGCCGCCATGAGAAGACCCGGCACTGTCTTATCACAGGATACCAGGCAGATCATCCCGTCCAGCATGGCTCCTTCCACCGCCACCTCGACGTCGTTCACAATCAGGTCGCGGGCCGGCAGAATATATCCTCCCTTACGTCCCATACTGGTTACGGCATCCGACGGTGCCGCCGTGCGTACCTCAAATGGCAAACCACCGGCAGCGCGTATTTCCTCCTTCATCTTCGCAGCGATGCCATCAAGGTGGGCAAAGCACGCCGCCAGGTTTGAGGAGGTGTTTACGATCGCGATCTTGGGCTTTTCCATATCCTCCTCGTTGATTCCGAAAACTCCCCATTGCGCCCGCCTCATGGCCCATCTTACACTACCCGGTTCAACATAACTCCTAAGCTTTCTTTCCATTGCAATAAAAATCTCCCTTCTGTTGACTTACAAAAACGTACTCAAATTCATCATAGTTAACACGGTCTGATCCGGATAAATGCTCCGGGAAGCGATTTTCCAATCTCCACCGATGTTGCGCAATACATCTAAACGCTCGCCAAAAATTTGCTCTACGGCATGATCAACTCCCCTGCTTCGTTGAAACGAAAAATAACTTTGTACTTTTAACTCGTTACTGGATGTACCTTCTTTAATAATAATATTGGATACAAAATGGCGTGTACGCAGCGGAGGATCCTCGGCCCATGCCGAGCCGGTTCTAAGTCTTTTTACTCGTGTTGTCAAAGATTTCTTGGTTTCCTCATAATAAGCCATATCATTATTTTTATCGAAACCGTCTTTGGATTCCTTCGTGACCCGTACAGGCATCCGATAAACAACATCATCCGTAAGCAGTTCCAACCAATCCTCGAACTCCCTATTATCCAATAAAAGCGCTTCAGTGTTGAGAAAATTCGTTATTTGGTAGTGCAGCTCATAATTCATAACCATCCCCTCCTTTTCTCCCCTTTTTCTTACCGATTTCAATCGTTCCATTTACTATCATCTTTCAAATCGCTTGTCATCAGTTCCAACCAATAGTCATGCATCCCTCTCAAGGCGGCATCCACATAACATGTCGGGTAAGCGACACCGGGTCCCGGCCACGATTCATCCGGCAACACTTCATCCATACCCATCATATAGTTAAGCAGATTATTATAACTAAGGTCCTTATCGCGAGCCATTCTCCCCTTGCTTGCCTGAACCACCCGAGTCCAGATTTCCGTATCGTCCGCCTCTAAAGTTCCCGATGGACCAAACGAAGCCACATAGCCTTTATACGAATCCATTTTATACGCTTCCGGTGCAGCTTTATCGATCAAGAACCAAGACCATATTTCAATTTTGTCCGGCCCCATTGGACGCCATATACGCAAAGTTAAATAATTGTGCAAGTGACCTTCACTTCCATGCACCGGACAATGGAAAGAAAGATTCGGGAAGCAAGAACCGACGATCACGGTGGTCTTTTTATAAACCTCCAACTGTTCTTTGGATAAGTTCCTTTCAAACATGGGCCACATTTCTTTAGGCAGCCCTTGATAAGGCGGCATATTTAAACCGGGCACGACTGTACTTACGTTTACACAATGTCCATGATTTAACTTGACTTGATGGCCATAACTGGAATATAGCGGGTCCTTGGGACTTATGCCAAGTTCAACGGTAGATCTGTGAGTAGTTGCTACATGATAGGGGTCGCCCCCGAAGTTTTCCGCCGTTAACTTCCAATTCGTGTTTACAACCCAGCGCTGAGGACCTCCTTTGACCTCCATTCCTCCGTCGCTTCGTCCTAAAATAATGTCAAGATACCATTTGAGTTCCCCGAGATACTCATCCAAAGACATTGCATTTTTGTCCATATTGCCGAAAATCATACCCTTATATGTCTCAACTCGGGGAATCTTGCGCAGCGACCACTCTTTCTTATTCAATTTTTGGCCATAGACCTTGTCGCCTGCAACGACTCCAATCAGTTCTCCCTCCGTATTAAACGTCCAGCCATGAAATGGGCATGTAAACGCTTTCTTATTTCCTGAATCGGCCGTACATAAATGTGTTCCTCTATGGGTACAAGAATTCAAAAAGGCATTGATTTCTCCCTGTTTGTTTTTGATTAACAACACAGGATCATCCAACAACCATCTGGTGACATAGTCCCCTGGTTCCTTTAATTCCGACTCATGCCCTAAATATTGCCATGTGTATCCGAATATCCTATCCACTTCCAAAGCATAAATATCCGGATCTGTTAAAATCCATTGAGGGAACAATCCTTCTTCAAATTTTTCTTTATTTCATTAAGCATTTCTTGATCAATACCATTTCTTAAATTATGTATCCTCGCCATTTGATTACCTCCCAACCCAATGTACCTGCATCCGTTTGCATCGATGACGGCAGTTCCACAGAATCTCTTGCTTCCAGACTGCAAAAGTCATTCCTGATCCCGTACCGGCGGGAGACCGATACCCTGTAACGTATTCCAGATACTAAGCTTTAGAGACATCAACCCCCTCGATCATCATCTTTTCAATGAAATGTTGGCCTGATCGTTTCCTACAACCACTAAAATGTCTGGGAGCGTCCTGAATCTAAACGCTTCATAAATGAAACCCCTTTCAAATCTTCATACGAGAAACGGCAGCAAAAATCCTTTCACGCTTCCTCGCGTAAAACAGCTGTGATTTCAACTTGCACGAGCGCTCCCGCCCGCAAATCCTTCACTACCGTATGTCGCGCAGGCCGATTGGCAGCATCGGGAAACATGCTCACCCATGCCTGATTGACCAAGTCCCGATACTGCTCATCCTGGAGATAAACCGTCATTCTCCCGATATCGGCTGAAGTTCCTCCGGCAACCTCCATGAAGCGATGAACGTGATCAAAGACTAGCTCAATTTGTTTTTCCGGCTCATCCGGAATCTTGCCGATTGCCGGGTCAACCCCGGCAATCGCAGAAGAGAAGACAAATCGACCCACTTTCGCCCCCAAGGGAATCGGAATCGTTCCGTGATGATTTACCCCTTTAATCTCAATACTTTTTCGACGAGCCATTCCCTCACCCCACTCACGTTAAACATTCACTTTAAGAACAAAAACGTCTAAAATAAATCTCGCAACCCGTTTAAAATCCGGCCGAGGTGCAGGCGCATGGCTTGTTCTGCCGCATCAGGATCACGTCGGATTACAGCTTCAACGATCGCCCGATGATCTTCGTATGATTTATCAGGCCGCCCCCGTTGCAAAATCGTTTTATACTGAAAACGAACACTCTGTGAATTGAGCGTATCCAAAACCT
The DNA here is from genome assembly GCF_013337105.1 of Paenibacillus sp. JMULE4. NCBI lineage: Bacteria > Bacillati > Bacillota > Bacilli > Caryophanales > Paenibacillaceae > Paenibacillus > Paenibacillus sp. JMULE4. The sequence continues at coordinate 110,325 of NZ_SGWF01000021.1, forward strand.
TCGCTGCGGTCTTATTCCCCGACATTTTAATGAGCATGTGATGAAGCCTTGTGTTGCAATCTGAATATTTCAGCAGATCGTTTGCCTCATAATATATTTCATTTCATGTAAAATGTCCTGAAGAACACCCTCGTCCTCGTCTGTTGCATTTTCTGCGGCGCGACGAGCGGCTAGGCCTTCTAAAGCTGTACGTACCTCGAGGATTTCTATCGCTTCTTCCTCCGTGACGAGACGGACACGCGCTCCGCGATAGCGTTCCCGCTCTACCAAGCCCTCTTGCTCCAAGCGCGCCAATGCAGTCCGTATCGCCGCGCGTCCGGCACCATATGATTTCGCCAAATCCAATTCCACAAGGTGCTGGTTGGGCATCAGAATCCCGCGGCATATATCCTCCTTCAATCGGAGATAGCATTCTTCTTCGTTCAGTAATGTAGCTTCATTTAGCATTGTACGCCAAATACTCCTTCCCCAGATAGCTAACTTTAGTATATTTCTATTCCAACATTATTGTCAACAATAATTTATACAATTTAGCTGAAAATATGATCTATCATTTTATGCA